>NZ_JARCCZ010000016.1:0-141290 GCF_048957775.1 Pseudarthrobacter sp. CC4 | reverse complement strand
ATCAGCGTGGACAGGTCGCGGGTCACGTCCCCGAGCAGCTCACCCAGCGAGGCGTTATCAGCCTTCAGGTGCGCCTCACTCGGCGGCATCTCCGGAATAGAACTACTCACAGCTGGCGTCCTTCCGTCGAACGGTAAGTGCCGTCGGCAGCGCTGTAGCTGCCGTCCTCATCGCGGTAGGGGTCATCCTCGTACCGCAGGGGGCTGTCTACTGCAGTCCCCCCGGGGAGGGTTGAGGTGGACACCGGAGCCCTCGTGCCTACTGCCGGCTCGTCAAAGAGGTCGTCAGTGCCGGCGGCATAGACGGTCTCCGGGTGAAGGGGCGCAACCGGCTGGGGCTGAACCGACCGCTGCGGGGAAACGCCCTGGACTGCACCCTGTGCCTCGGGTGCTCCCGCCGTGAGGCCACGGGTGAGCCGTCCGGCCAGGACGCCTGCGCCGGCTGCGACCAGGAGGAACGTGCCGGGGCGGTTGCGGGCGAACCTCTGGACTTCGCCGAGCAGGTCCCCCGGCTGCTTGGTCTCAAGCCAGGAGGCTACCGTTTCGGTGGTGCTGGCAGCCTGGCGGATCAGGTCGCTGGCCACGCCCTGCTGGTCCGGTGCAGCGGCCATGCTCTGCAGCTGGCTGGAAATGGAGCGGATGCCTTCCGCTGCCTTCTGCTGCTGCGTTCCCGCCTGGCTTGTCAGGCCCGACTTCGCCTGGTGCAGAAGATCCTGCGCACTGGTCTTCGCCTCGGAGGCCACATGCGCGGCTTCCTCCTTGGCGGTCTGGGCAACGCCCTGGGCTGCGGAGGCGGCCTGGCCGGCAACCTGCGAAGCTTCTTCCTTTGCCGCCTGGCCCTTGGAGCCTCCGGCGGAACCTGCGGCGGGGGAGGTGCCGTAGCGTTCTTCAGCGCCTGTGTCCGGTGCACCGAAAGTATCGGTGGTAGCAGGGCTGGATGTCTGGGGCCATTGGTTCTCTGTCATCGGGCTCTCTTTCATGAAGGGTCAGCTGGCGATCAAGAACCAGCAGTGCTGGCTAGTAGTAAGCATGATTACTAATTAGATACTAAGCACACTTCCCTTTTGATACGCAAGGGCTGCCGAATATATGGCTGCCGGGCAGGGTCTTTGGCCGCAGTGATAGTAAGCCTACTTGCGAATCTGATGCTAAGCATGCTTATTGTAGAGAATGTAGCGACGCAAGAAGAGGTGATCACACCCTGCACTTCGCCACCCAGAGGAAGGCCACGGCCCGATGACCAGCAACCTTGATCCAGATGCCCGGACCAGCTATCGCCTGATTACGGTGGCAGCCCGGCTGGTGCAAAGGCGGCAGGACGATGCCTTGGCGCACTTGGGCCTGACACGGGCCGCCGTCATAGCATTGGAAAATTTGGCCGCCGGGCCCCTTAACCAGGAGCAGCTCGCGGAGGCCATCCGCGTCCAGAGCCAGACCTTGGGGCGCGTATTAATCCGGCTGGAGGGCGCCGGGCATATCACCAGGACCCGGCAGTCCACCGACCGCAGGCAGTTCAAAGTTGAATTAACGGAATCCGGCGCCGCGGCCCTGGAAGCTGCGCGCCGGGCGGAAATCAACGCATATCCGAATGATCCAAGTATTGGCTGGAAGGTCCTCAGCGAGGAACTGGCAAAGTTTGTGAGTGCCTTGCCCGCGGACCGGGAGCATGGCGGCGTAGTCCCCTTTGCCGCCACTGAACACCGCACGGTGAGGCGCCCCCAAGGCGGCCGCGGCAGCGGCCTCCGCGGCGTGGACCAGCCCCGCCCTGAGGCGCGGCCGGACCGCCCCTGAGTCGCTTGTCCGACGCCGGGCGGGCTGCCACGCGTGCGGCCAGGCAGCGTAGCTAAGCCGCGCAGGCGTCCTTGAGTGCCTGGACGGATTCGCCCGGCACTTCGTCTCCGGCCGCGGCGATCTGGCCTAACGGCGTCGTGATCTCTGCGGGTACTCCGGCTGTACGTGCGGCGGAGACCAGGCCGGCCAGCGCCTGCTTGTCCTCCACGCTGACCAGGCCGTCCTGCACCACCGCGCAGACCTGCCGTTTCACTTCGGCAGCGCCTGCGGCGGCCACCTTGGAGGCGGCGTCGCTGGCGGCATTGCCGGCAGCCTCCTCAACGGCGCCACAGCCGGCGAGGAGCAGGAACAGGGGAGCGGCGGACAGGGCGGCAAGGCGGCGTTTCATCAGCCCAGCCTATCGGTCCGAGACAAACGCGTGCCGGACCAGGGCATTCCGGCAGGACCCCTGCTCAAATCCTGCTGATTAGCGCCCGCTCGCCGCCGGAACGCCGAGGATGCTGTCCAGCAGCGCGTTCCGGAACTTCCCGTCAGGATCGTGGGCCGATGCCAGCGAGCGGAAGTCGGCGAAACGCGGGTAGAGCGACTCCCAGTCATGGCCGGCCGGGGAGAACAGTTTGCCCCAGTGCGGTCGGGTTCCGAAGGGCCGAAGTACTTCCTCAAGTTCCGGCAGGACCGCCTCCACCTCAGGCTGCAGCGGCTTCCACGTGAAGTGGAGGGCCACGCTCTGCTGCCGGTAGAAGGGGCTGAGCCAAAATTCATCGGCAGCACCGGTGCGGATCTCGGAGACAAACAGCAGCGGCGCGAGCTTGTGCGCGAGCCCCCGCACCGCCTCGATGGCGGCCGGGGCGTGCTCCAGGGGCAGGATGAATTCGCTTTGCAGTTCCTCGCCCTTGCTGGGTGTGAACTCATGGCGGAAATGGGGCAGGCGGTCCAGCCACTGGCCCGGCTCGTCCATCTGGAGCGTGCAATTCTCGGCGGACATGTCCGGCAGCGGGTGCCTGGGCGTGCGGGCGGCCGTGGCACCGAACAGCTCACCCAGCGGCGGCTCCGAATCCAGTGCCTTGAGCCACACCTGGCTGATGGAACCGCCGGCGTAGTCCGTGAAGAGGCTGACGCTGTAGGCGCTGGACACGATTTCCGGAAAGTTGGCCAGCGCGCGGTCCCATGGCAGGTTCTCCAGGACGCGCTGGCGCATGCGGAAGCTCGGCCGGACGCTGAGTTCCAGGCCGGTGATGATGCCCAGGGCGCCGAGACCCACCACGCCGGCCAGGAATTCGTCGCCGTCCGCGCGGGAGAGGGACGCCTGTTCACCGGAGGGCCGCACCAGGTGGATCGCTTCGACGGCACCGGCCAGGGACTGGTTGTCCACCCCGGATCCGTGCGTTCCCGTCTGGACCGCACCCGCCACGGAGATATGCGGAAGGGACGCCAGGTTGTGGATGGCCACCCCGGACTGTTCCAGCGAGCGGCACAGCGTTCCGTAGCTGACCCCGCCACTGACGCGGACGGTCCGGCGCTCCGGGTCCAGTTCGATCTCCCGGGGCAGGCCGTCCAGGAGCACGTGGACGCCGTCGGTGTCGCCCACCCGGTTGAACGAGTGGCGGGACCCCAGGGCTTTGACCCGGCGGGCCCCGGCCACGATGTCTGCCAGTTCTTCCACTGACGACGGCTGCCGGACCTCCGATGAGGCGTACTCGAGGTTCCCTGCCCAGTTCTTCATTGAGTTGGCTTTCCGGTCGGTGGTGGAAATGGCTCCCTCAACTGTCAGCGCTAACAATCAGGCTGTCAAGGCGCGTCCGTTCCCTTCCTGCCGGGCGGCGGAGCTGGTGCGCGGCGGCGGGACCCGACGGCGGCCGGTGGCTTCGAAAGCGGCTGCAAGCTGCAGCAGGGAGGTGTCACTGTAGGCCCTGCCTGCAAAGGTCAGTCCCACCGGCATGGCGATGTCCGCAGCCAGTCCCATCGGGACCGTTACCGTGGGGATGCCCAGATGCCGGGGGACCAGGTTGCCGTTGGACACCCAGACGCCGTTGCGCCAGGCCTGCTCTGCCGAGTGCTCGTTGCGGTCGGCGTCGGCAGGCCCGACATCCGCGGCGGCCGGGAACACCACCGCATCAAGGACCAGGCCGTCCATCCATTCTTCCAGGTCAATCCGGCGAGTTTTCTCCAGGCCGCGCAGCCCTTCGGCCAGATGGGGAATCCCAGACAGGACCGGCACCCCGTTGTCCCGTATCCACGCCGGGTAATCGCTGATGTCGTCCTCAAACCCGTGGTACCGGTCCGGCAGCCCGTCCGGGGCAGGGAAGATGCTGGCGCCGTCGACGTCGGACAGCCGGGAGAGGTTCGGGTCACCGTTGGCGTCCAGGAAGTCGTGCCAGGCCCAGGCCGCCAGGTCCACGATCTCCCTGCGGAGGTATTCGGGTGGCACCAGGCCCCTCGTGGCAATGCTGGGGGCGCCCGGCCGGTCGCCTTCATAGTTGGAGACCACCGGGAAATCCACCTCCACCACTTCCGCCCCGGCCGCCTCGAGCGCGCGGCGGGCAGCATCCCACAGATCCATGATGGAAGCCCTGGTCTGGATGCGCTGCCCGGTGGGCCCGCCAATCCCCGGGGCGGGAGCCGTGCCGGCCTCGGCATCGGCGTTGATGTACATCCGCGGGACCCCCAGGCGTTTGCCGGCCAGCACGTTCGCCGCAGCTGCGGGGTCCGTGACGGCCAGCTCCAGGTAGGAGGCGGGGCGCACCTCGGACGCCTTTGGCACGTCAACCCATGGCTGCATCCGCCAGAAGTCGCCGCGGGTTTCGGCGTCGTCGGCCACCACCACGTCCAGCACCTCCAGGAGGTCATCCATGGTGCGGGTATGCGGCACCACCACGTCCATGGTGGGAACCAGCGGCCAGTTGCCGCGGACCGAGATCACGCCGCGCGAGGGGGTATAGGCGCAGAGTGCATTGTTCGACGCCGGCGCCCGGCCGGAAGACCAGGTCTCCTCCGCGAGGCCGAAGGCTGCGAAGCTGGCAGCCGTGGCGGTTCCGGAGCCGTTCGAGGATCCGGAGGCAAACGCCGCGGTCAGGTATTCCGCGTTGTAGGGGCTTTCCGCCCGGCCGTACACGCCGCGCTGCATGCCGCCGTTGGCCATGGGCGGCATGTTGGTGAGGCCGATCAGGACCGCCCCGCCGGACCGGAGCCGCTCGATGGTGAAGGCATCGCGCCGGGCCACAAGGTCCTTGAAGGCCGGTGAACCGGCCGCTACCGTCAGTCCCGCCACCTGGTAACTGTCCTTGGCGGTGTAGGGGATGCCGTCCAGTGGGCCCAGGGCGGAGTTCCGCGCCCGCCGTTCGTCGGAGGCCCTCGCCTCCGCAATGGCCTCGGGGTTCAGTACCACCACCGAGTTCAGGCGGATGCCGGACCTGTCGTAGGCCTCGATCCGCTGCAGGTACTCGCGGACCAGCTCCTCGCTTGAGACCCGACCCGCTTCCAGTGCTTCCCGGAGTTGCCTGATACCTGCTTCCACCACGGTGAACGGGCTCACGCTGCCGCCTCCTGCCGCCCGGCCGGCACCGGCTGCTGCTGGGTGATGCAATGGATGCCGCCGCCAAAGGCGAAGATGTCCCGCGCGTCCACCAGTTCTATGGTGCGGCCCGGATAGGCGCGTCCGAGTATTCCTGCGGCAACGGCGTCGTTCGGGTCATCGAAGCTGCAGAGGATTACTGCGTTGTTGGCCACGTAATGGTTGATGTAGGACCAGTCCACGAACCCCTCGTCGTCTTCAAGGGCGGCAGGGGCGGGCACATCGATGATGCGCAGCGGCCTGCCCTGGGCGTCGGTCTGCCCGGCCAGGGCGGCATGGAGTCCCTGGTAGACCTCATGGTCGGGGTGGGCGGGACTGTCCTGGCGGTGCAGCAGGACAGTGCCCGGGCCGGCGAAGGCAGCTACGATGTCCACGTGCCCGCGGGTGCCGAATTCACCGTAATCACGGGTGAGTCCGCGGGGCAGCCAGATGGCCTTGGTGGTTCCCAAGGCCTCGTGGATCGCGGCTTCCACCGATTCCTTGGTGGCGCCCGGGTTTCGCTGGGGATCCAGCTGCACCGTTTCGGTGAGAAGGACCGTTCCCTCGCCGTCCACGTGGAAGCCCCCTCCCTCGTTGACCAGGGAACTCGGATTGACCGGCACCCCTGCGTGCGCCGCCAGCACCCGGCCCACGTTCCGGTCCTTGCCCCATTGCGCCCACTGCTGGGCGCCCCAGCCGTTGAACACCCAGTCGACGGCGGCCACGGTACCGTCCGGACGGCGGGTGAAGGTTGGCCCGCTGTCACGCAGCCAGGCGTCATCGAGCGGAACCCCAAGGACGGTGATGCCCTCCCCGAGCCACTCCCTGGCGGCCGTCGTGTCACGGGGGTCAGCCAGCACGGTCACCGGTTCATAGCGGCTGATGGTGCGCGCAACGCGCGCCCAGGCCCCACGGGCGCGGTCAAGGGTGGGGCTCCCGGATGGGCCGAAGGTGTGGTTGGGCGGCGGGAAGGCCATCCAGGTGCCCTGGTGGGTTTCCCATTCGGCGGGCATGCGGGCGGGTGCTGCGTCGAGCGTCAATGCTGGGACGGCAGGCGGAAAAGCGGACGAATAAATGAATGGCATTCATTTATTATGGAGACGGCGCTGCTGCCGCGCAAGGGGTTGGGAAGAAACTCCTGAATGATGGGCTAAGCAAGGTGCAGGCGTTACTGGCTCGCGTCGTCACCCTCTCGGTCAACTGCTGCGAGGATCACCCGTGCCAGTTCCGCCGGCTTGGTGAACTGGGGCCAGTGTCCCGTGGGAAGGTCCACGAACTCCACGTCGCGGACCCGCGCCAGTTCGGCGACATAGGGGTGGCCGGCGTCGATCCATTCGCGGAGCAGCGAGGAGGGGAATTCGCACGCAATCACGGTGGCCGGGACGTCATAGCGGCGGGTATCGTGCAGGTGCTGCCTGCCGTAGGCCACTCCCTTGGGTTGCGGGATGGCACGTGCGCGGAATGCTTCCCGCAGTCCGTCGTCGAGGTCAATGAGGTCGGCATCGTCGAAGCCTTCCCACGGCGGCAGCGGAATGTCGTCGCCGTCGGCCGGCAGTTCGTTGTTGATCACGTCGCCTTCACCCAGAGGACCGCTGTCCACGTAAATGGCTCGTTCCACCCGGTCCGGGCGCGCGTCCAGCGCGCCGTGGATGACGGCACCGCCCCCGGAGTGGCCCACCAGGACCACCTTGCCCTCGAGGGCGTCAATGGCGGCAACCACAAAGTCGATGTGGTCCTGGAGGCTGATGCCTGAACGGTCCGCGTCAACGGATTCAAGGCCGGGCAGCGTGAGTGGATGCGGCCGGTGTCCCGCGGCCTCCAGTGCCGGGACCACCTCCTGCCACGAAGAGGCATCCAACCAGAAACCGGGTACCAGGATGATGTCCATGCTGGAACCCTAACTTGTTGCGGCAGGCGTGGGTAGCGTCAGGGGAGCTTCTGCAGTGGCAATTGGCGGGCCGGGGACAGTGGCGTGTAGTCCAGGGATTTAAGGGGGAGCGGCCCCTTGTCCGTGACCGTTTTGATGGCGTGCTGTTCCGAGCGCGGGAAGACGAGCGACGTCAGAGTTTGCTCGCCGTCGTTGACGAACACTTCGACGGAAGAGTAGTCAACGAAGACAGTCAGCTTCACAAGGCCGTCTTTCGCCGGGGCTGTTGCAGTCCGCCGCTGGGTGAAGAGCGGGCCCAGGTCTCTGTCGGCGGGGTGCTGCCGGTCCAGGAACACGGTGCCGTCCCGGAAGTTGTAACCGATGGCTGCAAACGCAGAGCCGCCGCTTTCCATGGAAATCCGTGCCTCGGATCCGTCATGGGGTCCGGGCCGCTCAAGCGTCACGTCCAGCCGGTACGCCCCTCCCTGGGAGGACGGAAGCTTCTTGATGCCGTCGGGTGTGGACCCTTGGAGATCCAGCGTCTGGCCCCCGAGCCGGCCCAAGGTTTTCGCAGGAGCAGAGACAAGGGTGGGGCGGTCCTGGACGGTTTTGAGGCGGATGTCCCGGATGAGGGTGTCCATGCCGCCGTGCCAGTCCGCGGTTGGGAGCTTCCGGGCATAGTCCCAGTTGTTCATCCATCCGATTGCCTGCCGGGACTGCATTTTCTGGCCTTCGGTGAGCCGGGGGTCGTCCCAGGTCACGGCTGCGTAGAAGTCGGATCCGGCGTCCAGCCACTGATGGTCCTCGTCCCGGGGCGTGAAGCGGGTTCCGTCCCAGCTTCCGGTCCAATAGGCGACGCCGGTGGTTCTTCCCTCTTCTGTTCCATTGGCGCTTGCCGCGAGCACCCAGGTTCTCTTGGCAGGATCCCCGTCCAGATCCAGCTGGAACAGGTCGGGACATTCCAGTGTCCCCAGGCCGGTCCGCTCGAAACCTGAAACGTAGCGCCAATCCTTGAGGTTGGAGGAGGTATACATGCCGATCTTGTGTCCCTCGGCAAGGACCATGAGCCACTGGCTGCGTTCCCCGTCCCAGACAATTTTCGGGTCCCGCCAGTGCTCCGCTCCGGGGTTGTCCATCACGGGATTGCCCTCGTACGCGTTGAAGGTGTATCCGCCGTCGGTTGAGTAGAACAGGGACTGGCGCTGGACGCCCTGGTCCTGCTGCGTCAGTACTGAGATGACGGCGCCGTGCCCAAATCCGGCAGTGTTTTCGTAGTCCACCACCGCGCTGCCGGTTTCAATGTCCCCCAGCCCGTTTTTGTACTTCTCAATGGCCACCCCTTCGTCCTTCCAGGTCAGCAGGTCTTCACTGGTGAGGTGGTACCACTCGGTTCCGTTTCCCTCCGGATAGTCGGAGTTGTACAGGTAGTAGTAATGCCAGAGCCCATTGAGGAAAAAGGGCCGCTGCGGATCATTCATCCAGTTGCGTTCGGGAGTGATGTGGTAGTTCGGGCGGTACTTCGATGAGTCCTGCGGCCGGTCGGCGATTGACCCGGGCTCCGCTGGCTGTTCCTGCAGGCCAACGTCGGAAAGCATTCGCCGGAGGGCCTCATCAGTGACGCAGCCGGGCCGGCGGATTTCCCCGGCTCCTGCCGCAACAGCGCCTTCCTCGAGGTTTGATCGCACGTAGATTTCGCCGTCAACCCGGGCTGCTGCTACCCAGCCGTCGTCGCAACTGATGCTCCTGAGGTCCGCTACCCCTTCCGCCTGGACCGGATGGGCGGCAGAGAGGCTGTGGTCACCGCCAGTCAGCCAATAGGAGGCATAAACGCCCGCCGCATCCTTGGATGCGGACTGGGCTGTCGCAACACTCCGAAGGGCCTCTTCTGCCCGCACTTTGGCGCTCGACCCCTCGATCCGGACAACGGTGGAGACAAGGGCGGCCAGGATTGCGAGGGCTGCCGCTATTGCCCAGGCGGTGCGCCGGCTGGCGGGAGTACGGAGATCAGGTTTTTCCGACATGGTGACCATTTCAGTTGGGGCTGCTTGTCCGGGCGCCGGTGCGCCACGGCAACGGAGCGGGACGCCTGGGATGGCGCCCCGCTCCGCACTGGTGCCGGCTACCGCACAGGCAGGGAACTGCCGGTGCGCCGCCTGCAAGCAGGATGTGTCGTCGAGGTGGCCTCGAGGTGCTGGTTACTTGTAGTGTCCCTCGCCGCCGACACGGACGTTGGTGGGCAGGTAGCCGAACGGGCCAAGGCCGTTCTCGCCGAAGCTGCGGTCAACCTGCGTGACGCCGTTCTTGAAGTTGATCTTCACGGTCGGGGACAGGGAGCCGCCGCGGACGCCGTTGACGTTGTCGATGAACGACTGCACGAGTCCATTGGGCTGCACGTAGTGCGAGTAGGCCTGGAACTGCCGGCCGTTCTGCTGCCCCGAGATAGTGCCGCTCGGGTTGTTGGCCGGCAGGTTCAGGTCGGTGGGCGAACCGAGTGCCAGGCCGGAGTTGTTGACGGGCTGGTAGTCGGAGCGCACGCCGTCGCCCACGAAGCCGTAGACGCCGTCGGGGCCGCGCATGCCGGCCGCGTACGTGAACTGGTGACTGATCGTGTACAGGTAGTACTTGTTCTTGCCGTCCTCGTTCTGGATGAAGATCTGGGGACGTTCAGTCTGGTCGTTGACGCAGTTCGCGGAGAGGATCGGAGGCAGGAAGGACCACTTGGTCAGGTCCTTGTTGTCAGCCACGGCGAGGCCCACATTGCCGGTCTGGTAGAAGGCGCCGCTGCTGTTCACTTCCTCGAGGGATTCTGCGTTGGCATCGCCCTCACGGTAGCCGAGGTCTTCCTCGGTGCACTGGTACTCGCCGCGGTTGCCGGCCGTATTGCCTTCGAAGACCATGAAGGTCTTGCCGGGGTGCGCCGGGTCGGCGAAGGTGAACGGGTCGCGGAATGCAAAGCCCGGGTTCTGCTCCTTGGTCTGGTACATCTTGCCGTCCGGCTCGAGCAGCTTGGTGTGCTCGAAGCCGTCGAACCAGACGCGTTCCTCGTTGGCATGGATGTTGCCGAGGGCCTTGGCAATTGCCGCGTCCGGGGCGATGCCGCCGCCGCCGGCGTTCCGCTCAGCCACGTCGTGGAAAGTGGTGGCCGTGTAGAACACGTTCACATGGTTGCCCTGCATCAGGCGGGTGGAGCCGGACCACTCGGTGTTGCCGATGGAAGATCCGTCGACGAAGAGGTGCCCGCCGTAGTTCCACTTGTCCTTGGCCGGGTCCGCATTGGTCTTGCGGAAGAAGAAGCCGATGCGGGCGTTCCAGTGGCGCTGGTCGAAGTTGTAGCCGGCGTGGCGGTCAGCGACGAGCGAGAAGATGACGTCGTAGCCCTTGTAGCTGATCTGGTTGGCATTCTCGTCCGTCAGGGACCAGGTGTCCCAGACCCAGACGTCCTCATTCATGGTGGGGAAATCCTCGGGGATTTCCGGCATGGTGACGTCGGGGCTCATGGAGTTCTGTCCGGGAGCCACCGTGGTGTCGCTCTGCGCCATGATCTGGCTGGCATCGGCGCGGGTCCACTTGGAGGTGAAGTCCGACGCCGGGTCGAAGGCTTCCTGGGTGTGTTCCGTGGGGAGCGGGAAACCGGGGGTCGGCGCCGGCATCTGCTCTGCGGCCGGGGGATCGGCAGGCTCGTTGGCCTGCGCCGACGGCACGGCAAGGAAGGTCGAGGCAGCCACGGCTGTTGCCAGTGCCGCGGCGGCGGACCGCCACCGCGGCATCCGGGGGGTTTGGGGGTGCTTGTGCATTATTGCTCTTCTCGCGGAGTTGTAACTGTTCGTGGAAGACGGGCATCTGCCCTCATTTCCCGATACTCCGGCGGCCCCGATTCCGCAGGCGTCATCAGGGACGCCGTTGTTCGGAGGCGAACCGGCGTAGGACCGCCGGTTCAAAGGCCAGGAGACTTTGTGGGCTCCCGGCCGCACCCACCGTAGGGAGAGGCGGGAACCAGGCGCAAGTATGTTTCCATGCACCCCAAAGCCAGTTCGCGGGACACATGTAAGCGCTTACATCTGAATACGCGCGCGTAAAGGGTCCGGCCATCCAAGTCAAATGTTTCTTCCGGAAAAGATTCCCACCCGGCCCACGCAGACCGGGGACAAGTCCCCTTACGGTCATGCGGCCGCCCCTGGCAGCCTGCGCGGACGGGGGTGGGAAACGCCCGTCCGCGCGCATCCCGCCTAGGGGAAACTGGGGACGTAGCTGGGTACCCCGACGGCGTCCGTCGACACGGGTGCGCCGGTGTCGTTGATGACGTGGTCCAGGGTGCCGGCACCCAGGTTGACGGTCAGCAGGCTGTGCAGTGTCACGCCCGGTGTCACCGGTACCTCGAAGCCGCGGGTGGCGTGGATGGTGGGGTCCACGTTGTTGTAGACGTAACTGCCGCCGCCCCAGAGTTCATGGGTCTTGACCGAATCGGCGACTTTGTAGCCCGCCCAGCCGAGGACCCCGTCGTGCTGCCAGGCGGCCTGGTTCGGCGCGTCATAGGGCAGCTCGTTCTGGAAGAAGACGGTCCTGCCGTTTTCGCCGTTCCAGATGACGTTGTACTCCTGGTAGTGCTCGACAAACAGGCCGGTGGCGGTGACGTTGTTACCGTTGATGATCACGCCGTTCCTGCCGGTGTTGGTGGTCCAGCCCACCCCGTTGCCGTGGTCGGCGCGCCAGGCCCAGATGTGGTCCAGGAGAACGTTGTCGCTGTTGACCTCCAGGCTGACCGAGGCTTTGCCCACGTGAGGTCCGCCGATGCGGAAGAACACGTCATGGAGCACGGTGGGGTTGCCGGGGTCCGTGCGGACAGCCGGGTTGGCGGCGCCGCCGCCGCCCTGCGTGGCCTTCCCGATCCGCATGAGTGCCGGTGAATTCACCTCGCCGGCATCAATCGTGACGGCGGCAATGTCCACGCCGGGCACATCAGCGACGGTCAGCGGGACGGCGCCGTTGATGGCGGTGAGGGTGGCGATCCCCAGCCCCAGGACGATGGTGTTGGCCCTCTTGACCTCGATGCTCTCATCAATGCCGTAGACCCCCGGGGTGAGCAGGAGGTTCTTGCCGCGTGCCAGCTGGGAATTGATGGTCTTGGCCGAATCCGAGGGGCGGGCCACATAGAAATCTGACAGCGGGATGCTGCGCCCCGCCGTCGGGCCGTTTTCCCACGTGGTCCCGGCGGAGTCCGTGCGGACGGCGGGAACGAACACGCTGTACTGGCCGGCGGCATCCAGCGTGAGATAAGGCTTTTCGCGGCTGATAGGCGTGCTCGCCAAAGTGGTGTACGGCGGGTTCGGGAAGGACTGCGCCGGTGCCCCGTCCACTCCGGAGAAGACCTGGTTCCAGACGCCGTTGGACCAGTTGCCGATGCTGCTGTCACGCACGAAGTACTGCTGCTGTGAGCCGTTGATGACATCGCCCGTCTTGGAATCGGCGATGAAGCCGCCGCTGGCGTATTGCGGTCCGGCGGTGCAGTAGTCCATGAGGGAGAGGTTGCCGCCGGTGATGTTGATCCGCCGCATGGGGGACGCCTGCGAGGCCGCCCAGAAATTGGCGGAGCTGCGGCAGCCTTCGAGGCCGGTGACATTGATGGTGAGGTTGGACAGGGACCGCCAGAAGTTGTTCAGGGCGATGCAGTTGTCCGCGGTGAGGCACCGGTTGTAGACGTCCACGTGCCCGTTGATGGTGACATCCGTGGGGGAAGCGCCCAGCCCCGCCACCTCGGTGGAGTAGCCCACCTGGACGATGAGCGGCTCTTCGCCACTGCCGTAGGTTCCCGGCTTGAACAGCAGTGAGTAGCGTTTGGACCCCATCTCATCGTCCACCTGTTCAGCGGCGATGGAATTAACCGTGGCCTGGATTTCGGCCACCGGCATGCCGGGGTCGAAGATCCGGACGTTGGGTCCGAAGTCAGGCTCTGCAGCCCGGGGAAGGGCAGGGGGAGCAGCCGGTGCGGGAGCCTGTTGCGCTAATGCCTTTGAAGCCGATGCCATTGAAACGGCGGGAGCGGCCGGCGCAGCAGCGGCCATGCTTCCTCCGCTGGCGACCAGGCCGGCGAGGAGGGCGACGGCGCCGGCGACAGTGCCGGCGACGTGCCGGCGCCGGGCCTGGGTACGCCCCTGCTGCGGGTTCTGGGGTCTGCCGGCGCGCGGAGGATGGGGGACGTGGGCTAGCGGCATTGCTTGTCCTGTTCGTTGGCGGGAATCGTTGAGCGTGGGCGACAGGAAAAGCTGCAGCCGTGGGAGCGCTCTCGTCGGGGAAGCGTAACACCGCGGGGGAGTACCGGCAAGGGTCGCGTGGAAGCGCTCCTACCGCCTCTTGACAAGGGGTTGTGAGGTGGGACACCATGTGGTGAGAGCGCTCCCACGCTCGGGCCACTGCCGCGGGGCAGTTCCACCGCACCACCTCTCCGCCTCCGACCGTCATGTGGGTCGACAGGGCATTTTTTCTGACGAAGGAGTCTTTCCTGTGAAAAACCCAACCAAGTTCTCTGTGTTGTCGGCTGCGGCCGCCTGCCTGGCCCTGTCGCTGACGGCCTGCGGCTCGTCCGCCCCTGAATCAAGCGGCGTCGACGGCGCCACCGGCTCCGATCCCGTCACGCTCACGGTGGGTACCTTCAACGAATTCGGGTACGAAAAACTCTTTGAAGAGTACGAAGCGCTGAACCCGAACGTGACCATTGAGCACAAGAAGGCGGCAACCACCAACGAGGCACGGGACAACCTCACCACGCGCCTGGCCGCCGGCTCCGGCCTGTCCGATATCGAGGCCGTTGAGGTGGACTGGCTTCCGGAACTGCTGCAGTACCCGGACCGCTTTGCAGACCTGAAGGACCCCGCTGTGGAAGGCCGCTGGCTGGACTGGAAGGCCGAGGCCGCCACGACCGCCGACGGCAAGCTGCTTGGCTACGGGACCGACTCCGGCCCTGAAGCCGTCTGCTACAACGCCGAGCTGCTCAAGAAGGCCGGCATGCCCACCGAACGCGGGGAAGTTGCCAAGATGCTGGGGACCACCTGGGACAGCTACTTCGAGGCCGGCAAGGCCTTCAAGGCCGCAAGCCCGGATTCCGCATGGTTCGACTCGGCGGGGGCGATCTACCAGGGCATGAGCAACCAGCTCGAGAAGGTCTATGAGGAAGAGGACGGCACCGTCATCGCCACGGAGAACCCGAAGGTCAAGGACACCTACAACCAGGTCCTGGAAGCCTCCACCAAGGACGGGCTGTCCGCCCACCTTAGCCAGTGGAGCGACGACTGGGCCTCCGGCTTCCAGACGGGCGCCTTCGCAACAACCCTCTGCCCGGGCTGGATGCTGGGGGTCATCGAGGGCAACGCAGCCGGGGTCACCGGCTGGGATGTTGCCAACGTCTTCCCCGGCGGCGGGGGAAACTGGGGTGGTTCCTACCTGACGGTTCCCACCCAGGGCGAACACCAGGCCGAGGCCAAGAAGCTGGCAGGCTGGCTGACCGCCCCTGAGCAGCAGATCAAGGCCTTCACCGCCAAGGGCACCTTCCCCAGCCAGAAGGAGGCGCTGGAAAGCAGCGATCTGCTGGGCCAGACGAACGCGTTCTTCAACGGCGCGCCCACCGGCCAGATCTTCGCCGAACGCGCCAAGGCTGTTGACGTGACCCCGTTCAAGGGAACCAAGTACTTCGCCATCAACGACGCCATGCAGCAGGCCCTTACCCGCGTGGACGTTGACAAGTCGGACGACGCCGCCTCCTCCTGGGAGAAGTTCGTCACCGCAGTGAAGTCCCTCTAAGCATGGCTGTCACCGACCGGGTCCGGCCACGGAGCGGAGGGACGCAGGTTCCCCCGGAAGATACGAAGGGCGTCCGGCGCCTGGCTTTCTCGCAACAGGTCTCCAGGTGGGACGTCAAGTTGTCCCCCTACCTCTACATCTCGCCGTTCTTTATCCTGTTCGCCGTCACCGGGCTCTTCCCGCTCGTCTACACAGCGTGGGTTTCCCTGCACAACTGGAACCTGATCGGCGGACAGGGGAAGTTCACCGGCCTGGAAAACTATGCCTTCGTTGTGGCCCAGCCCTACTTCTGGAACGCCGTGGGCAACACCTTCAGCATCTTCATCCTGTCTTCAGTCCCCCAGGTTGTCATCGCCTTGGTGATAGCAGCGGTGCTGGACGCGAACCTGAGGGCAAGGACGTTCTGGCGAATGGGGGTCCTGGTGCCCTTCGTCGTTGCACCGGTGGCGGTGGGCCTGATCTTCAACAACCTCTTCGCGGACCAGTTCGGGCTGATCAACGGGATGTTGGCGGGGGCAGGGCTGGACCCGGTCCGGTGGCATTCCGACCCGCTGGCAAGCCATCTGGCAATCGCCACCATGGTGAACTTCCGCTGGACCGGCTACAACGCGCTGATCTTCCTCGCAGCCATGCAGGCCATCCCGCGGGATGTGTTTGAAGCGGCAACCATCGACGGGGCCGGCAGGCTGCGGCAGTTCTTCTCCGTGACCGTCCCCATGCTGCGGCCGACGGTGATCTTCGTGGTGATTACCTCCACCATCGGCGGCCTGCAGATCTTCGACGAGCCGCGGGTCTTTGACCAGTCCGGCCTGGGCGGAGCGGACCGGCAGTGGCAGACGCTGACCATGTACATCTGGGAACTCGGCTGGGGCCAGCGCAACTTCGGCAGGGCCTCTGCCGTTGCCTGGCTGCTCTTCCTGATCATCGTGCTGATTGCCCTGCTCAACTTCCTCATCACCAAGCGCATCGCAAGCCAGGGAGGCCGTAAGTGAGCTCCATCCCCATGATTGAACAGACTGCCGGGAAGGGGGCCGCCCGGGCAGCAGCGCGGCGCCGACCAGGTGCCAGGGGTCCCGGGGCCGGCCACGGCGGTGCCCGCAGGCCAGGCTTCCTCACCTACGGCTTCCTGGGTGCCGTCCTGCTGGCGTCACTCTTTCCGTTGTATTGGTCCTTCCTGGTGGGCAGCCATGACAACACCGTCCTGAGCCGCGGCATCCCGCTGCTGCCCGGCGGGAACTTCCTGGCCAACGCCGCCAAAGTCTTTGACAGCATCCCGTTCTGGAAGGCGATGGGCAACAGCCTCATCGTCTCGTGCGTGACCGCGGCTTCCGTCGTCGTATTCTCCACCCTTGCCGGATTCGCCTTCGCCAAGCTCCGCTTCCGCGGCAGCAAGGGGCTGCTGGTGTTCGTCATCGCCACCATGGCGGTTCCCACCCAGCTCGGCGTCGTCCCGCTGTTTATCGTGATGTCCAGGCTGGGGTGGACCGGCTCGCTTTGGGCTGTGATCATTCCGGGCGTTGTTACCGCCTTCGGCGTGTTTTGGATGACCCAATACCTGCGTGACGCCCTCCCGGATGAACTCATCGAGGCCGTGCGGATGGACGGGGCTTCCATGATCCAGGCCTTCTGGTACATCGGATTCCCGGCCGCGCGGCCGGCGGCCGCCATGCTCGCCCTGTTCACTTTCGTGGCCACCTGGACGAACTTCTTCTGGCCGTTCATTGTCCTTGACCCGTCGAACCCCACCCTTCCGGTGGCGCTGCAGCTGTTGCAGGCCGCCCACTTCGTGGACTACTCCGTGGTCCTGGCCGGAGCCGTCCTGGCCACCGTCCCGCTCCTGCTCCTGTTTATCGCGGCAGGCCGCCAACTCGTATCCGGAATTATGCAAGGAGCAGTCAAAGGATGAGTTCCACCCAACTTCCGTTTCCGGAGGGCTTTCTCTGGGGCGCGGCAACCGCTGCCTACCAGATCGAAGGCGCAGCACACACCGGGGGCCGGCAGGACTCCATCTGGGACGTGTTCGCCCGGGTTCCCGGCGCCGTGGCGGACGGCCACAACGGCGACGTGGCCTGCGACCACTACCGGCGCTACAAGCAGGACGTGGCGCTCATGGGCCAATTGCACATGAAGGCCTACCGCTTCTCCACGTCCTGGGCCCGCTGCATGCCCGACGGCGTCACGCCCAATCCCGAAGGCATCGCCTTCTACTCCCGCCTGGTGGATGAACTGCTTGCTGCCGGAATCACGCCGTGGCTGACCCTCTACCACTGGGACCTGCCGCAGGCACTTGAAGACAAGGGCGGCTGGGCCAACCGGGACACGGCCTACCGTTTCGCCGAGTACGCGGCGCTCATGCACGGCGTCCTGGGGGACAGGGTCCGGATCTGGACCACCCTCAACGAGCCGTGGTGCTCGGCGTTCCTCGGCTACGCCGCCGGTATCCACGCGCCGGGAAGGCAGGACCCGCAGGCCGGACTTGCCGCCGCCCACCACCTGCTGCTCGGCCACGGCCTGGCAGCCCGTGCGCTGCGCCGCGAGGATCCGGACGCCTCTGTGGGCATCACCCTGAACCTGACGGTCCCGGATCCGCGGGATCCCGGCAGCGAGGGTGACCGGGACGCAGCCAGGCGGATCGACGGCCAGTTCAACAGGATCTTCCTGGATCCGCTGTTCAGGGGCGAGTACCCGGCTGACCTGCTGGCAGACGTGGCGCACCTTGGAATGGCTGACCTGGTGCAGGACGGGGACCTGGAGATCATATCCACGCCGCTGGACCTGCTGGGCGTCAACTACTACCACGGGGAATCCCTCACGAAGGATCCGGCGGACCCCGGGGAACTGGCGGGGCAGGAGACGACGGCGGCTCCGGGGCAGGCAGCCCGCCCGGTGTCCTCCCCGTTCGTGGCAGCCGACGGCGCCCGATCGGTATCCCGCGGCCTGCCGGTGACGGGAATGGGCTGGGAGGTCCAGCCGGAGGGGCTGCGGCGCCTGCTCAACCGGCTGCAGGCTGAGTACACGGGTCCTGCCGGGATCCCCATCTACATCACCGAAAACGGTGCAGCGTACGACGATGTCCCGGACGAGGCGGGCTTCGTGGACGACCAGGACCGGCTGGGGTTCTTCGCGGCACACCTCCAGGCGGTGCATGATGCCATAGCTGACGGCGTGGACGTCCGCGGATACCTGGCGTGGTCCCTGCTGGACAACTTCGAGTGGTCCTTCGGCTACCACCAGCGCTTTGGCCTGGTCCGGGTTGATTATGCAACCCAGGAGCGCATCCCGAAAGCCAGTGCCTGGTGGTACTCGGCGGTGGCCGCATCCAATGCCATTCCGGCCGGCAGCAGCCCCGTGCCGTCTACGGAGCCAGGTGTCGTATTGTCTGTGTAATGAACGAAAAGTCCCGCCGGCCCGGCCTCCTGCACGCCGGGCGGCCCAGCCCGACGCTCGAGGACCTCGCCACGGCCGCCGGAGTGTCCCGCTCCACCGCGTCCAGGGCGATCAACGGCGGGCTGAAGGTCAGTCCGGAGGCCCAGGCCGCCGTCGACGCTGCGATCGTGGCGCTCGGCTACACGCCGAACCGTGCGGCCCGGAGCCTGGTGACCAGGCGCACCGGATCCATTGCGCTGGTCATCCCGGAGCCGGACGCACGGGTGATGATGGACCCCTTCTTCGCCGCCGTCATCACCGGCGTCAACGAGGCACTCCGGGGCACCGACATGCAGCTGGTGCTGCTGATGTCCCGGGCTGGGGATGACTCCGCCCGGACCATGCGGTACCTGCGGGGCGGGCACGTGGACGGCGCGATCGTGGTCTCGTTCCACAAGGCGGACGACTGGGCGGAGACCCTTGGCACAACCGGCCTGCCCACTGTCTTCATCGGCAGGCCCTGGGCCGCGGGCTTCGGCGTCCCTTATGTGGACCTGGACAACTTCGAGGGCGGCCGGCTTGCCGCCCGCCACCTGGCCGCCACCGGGTGCACCCGGCTTGGAACCGTGGCAGGACCCGCCGACATGACAGCGGCAGTCGACCGCCTGGACGGATGGATGCAGGGTGTCCGGGAGGCCGGGCTGCAGCCCGGCCCCGTCATCCATGGGGACTTCACGACGGCGGGCGGCGCCGAAGCGGCAAGGAACCTGTTCTCCGAGGCGCCGGAGCTCGACGGCGTTTTCGCCGCCTCGGACCTGATGGCCCTGGGTGTCATTGAAACTGTGCGGGGCGGGGGCCGGAGGGTTCCGGAGGACGTTGCTGTTGTGGGGTTCGACAACCATTCCCTCCTGGCGGCCAATGGCATGGGCCTGACCACTGTGACGCAGCCGATGGTGGATATGGCCGTGACAGCCGGACAGCTCCTGATCCGCGCGATCGAAAACCCGGAAGAGCAGCTGGAACCGGTCATCTACCCGGCCGAACTGGTGGTCCGGGGCAGCACCGCCCGCTGACCCGGACGTCGCCGCGCCGGCTTTCCCCGCACCAAAGTGGCCCTTGTGGTTTCCGTCACTACTGCCTACTCTGTGTGAGAGCGCTCCCACCAACACTCAGCGGTTTAGATGTTGGGGCCGCTTGCCCGTGGAGCAACCAGGCGACACGAACAGACAGGATGAGTATCATGACGATCCACCATAAGGTCCGGGAACCCCGGAAGAGCCGGAGCAGGGATGGGGCCGCAGCGCCACGGTTTGCCGCACTGGGAGTGGCCGCGGTTCTCCTGGGCGGCCTCATTCCGGCAGGAATGGCGCACGCGGAAACCCTTCCTGTCGGCACCGGAAGCTACACCACGGATGCCATCGGGCCTGCACCCGAGGGCTGCGCGCCACTCGCGACCGATGCCCGGGCCTACGTAACTGATGCCGCGCCCGCCGGAGCGGTTCCCACCAATGACTGGTGGTCCTCGCTCCTGTTCAAGAAGTACAACTGCGTGGGCAGCGAGCCGCTGCACGCGCACCCGCTTTCCTACCTTCCCCAGGCCGCCGGCCTCGGGCTCTCGAATACCACGACTCCGACCATGAGCGGGACAGCCGGCGGCATCGGTGAATTCCACTACGCCTACGCGCAGGACGTGATGGTCGGCGTCGCCGGGCTGACCGCCCCCGTCGTCGAGGTCGCCGACTGGACCGACTGGACCGTCACCCCCTCCTGGAGTGACGGCACCCGGTCAATGACCGCCACCATCGGGCACGGCCTGCCCTTCAGCTGGTACGACATCGCCGGCGGGGACGCCGTCATCACCGCCGGAGCCGACCTGCGCGTCTGGCTCAACGACGGTGAGCGCATCGGGTTCAGCTCCGGCGGCGGGGACTACGTCGCGTTCGCACCTACCGGCGCTGCCTGGACCGTCTCCGGAACGAAACTGAGCAGCACGCTCAACGGCAAGGGGTATCTCTCCGTGGCCGCACTGCCGACGGGCCAATCCGACACCGACGCGGCGCGCACGGCCGTCGCTGACGACTACACGCCGTACGCCTATGCCAAAGTCACTGGAACACGGGCCGATTTCGTTTACAACGAGACCGGCAGCGTGGTCGAGACCACCTACTCGGCCGAGACAGAGGTGCGGGAGGGAACCAACTCCGGCACCGTGCTCTCGCTCTACCCGCACCAGAGCGCTTACCTCGGCGGCGTGACCGGCGACGGACCCTCCGCCGGTGCCGAGCTGGACCGCACCTACGTGTCCCCGCGCGGCGCTATGACCACGCTGGTCGGTGCCACCTCCTTCACCACAAACACCCCTTTCACCGGCGTGCTGCCTGAGGTCCCGGCCGTAGCGACAGGGGCCGGTGAAGCGAATGCCCGCCTGGACGCCCTGCTCGACCAGGTCGCCGCCGACCCCATGAGCATCGACAAGGACGACACCTACTGGACCGGCAAGGCCCTCGGCCGCGCCGCCCGCATTGTGGAGATCGCCGACCAGCTCGACCGTACGGCTGTGCGCGACACCGCCCTTGCCCAGATGAAGGAAACGCTCACCAACTGGTTCACCGCCTCGCCCGGCGAGACCGAACAGGTCTTCGCCTATAACTCGAACTGGGGCACCCTCGTCGGGTTCCCGGCGTCGTACGGTTCCGACAAGGAACTCAACGACCACCATTTCCACTACGGCTACTTCGTGGTGGCAGCGGCCACCCTGGCGCGGTTTGAACCGGAGTGGGCGGCAGACGCTGCCTACGGGGGCATGGTGGATGAACTGATTGCCGATGCCAACAACTTCGACCGCGCCGACACCCGCTACCCGTATCTGCGCGACTTCGATATCTACGCCGGCCACGACTGGGCGTCGGGTCACGGCGCGTTCGGCGCCGGTAACAACCAGGAATCGAGCTCCGAGGGACAAAACTTCGCCAACGGCCTCATCCAATGGGGAACGGCAACCGGAGATACTGCCACCCGCGACGCGGGCATCTACCTCTACGCAACCCAGACCGCCGCTATCCAGCAGTACTGGTTCGACGAATCCGGCGCCATGCCCGACTCCTTTGGCCACAGCACGGCCGGCATGATCTGGGGCGACGGCGGCACGTACTCCACGTGGTTCAGTGCCGAAGCCGAGATGATCCAGGGAATCAATACCCTGCCGATCACCGGCGGGCACCTTTACCTGGGCCTGCGTCCGGATGACGTTGTGTCCAACTACGCCGAAATGGTGGACGTGAACAACGGCAATCCCACCGTATGGCAGGACATTCTGTGGTCCTACCTGGCCCTCGGGGATGCGCCGGCAGCACTTGCCGCGCTGGACAACGACCGTGAATACCCGGAGGAGGAAGGCGAGAGCCGGGCCCACACCTATCATTGGATCGCCAATCTTACATCCTTGGGAACCCTGGACAGCAGCGTCCGTGCCGATGATCCGATGGCGGCCGTGTTCACCAAGGACGGGGCCAGGACCTACGTGGCGAGCAACATTACGCAGGAACCCCTGACGGTCACGTTCTCCGACGGCACGGTGCTTGACGTCGCCGCCGGCAAGACGACAACATCCGGTGCGCAAACCTGGAGCGGCGGCGGCGCGCCGAGCGGCACGGAAGTGCCCGGGGATCCCACGGACCCGCCCGCACCAACCACCACCACGTTCTACCTCGGTGCCGACGGATCGTTCCTGTCCCAGCCCGGCACCGCGCCCGTGGCAACGCTCGCCCCCGCAGCGGACCCGACGCAGTCGGTGATCCGGCAACAGGTCTTACCCTGACGGCCGATAACCTGAATGGCACTTTTGCAGGCAGCAGGACCGCGTTCGATATCGGCGTGGACACTGCCGGCGTCGGGAACGGAACCCGCATCAGGGTTTCATATGACCTGACCGGAGACGGCACCTACGACAGGATTGAAACCTACAACTATTTCCCCACCGACCCGGTGACGGGATACGAACGGTATACCGCAGAGCGTGGCTTCTCCTCCGTCGAGGGCGAGCTTGGAGCTTTGGTGGATGGCTCCATGAAGGTTGAGCTGTGGAACGTCTTGGGCACATCGCCGTCAACCATCGACCTGGCCACCTCGGTGGTCAAGGCACCCTTCGCAGGGCTTACCCTTGGCGGCGGGTCTGATCCGGAGCCTGAGCCTTCAGGACTTCCCGGCAGCCCCAGCGAAGTGAAGCTGACTCCGGTCAGCGGTTCCGCCATTGATGTCGCCTGGGCGGCCCCGCTGGTAACCGGCACGGCCCCGATCAGTGACTACCGGCTGCAGTACCGCGCCACCGGTGACACGGAGTGGCTCCCGGTGTATGAGTCCGTAACGTCCACGCCGGGAGCCCGGGTCCCGGGACTGAACCCCGGCACTGAATACCAGATCAGGGTGCAGTCAGTCTCGGCAGCAGGGCCCGGCGAGTTCTCCCAGCCGGTGGCAGCCACCACCATCCCGGCACCCTCCGCACCCCGCGGTGCCGTGATAAAGGTGCAAGGCAAATCCTTGCTGGTGTCCTGGACCGCGCCTGCCTCCGATGGCGGGTTCCCGGTCACCGACTACGTCATTGAGACCTCTACCGACGGAGTGAACTGGCGGACCTTTGGTGACGGGGTCAATACGGCGACGGATGCAAAGATCACGGGACTTCTCGGAAAAACGGAGTATCAGGTGCGGATTGCTGCCGTCACGGAAATCGGCACCGGAGGGTGGCTGACCACCATGGCGGCCACCAAGTAAGAAAGGGAACCACAGCTATCAGGTGGCTCCGTGGCCCCGGAAAAACCCGGGCCGCGGAGCCACCGGCCGTCACCGCCGCTTCCGGCCCGGCCGTTCCTTCCTCTCCGCCGTCTCGCGTTCGGCCCAGCGCTGGGACTTCCCTGCCGCCACCACTTTCTGGTGCCACTCCCGCTGGTAGGCACGCTGCGCCGCGGCGTCGCTCCGGCGGGCCAGGGCGGCAAGCTCCCGCTGCAGCTTCAGGTAGTTGTGCCAGCGGCGCTCCTCCAGCACGCCTGTGGCAAGAGCCTCCTGAACAGCGCAGCCGGGTTCGCCCTGGTGGGAACAGTCCGAAAACCTGCACCCGGCCGCCAGCGCCTCCACATCGCCGAACATCTCGCCGATGCCGTCCTCGGCGTCGAACAGGCCGAAGCCCCGCACGCCGGGCGTGTCCATCAGCACCGTCCCGTTCGCGAGCGGGACCAGTTCCCGGGAGGTGGTGGTGTGCCTCCCCCTGAAGTCGCCGGAGCGCACCTCGCCGGTGTCCTGGATGTCGCGGCCCACCAGCGCATTGATGAGCGTGGACTTTCCGGCACCCGATGGCCCCAGGAGCACGATGGTTCCGCCCGCCGGGATGTGCGCCAGCAGCTGATCGATGCCGTCGCCGGTTTCCGCGGAGGTGGTGACCACATCCACGCCTGCAGCCTGCAGGATGACTTTCCCGACGACGTCGTCCGCCACGTCCGCGAGGTCCGCCTTGGTGATGATCACCAAGGGAGTAGCCCCCGAGTCCCACGCGGCCACAAGGGTGCGTTCCAACCGGTTGTGAGTCAGGGGCCGGTCGACCGGGACCACCACGCCGACGGTGTCCATGTTGGCGGCCAGGACCTGTGCCTCGGAGGAGGCTTCGAACGCGCGCTCGCGGCTCAGTTCCGAACGGCGCGGCAGGACGCTGAGGATCTGGCGCTCGCCGGCCCGGTTGGGGCCTATCCACACCCAGTCTCCGGTTACTGCCGGTTTTCCGCTCAGCGGATAGGGCAGGTGCAGCAGGTCCGCGCCCGCAGCCACCAGCAGCAGGTTCCTGTCCACGCGGACCACCCGCCCGCGCCCGGTGGCCGCCGGCATCGGATGGTCCTCGAAGTGCTGGGCGACGGCGGGGGTATAGCCATAGGGGAGCGGACCGTCGCTTGGGTGGTTGGTGCTTTCCAGGCCGCTGCCTGACGATGTGTTCACTGTGATACCTCACGGGAGGGCCCCCGCGCACCGGCCTGCGGCCTTTGGTGTTCGGCGCCCCGCGGGAGGTCAGGCGGGGCCGGTGCGGAAAAGGGGAAGGGTCCGGATGAAAAGTGCGGGGCGCGCAGGACGCAGGGCTTGAACAGTCATCACAGACACCTCCTTTTGCCACATCAGGACGGACACGTCCCGGTATTTCCCGCCAACTCCTGGAGCCGAGGCTCACAGTCGGGTCCCACTCTAGCCACGGGCGGCACGAACGTCCATGGTTTTCCGCTTTTGTTCCATGGGCGGTTGGGTTGGTTAGCGCTGCAGTTCCAACGCCCGCTTCTGCCGCGCGGAAATGCTCGAGACGTGCCCGCAATTGGTGCACGTGATCTGGTAGGAACGCGACGTGGTGAACACCGGAATGAAGAAGAGCGTGAACTTGGTGGACCGCTCCTCAAGGCGGTGGTGGGCGAACGCCCGGCAGTACTGGCAGGTGGCCGGTTTCCCGGGCAAGGCCTTGAGCACGGTCTTGAAACCAAAGAGAAGGAGCATGGGGATTGCCTTCCGGAATAGTCCTGCTGGCTGTCCTGACAACACTAGGCCCTGCGCCAGCCGTAATCCCATC
Organism: Pseudarthrobacter sp. CC4; assembly: GCF_048957775.1. Lineage (NCBI taxonomy): Bacteria > Bacillati > Actinomycetota > Actinomycetes > Micrococcales > Micrococcaceae > Pseudarthrobacter > Pseudarthrobacter sp. CC4. The sequence goes on along the minus strand of NZ_JARCCZ010000016.1, from coordinate 116,334 downwards.
CTGACAACCTCCCGGACCGGTGCGATACTTGGGGTCGGCGCGGTATCGGCAGTGGGGGGACTTCGGAAACATGGCTCTGGATACCACAACCCTCCGGATCGCCTTTGGCCTGATGGCGCTGGTGCTGGTGCTCCTCTTCTACTTCTCCGCCTACCGGACCACGCGCTCGCCCTACAGCGGCTGGTGGTGCCTGGCGCTGCTGTTTTTCCTGTCAGGATCCGGCTGTTTCCTCCTGGATGGAACAGCACACCAGGTCTGGGGCAACCCCTTGGGCAACGTGCTCCTGGTGCTCGGCGGAGTGGCTGTCTGGGCGGGCGCCCGGTCGCTGCGGACCGTGCCGCCGCCAACGTGGGCGTTCGCCGCCATCCCCCTGGTGACCCTGGTTGCCTCGGTCCTGGACAACCCGGCCACCAACACCTGGTCCGGCGGCCCCGTGTTCCTGGCAGCCATGAGCCTCACCATAGGCCTGGCGTCGCGCGAGCTCTGGCGGCTGGAACCGGGATACTCGCGCGTGCGGATCCCCATGGCGGCGGCGGCCGGCGGACTCTCCGTGTTCTATGTGCTGCGCTGGGCGGCGTTCATGCTGGAGGGGCAGGACGGCCCCATCTTCGTCACTGTTTTTGGTTCCGCGGTGACCACACTGGTGACCATGGTCCTCCTGGTGGTGGTTTCCTTCAGCATGGCGGCCCTCAGCAATGAACAGCAGACCAGGGCGCTGCGCATGGTGGCCTCCCGTGATGACCTCACCGGCCTCCTCAACCGCAAGGCCTTCCTGAACCTGGCGGCCGAACAGTTGGCCGACCTGTCCATCGCCAAAGGCACCGGCGCCCTGGTCCTGGCGGACCTGGACCACTTCAAGGCGGTCAACGACACCTACGGCCACGCCGCCGGGGACGTGGCCCTGCAGACGTTCGCGGACGCCTGCGCCGCCACGGTGCGGTCCACCGACCTGGTGGGACGCTACGGCGGGGAGGAATTTGTGATCCTTATCCCGGGTGCCAGCGCGGAACGGGCGGAAATCATCGCTAAGTCGATCAGCCGGCGCCTGGCGGCGGCTGCAACCGTGGACGGGATGGACATGCCGACGGTCAGTTACGGTATTTCCACGTATGACGGTGCCACAACGGATGTGGAACGCCTCATCGCCTCAGCGGACGCCGCCCTTTACCGGGCAAAGTCGCTCGGCCGGAACCGGACCGCCCGCAGCGACCGTATGCTCTAGCCTCGGAAGGGGCGCGGGAAACCCGGCTGATAAAATAGCGGCGTTGCAGGGCGGCCTTATTGCTGGTCCAACCAGCGCCGTAACCAAGTGAGGGACCAGACAAACATGACGGCAGGCGGGTCACACCTCGGGACTTCGGAGACGCAGCCGGCAGCGTCGGCTAAAGCCTCCGGCCCGGCCACCGGCCGCGCCTACCTGGCCACCATCGAGGGCTTTGTCGGGGCCCTGATGATGTTTATCGGTTCCATCGGGACCGGGTGGATCGCCAACGGCTCACCCATGATCCGCCAGCCGGTGGTAATCGCCCTCCGCACCGAGGGCTGGGGAGTGACTGTATCCACCGTGCTCCTGACGGTGGGCGCCATGGTGCTGATGCGGTCCTGGCTCCGGCTGGGCCAGCGCCTGGCGGATTGGGGCAAATCGTCGCTGCGGTCCGTCGTCCTCGCCATCTCTGCCTGGTCCCTGCCGCTGCTTTTCTGTGTCCCCGTATTTTCCCGCGACGTCTACGCCTACACCGGCCAGGGCCGGCTGGTCATGGAGGGCCAGAACCCTTACCAGGTGGGGATTTCCACGCTCAGCAACTGGTTCTCGCTCGGCGCCGATCCTGCCTGGGCGGAAGCCAGGACCCCCTACGGTCCGTACTTCCTCTGGCTGGCGCGCGGGGTGGTGGGGCTGACCGGCGCGCAGCCGGATGTGTCTGTCCTCCTGTTCCGCCTCCTCGCCGGCGTCGGGGTCCTGCTTTGCGTCATCTATGTGCCCAGGCTGGCGGAGCTGCACGGCATCAACGGGGCGCGTGCACTCTGGATCTCCGTGGCCAACCCGCTGTTCCTGATCAGCTTCATTGCCAGCGCGCACAACGACGCCCTCATGGTGGGCCTCGCCGTCGCAGGCGTCTACCTCGCGGCCACGCGCCGGTACCTGCTCGGAGTGCTGCTGGTGACCGCGTCGATCGGAATCAAGCCGATCACCGTCCTCCTGCTTCCCTTTGTTGGCCTGATGTGGGCGGGACCGTCGGCTTCCTGGCCCCGCAAGTTCCTGATGTGGGGCGCGACGGCGGGCATCAGCTTCGGCGTGCTGGCCCTCAGCGGCATCCCGTACAACCTGGGGATGGGATGGGTGTGGGCCATCATGGACCCCACGCCGGGCTATACCGGCTACTCGCCATCGGGCTTCCTGGGCCAGCAGGTGGAGTTCCTGGGCAACGTGCTGGGGCTCCCCGGCGGCACGTTCGCCACCCTCCTGCGGACGGGAATGAAATGGGCGGCGATCGCGCTGGTCCTGGTCCTGATGTTCCGCGGTGACTACTCGCGGGCGGTGCGCCGGATGGCGCTGGCGTTTACCGCCGTCGTGATGCTCTCGCCCATCATCCAGCCCTGGTACATCCTCTGGTTCCTGCCTTTCCTGGCCGTTACCGGTATCCGGGACGACTGGCAGATCAGGTCGTTGTACGTGGGCGTGACGTTCTTTGTGGTGTTCGGGGCGCAGGACCAGCTCTCCGTGTGGTCCTTCGTGGCACTGCCCATCGACGCCTCCTCGCTGGCGTTCGTCACAGCCCTTGCCTTCACGTTCTACCTTCTATTCCTCGATCTGCATACACGGCGGCTGCTCATCGAGGCCAGGCCGCTTGACCTGGTAAAACGCGGGTGGCGCTGGGCTGTGGCCGTAGTCGAGGCGAGACGCGGGGCTGCCCGGCGTCAGGCGTGACCGGCGATGTACGCGATCAGGCCGCCCACCGTCGCCACCCGGGGGTAGTCGCCTTCCGGAATATTTATGCCTGTTGCGGAATATATGGTCTCCACAAGCCGCAGGAAGTCGAGTGAATCGAGTTCAAGGTCCTGCCGCAGCCGTGCACCGTCCGCAAGGTCCGCCGGCTCCACGTCCGGCGCCACCTGCCCGATCGCCTGGTGCACTGCCGCGCGGGCGTCCTGTTCGTTCATAGTTCCTCCGGCTTTTGCAGCAGTTCGTCCAGCCGCGCCAGGTAACGTGCGCCGCGCAGGCCGTCACTCACCCTGTGGTCGGCGGAGAGGGTGGCCGTCACCACGGGACGGACGCCGAGCATTCCCTCGTGCGCCCACGGTTGTTCCATCAGCCGGCCCAGGCCCACCATGGCCACCTGCGGCGGATAGATCACCCCGAACACGCTCTCCACGCCCAGGTCGCCCAGGTTGGTCACGGTGATGGTGGGATCGGCCATTTCTGCCCGCTGCAGCCTGCCTGCCCGGGCACGGGACACGAGGTCCCTCAGCTGCTCCATGAGGGTGTCCACCGGGAGCTGGTCGGCGTCGTGGATTGCCGGGGCCACGATGCCGCCCTTCCGAAGGGCAACGGCGACGCCGAGATGCACTGCCTGGCTGGGCCGGAACTCGTCATCCACATACAGGCCGTTGACCTCGGGCACGTCCCTGGCAGCAAGGGCAGCGGCCTTCAGCAGGAGTGCAGAGGGAACCAGCCGGGAGGAAACAGGGCGCTGGAGGTTAACGGACTGCATCCAGGCCACAGCGGCACCCATGTCCAGCGTGGTGCTGAGGTAGTAGTGCGGAATCGTCTTCTTGGAGCGGGACATCAGCGCCCCGACCGCCCTGCGCAGGCTTGCCTCGCGCTGCCGGTCCTCCGCGGGCCTGGCCGCAGGCTCTTCTGCTGTTGCCGGGACTTCAGGCACAGTCAGCTCCGGTGATGCCGGAGCTTCCGGCGCCGCACCCCCTGGTGGCACCGGTGCGGGGGCGGCAGCGGCCGCGTGGAGGACGTCGCCTTCCGTGACCGCACCGCCGGGCCCGGTCCCGGCCACGGCCGAAAGGTCAACTCCGCGCTCGGCCGCCAGGCGCCGGGCGAGAGGTGACGAGCGCACCCGCCCACGGTTGCCGCCGTCGTCCTCCACGTGAGGCGCCGCGGGCTCCGGAGCTGCCGGTGCGGGTTCCGGAGCTGCCGTCACCGGCACCAGCGCTGCAGCGCGTTCCACGTCGGAACGCGTCACCGCCCCGTGCCTGCCCGTGCCGCGGATGGAGCCCGGATCAACTCCCAGCTGGTGGGCGAGGTGCCGCACCGGGGGCGAGAGGGGCCCGTGGGTTTCCGCCGGCGGCGCGGCTCCCGTCCCGTCATCGGGCGTTGCAGTGATCCGCGCGAGCGGGGTGCCGACGGGAACCGTGGTGCCGACGTCCACCAGCAGCTCGGCCACAACCCCCTCTTCGAAGGTCTCGATGTCCATGACCGTCTTCTCGGTGTCCACTACGGCCACCACGTCACCGCGGTGGACGTAGTCGCCCGGCTTGACGAGCCACTCCACCATCTTGCCGTGGTCCATATCCGCCCCCAGGGACGGCATGCGGAAATCACCCACGCCCGCCCGTCACCTCCCGCGCCGCCGCCACGATCCGTTCAGCCGAGGGAAGCGCGGCAAGCTCCAGGTGCTTGGCGTAGGGCAGCGGGACCTCGGCGCTGCAGACCCGTCCCACCGGGGCGTCGAGGTCGTAGAAGGCCGCCTCCGTGATCCGCGCGCTGATCTCGGCCGAGATGCTGCCGCTGCGCCACCCTTCATCCACCACCACGGCCCGGTGCGTCTTGCCCACCGTGGCCAGGATTGCCGCATCATCGAGCGGGCGCAGGACGCGCAGGTCCAGTACCTCGGCACCGATGCCTTCCGCTGCCAGCCGCCCGGCGGCGTCGAGCACTGCCGGCAGCGTGCCGCCGTAGGTGATGAGCGAGACGTCCGTCCCCGGCCGCCGGACGGCGGCGGCGGTGATGTCCACCGGCCCGGCGCCGTCATCAAGCTCGCCCGGCATGTTGTAGAGCGTCCCGTGCTCGAAAATCAGCACCGGGTCCGGGTCCTCCAGCGCGGTCCAGAGCATGCCGCGTGCATCCTCCAGGGTGGCCGGCGCGAGAATGCGCAGGCCCGGAATGTGGGCGTACCAGCCCTCCAGGCTGTGCGAGTGCTGGGCGCCCAGCTGGCGTCCCGCGCCGGTGGTCATCCTGATCACCAGCGGGACGTTGAACTGCCCGCCGGACATGTGCAGGAGCGTGGCCGCGTTGTTCACGATCTGGTCCAGGGCCAGCAGGCTGAAGTTGACGGTCATGATCTCCACGATGGGCCGCATGCCGCCCAGCGCCGCGCCGATGCCCGCACCGACGAAGCCGGATTCGGACAGGGGAGTGTCGCGGATCCGTTGCGGCCCGAACTCCTCGAACAGTCCCAGGCTGACGGCGAAGCAGCCGCCGTACGCGCCCACGTCCTCGCCCATGAGGAACACCCGGGGGTCACGGTTCATGGCATCCCGGATCCCGGCCCTGATGGCTTCCCGGTAGGTGGTTTTCATTCCGGTCCCCGCTCGCTGTAGACAAACCGGGCCAGGTCCTCCAGCGGCTCCGGAGTCCCGGCTTCGGCGAACTCGACGGCGGACGCCACCTCCGCGTCGGCGTCACCCTGGATGCCTGCCAACTGGTCTTCGCTCAGCTGGCCCGCAGCCTCCAGGGCGTTGCGCAGGAGGGTGATGGGGTCCCGCTCGATCCAGTGCGCCACCTCTGCCTTCTCCCGGTAGCGCTCCGGATCAAACATGGAGTGGGCACGGAAGCGGTAGGTCCGCAGCTCCAGGAAGTGCGGACCCGCGCCCGACCGCACGGCATCCACGGCGCGGCGGGCGGCTTCATGGACGGCGAGGACGTCCATCCCGTCCACTGCCCAGGCCGCGAGCTCGTAGCCGGCAGCCTTCAGCGCAATGTCCGTCTGCGACTCGGAGCGGCGCAGTGCCGTGCCCATCGCATACAGGTTGTTCTCGCAGCAGAAGAGCACGGGCAACTGCCACAGTGCCGCCAGGTTCAGGCTTTCGTGGAATTCTCCCTCGGCCACGGCCCCTTCGCCGAAGAAGCAGGCCGTCACGCGCGCGCGGCCGGCCATCTTGTCCGCCAGCGCTAGGCCGACGGCGAGGGGCAGCCCGCCCGCCACGATCGCGTTGCCGCCGTAGAAGCGGGTGGCGGCGTCGAACAGGTGCATGGAGCCGCCCCGCCCGCGGCAGCAGCCCTGGACGTTGCCGTACATTTCGGCGAGGATGGCCCCGGCGGCCACGCCCCGCAGCAGTGCATGGCCGTGTTCCCGGTAGGTTGCCACCACGGCGTCTCCTGCGTCCAGGTTGTCCAGGACGCCCGCAGCCACGGCTTCCTCGCCGATGTAGACGTGCAGGAAGCCCCGGATTTTCGCCTCGGTGTAGAGTTCGACGCACTTTTCCTCCAGCCGGCGCACCCGGAGCATCTGGTGCAGGAGATGCCTCGCGGTGCCGGCCCGGTCCGCGCCGATCCTTTCCGGTGTGCCGGTCATGGTGCCTCCGTGGTGGTTTCGACGGTGGATGTGTCCCCCTCGGGGAGCCCCAGTTCGCGGGCCTTCAGGAGCCTCCGAAGGATCTTTCCGCTGCGGGTTTTCGGCAGCGCCGCGGTGAAGTCCACCATGCGCGGCGCAACTGCGGCGCCGAGCCGCTTGCGCGCAAAACCGATGATGTCCAGGCGCAGCTCTTCGGAGGGCTCCCATCCGGTCCTGAGCTCGACAAACGCCTTGACCACCTCGCCGGCCACCGGGTCCGGGACGCCGATGACCCCCGCCTGGGCCACGGCCGGGTGCTCCATCAGCGAGCTCTCCACCTCGAAGGGACCGATGAGGTGGCCGGAGGACTTGATGACGTCGTCGCCGCGGCCAACGAACCAGTAGTACCCGTCCGCATCGCGTTTTGCGACGTCCCCGGTGAGGTACCAGCCTCCGGCGAAGCACCTGCGGTAGCGCTCCTCCTCATTGAGGTAGCCCCTGAACATTGATGGCCAGCCGGCGCGCAGCGCCAGTTCCCCCATGGTGTCCGGTTCCGTGACCAGCACGGGGTCGCCGTCACGGACCACCGGCTTGCCGTCCCCGTCCCGCGCGACGAGCGCCGCCTCCACTCCCGGCAGCGGCCGGCCCATGGAACCGGGCCGGATTTCCGTGGCCGCGAAGTTGGCGATCATGATTCCGCCGGTCTCCGTCTGCCACCAGTTGTCGTGGACGGGCAGGCCGAACGCTTCCTGGCCCCAGACCACCACTTCCGGGTTGAGCGGCTCGCCCACGCTGGCCACGAACCGCAGCGCCGAAAGATCGTGCCCGGCGGCCCTCTCCGCGCCGGCTTTCATCAGCATGCGCAGGGCGGTCGGCGCGGTGTACCAGACGGTAACGCGCTGCTCAGCGAGGATCCGGTACCACCGGTCCGCGTCCATCTCCTCCTCGTCCACCACTGTGGTGACGCCGTGCACCAGCGGGGCGATGACACCGTAGGAGGTGCCCGTGACCCATCCGGGGTCCGCTGTGCACCAGTAGGTGTCGCCGGGGTGCAGGTCCAGCGCGAACCGGCCCGTCGCATAGTGGGCGGTGACGGCCTCGTGGACATGGATGGCGCCTTTCGGGGTGCCCGTGGTGCCGCTGGTGAAGTGCAGCAGCGCCATGTCCTCGCCGGAGGTGGGCGCCATGATGCTGTCTGCCGGGGCGGCCGCCAGGAGCCCCGCGAGGTCGAGGGTCCCCGGTTCCGGAGCGCCGTCCGCGTCAATGAGGAAGACGTGCTTGAGATCCGGGAGGCTATCCCGGATCTGGGCCACTTTCTTGCGGTAGAGAGCCCTGGTGGTGACCAGCGCCCGCCCGTGCCCCAGGTGCAGGCGCTGCCTCACGGGCTCCGGCCCGAAGGCGGAAAACAACGGGCAGAAGACGCTTCCGTTCTTGAGGGCGCCCAGCACCGCAACGTACAGCTCGGGGCTGCGGCCGGTGAGCGAGAAGATCCGCTCCCCGCGGCCGATGCCCAGCTGCCGCAGCACAGCGGCAAAACGGTTGGTCTGGCCGGCAAGCTCCAGATAGGTCAGGGAATGAGCGGATCCGTCGGCGCGCACGAACCGCAAGGCCTCGTGGTGGGCCCGCGGCCCGGCGGCATGGCGGTCCACTGCTTCATGGGCTATGTTCAGGCCGCCGCCCCGGAGTCCGGAAAGAGCCCGGCGGGCATCGTCCCAGGAGAACTGGCGGCAGGCGGTTTCATAGTCCTGCAGGTTGGGCCGGACAGGGAAGCCTTGAACGTCCTTGGGGATTCGCTGCCAGCGCATGGGCCGTTCGGTTCCTGCCGTCATGTTCCTATCCGACGCCCCGCAGCCCATGCGGGCAAGGGTAGAAAGTCCCCCGGGAAAGAGGGCCGGCACCCGGACCGGCGCCGCCCGGCCGGGCCTTTCGGCACTGTCAGCTGCGCTCCGGGCAGGTGTCTACTGGAAGCGCACCGGGACCCGGCAACTGTCCTTCCCCGCCCGTGATTGGAGGCACCCGCCATGACTGAAGTAGTCCGCTATGAAGTGGGGTCCGGGACAATCCTGGTCGAGGTGGATGACAACAGCTACGGTGTGGACCATCCCGGCCGGAACGAGCAGGGGATCCTGGACGCCGGCCGCCGGCTGGAGGACGCGCTCGCTGCCGTCCGCCCCGCTGCCGCCGCTGCCGTGGACGCCATGCGGGAAATCGGGCCTGAACACATCGAAGTGGAGTTCGGCGTGAAACTGGCAGGGACGGCAGGGGCGGTCATTGCCCGGAACACCGCAGACGGCCACTTTGTCCTGAGGCTGTCATGGTCGGCCGCAGCGGAGGTCCTGTTTGAGGAAGAGTAGCGGGCCTGCGGGGGAGGGTTTTCCCGGAACAGATAACTGGGCTCCATGCGAAGGGGTGGCCTGATGTATGAATTCCTGGACAGGGTTGACGCCGGCCGGAAACTGGGGCTCATGTTGGAACGGTTCCGGGCGGAAGATGTGCTGGTCCTGGGGCTGCCCCGCGGAGGGGTTCCGGTGGCGGCCGAAGTTGCGAAGGCCCTGAATGCGCCGCTGGACGTCATCGTGGTGCGGAAACTCGGCCTTCCGTTCCAGCCTGAAGTAGCCATGGGAGCCATAGGTGAAGGCGGCGCGCGGGTCCTCAACCAGCGCGTCATCTCGCTCGCCGGAGTCACGGAGGATGACCTTGAGGCCGTTGAGCGGCGCGAGCGCGTGCGGCTGGAGTCCAGGCTGGAGCGCTACCGCCAGGGGAGGCCCCGGAAGGACCTTGCCGGGCGCACTGCCATCGTTGTGGACGACGGCATCGCAACAGGGTCGACGGCGCGTGTTGCCTGCCAGGTTGCACGCCACCTGGGCGCCGCAAAGGTGATCCTGGCAGTTCCTGTGGCCCCGGCGGACGCGATGGGAACACTGTCCGAGCCGGACCAGGTCTATTCCCTGATCAGCGCCCGGAACTTCCAAGCCGTGGGGTACTACTACCGCGACTTCTCGCCCACCACCGACGAAGAGGTGGTGCAGCTGCTCGATGCCGCCGCGCTGCGGGAACGCCTCGCCGGGGCTGGGGCTGCGGGCACCGACCAGGATGTGGAGATCGCGGTGGACGGGGTGGCGCTCCACGGCGATCTGCACCTCCCGGAACCCTGCAATGCAGTGGTGGTGTTCGCCCACGGCAGCGGGAGCAGCCGGCACAGCCCCCGCAACCGCTACGTTGCCTCAGTCCTGCAGGGGGCGGGCCTTGGCACACTGCTGCTGGACCTGCTCACCCCGGCCGAGGAGATGGACCGCGGGAATGTCTTCGACATCGCCCTGCTGGCGGAGCGGCTGGCCGCGGCAACCCGCTGGCTGAACGGCAGGAGTGACACAGCGGGATGCAAGGTGGGCTACTTCGGCGCCAGCACCGGCGCGGGTGCCGCCTTGTGGGCGGCAGCCGATCCTGACACGGAAGTGGACGCCGTCGTTTCCCGCGGCGGCCGCCCGGACCTCGCCGGGCCGCGGCTGGCGGCGGTGCGCGCACCCACCCTGCTGGTGGTAGGGGGCGCCGACACCCAGGTCCTGGCCCTGAACCGCCAGGCAATGGACCGGATGCGGGCGCCGGTCCGGCTGGAAGTGGTCCCGGGGGCAACCCACCTGTTCGAAGAACCCGGAACGCTCACCCAGGCCGCAACCCTCGCCAGGGAATGGTTTGCGCGCTACCTGCTGCCGGGGAGCCAGGCCGGCAACTAGGCGCCGGCAGGCACCGCGGCAGGGGATTTCCGCCCCAGCTCGGCAGTCCGCTTCACCGACCACCACAGCAGCACCACCAGGAGCACATTGCGCGTGGTGAGGATGGCCGCCATCACCGGGTGGGCGTGGATCAGCGGGGTGTAGAACAGGGGATAGATCACGAACGTGGTCATGGCGATGCCCATGAGCAGAGCTGCCGGGACCTTCCACCTGTTCCAGTCGTGGGTAAGCCCGGCGATGATCACCGGCGCCAGCCAGATGATGAACTGCGGCGAACCCACCTTGTTGAACACGATGAACGCCGTGACCATCATGAGGGAACCCTCAAGGAACAGCTCCTCCCGTTCGGCGCCGCGGTTCAGGGCCCGCACCAGCAGGACGGCGGCCACCACCGCGGCCAGGATCAGCAGCGGCTGCATCAGGAAAGCCGCAGTCCCCGCGCCCGGGCCGTAGACCTCGGTGGAGTTGATGGCGGTGTTGTCTGCCATCCTGGAACCGGCGATGTTGAAGACGCTCAGCCACACCCACGGGGTGGAGAAGGTGGCTTCAAGCTGCATGCCGCGCTCGCCCTGGTTCAGGAGGAAGTCCATGATGTGCCGGAGGCCGCCCGACATCCACGTTCCCAGCGCAACGACGGCGGTCACGGCGACGCCTGAGAGGACCACCTGGACCCGCTTCCGGCTGGCTATCACGATGGGTACCAGCACAGCCGCGGGCCATACCTTGATCCAGGTGGCGACGCTGAGCAGGATGCCGGCCACCACCGGACGCTGCGCCGCGTACAGCAGCGCGATCAGCACGATCGGCGCGGTGATGCCTTCCACCCGCGCAAAGCTGAGGTAGCCCATGAAGACGGTGAAGAACAACCACCACCAGGCGGGCGCAATGCCGCCCGTCTTCCGCGGTCCGCGGGTGAGGAAGGCAAGCCCGACGGCGTTGAGGGCTGTGATGATCAGGAACCAGACGAGGAGGTACAGGTCCGGTCCCGCGATGTTGGCGAGGAAGATGGGGAGCTGCGCCAGTACCGGGTAGACCCAGGGGCTGATCTTCCCGTCCAGGTCCTGCGGGTTGTAGCCGTCCACGGCCCACTGGCGGTACTGCTCGGTGTCGCTGAACGTATCGCCGTGCAGGAAGAAGGACGCCATCCAGCCCAGGAAATAGAGATGGACGACGGCGAAGCCCCACCACACGGAGGACGGGCGGGCGAACCAGTCCACCACCTTGGCGGGGAGGACTTTGGTGCGGACGGTCACCAGCCGGTCAAAGAACTTCGCGGAAATGTCAGGACTCCTTCAGCGCGGGAGCCGCTGCGGGCGTCTTCTTACCCAGCAGGTAGAGGCGGCGGACGCTCCACAGGAACAGGACCACCAGGAGGACGTTGCGGATGGTCAGCACCAGCGCCATCCAGGGGTTGTTGTGGCTCAGGGCGTCGTAGAAGAGCGGGTAGATGAAGTACGTGGCCACGGCGATAACGATCAGCATGGTGGCAGGGACGCGCCATTCCCGCCAGCTGTGGGCCAAACCGACGGCGACAGCGGGGGCGAGCCACACCATGAACTGCGGGGAGCCTACCTTGTTGAAGACAACGAACGCGGTGGCCAGCGTAAGGGCGCCGGCCAGGAGCAGTTCAGTGCGGTCCACGCCGCCGCTGACTTTTCCGTTATGGAGCGCCCAGAACGTCAGGGCCGCCACCAGCAGTGCCGCCAGGACCAGGAGGGGCTGCATCAGCACTGACATCAGCGCCGTGCCGGGGCCGTCCACCTGCATGGAGTTGATGTCCGTGTTCATGTACATCCGGGAACCGCCCACGTTCAGCACGGACAGCCAGAGCCAGGGCGTGGTGAAGGTGGCCTCCAGCTGCATGCCGCGGTCACCCTGCTGGGTGAGGAAGTTCAAGAGCTTGGGGACGCTGCCCACCGCAGCGGCCAGCGCAACCACGCCCGCCGTCGTCGTTATGCCTGCCAGGACCACCAGGATCCGGTTCCGGACGACCGCGAACAGGGCCAGCATGACCGCTGCCGGCCACACCTTGACCCAGGTGCCGATGGCCAGCAGGACGGAGGCGATGAACGGCCGGCCCACGCCGTATGCGAGGGCGACCAGGACCAGCGGGGCGGTGAGCCCGTCCACGCGGGCGAAGCCGAGCCAGCCCATCAGCAACGTGAAGACCAGCCACCACCAGGCGGCGGGGATCGCGTTGCGGTCGCGGCCGCGGTTGGTGAGCTTCAGCAGGGCCCAGCCGTTGAGCAGCGTGGTCATCAGCACCCACAGGAAAAAGAACGGTCCGGGGCCGGCGACGCCCGCGATGGCCATGGGGATCAGCGCCAGGATGGGGTAGACCCAGGGGCTGGGGCCGCCGGTCAGGTTGGCGTCGTTGAAGCCTGCCATGGCCCAGTCGCGGTAGATGAAGGTGTCGCTGAAGGCTTCGCCGCGCAGGGACACCGAGGCGGCGAAGACCAGGAAGACCATGTGCACAACGATGAATCCGCCCAGCAGTCCGCGCCCGGTGTTCAGCCGCGTCCGGGCGGGTGCGGGAAGGATGACATTGCGGATCCGGGTGAGTCTGCCGAAGAAAGCGTCCGTGGAAATGGCGGGATCCTTGTCAGGTTGTGGCACGCGTATGGTGCTGCGCTGGTTGCTTGGTTCTGCCGCCTGGCGGTTGTTCAGGGGCATGGGAACCGTCCGGAAACAGCGCCCACTCCTGTCCAACTCTAATTCAACCGCTTGGAGCCCGATGACTGTTGCAGGCCCACGGAAAGCCATATCCCTCTCTGACCTGCGGCTTTTATCTAAAGTTGCTGGCAGTTTAACGTTCGGGAAACATTGGGCGGGGCACACCGATGCCCGCTTCGTCTGCAGCCTTGGGGAGCGCAGGTGCCTGTTCACCCCCCGTCCCTCGACCTACAAAGGCTAGACCCATGAACTTCCCCCTCACCCTGACCGTCGCCGACCGCCACAGCATGGACGCTGAGCTCGACGCCGCCGTGACGGCCGCCAAGGCCCAGGCACTCGCCGGCAAGCGCCACGGCATCCTGGTCACACGCCTCGGCGTCGACAAGTTCACTGTTGCCCTCAGCGAGGCAGTCCCCTTCGGCCTCACCCGCGAACACCAGGCCTGGTAGCCGGGCGGCCGGTCCGCGTTACCGGCGCTGCGGAGCCGTTTCCGGGCCCATCCTGCTCTCTCCGGTTCCTGATGCGCGGCTGTGCATCAGAAGGTTAGCCAACCGTGACCTTCCAATCGTTCCGTCCCGGCGCATCGCCCGTTACTGTCGACAGCACCATCCGGGACAACGGAGAAGAGGCACGATGAGCATCGACATCGAGATTGGTACAAGCCTCAGCAATGAGGACGCAGCGCACTTTGCGGCCAAGACGGAAGCAATCACCTCAGCGATGCAGAGGGTGCGGGAATTGCATGCGGCTTACAGCTGGGTGTGGACGGACGAGATCCGCTGCCGGGGCTGCAACGCCAGCCTGGACATACCGCTGCTGGCCAGCACGACCGTGAGCGCCGACAAGGCCTTCCAGGCACACCAGTCCGCCCAGCTGGATGCCCTCTTGGCTGCTGGCGGACATCAGCGCGGGGAATCCGGCTAGCGGTACCAGCCCACGGAACGGTCGTAACTGGACACCAAGGCTCCCGTGCCTGATGCGCCGCTTCCGCCCGCCGGAAAGTAGATGGCCCCAAAATCGGCGCCTTGGGCTTCGATCCGTTTGCGTGCCCAGGCCTTGGCGGCTTCGATGTCCGTTTCCGGGATGCTTTCGCGGGTGTTGTTTCCAGCGCTGAGATGGATGTCCAGCTGGTACTCCCCGGGCTGGGAGGCTCCGGCATGGTGGCCTGGATCCCGCTCATCGCGCCTGCTGACCATCACCTGCGCCAAGGCATGGAGGACGGACGGGTCCTTGGCGGTGCTGCCATGCTGCTGTTGTTCCATCCGCAGCGCTGAAACCACGTTCTCCACGGTGTCCCCGTCGCTGACCACGTACGACGCTCCGGCGACGTCCGCCTCCGAGCCCCCAACGCTTTCCAAGTACTGCATAAATTGCTCGGAGCTGGACTGTCTGGAGTTCATGCACCCTCCCTGAGGGCTATTCGCGGCAAATGCCGACCCGCCCAACACTAGACCCATATGGGTCCCCTGAACGGGTGCTCCCGGGACCGATTTGGACGCAACGGGCGGCCGGCCCGCGCGGAGGCCTGTGCACACCTTCCATTTCCACTGTATCCCCGCAGATGGGGCTTGCGGCAAGGCCCGGGCGCGGCCGGATAATCGCAGGGCCGGAAACCGGGAGAACTGGAGCAAGCGGAATGACAGGGCATGCGGTAGTGATTGTGGGCGGCGGCCCGACGGGGCTGATGCTGGCAGGGGAGTTGGCGCTGGCGGAGGTTGATGTGGCCGTTGTGGAGCGGCGCCCCAACCAGGACCTCGCCGGAGCGCGGGCGGGCGGGCTTCATGCGCGGACCCTTGAAGTCCTGGACCAGCGAGGCATCGCGGGGCGGTTCCTCGCCGAGGGCCAGGTGGCCCAGGTGGCGGGCTTCGCCGGCACCCGCCTGGACATCAGCGACTTTCCCACCCGCCATCCCTACGGGCTGGGCCTGTGGCAGAACCACATCGAACGCATCCTGGCCGGCTGGGTGGCGGAGCTGGCCGTAACGTTCTACCGCGGATGCGAGGTGACCGGCCTGGCGCAGGATGGCACCGGCGTCGGCCTCCACCTCAAGGACGGCAGGACGCTGCGGGGGGACTACGTGGTGGGGTGCGACGGCGGCAGGAGCCTCGTCCGTAAGGCTGCGGGCATCGGGTTCCCCGGCTGGGAACCCACCACCAGTGCGCTGATTGCCGAGGTGGAGATGACAGGCCAGCCGGAGTTCGGCGTGCACCGGAACGCTTTTGGCATCCACTCCTTTGGCCGGCGGGAGTACAAGATCGTGGACGGCAAGGTGGTTTACGCGGACAGCGGGCCGGTGGGGGTGATGGTGACCGAGGAACACGTGGGTCCCGCTACGGAACCCACGCTGGCTGATCTCAGCGCGGCCCTGATTGCCGCCTGCGGCACGGACTACGGGGCCCACAGCCCCACCTGGATTTCCCGGTTCACGGACATGACGCGCCAGGCCGCTGCCTACCGTTCGGGGCGGATCCTCCTCGCGGGCGACGCGGCGCACGTGCATGCCCCGGACGGCGGGCAGGGCCTGAACATCGGGGTGCAGGACGCGGTGAACCTGGGCTGGAAGCTGGGGCAGGTGGTCCATGGAACAGCCCCGGACGGGCTCCTGGATACCTACCATGCCGAGCGCCACCCGGTGGCTGCCCGCGTGCTGCGCAACACCATGGCGCAGAGTGCACTGCGCCGCCCGGACCCGCGGATCGAGGCGGCAGGGGAAGTTGTTGCCGAGCTCCTGGGGATGGAGGAACCGCGCCGGCGTTTCGCGGCAATGCAGTCCGGCCTGGACGTTCACTACGACGTCGGCGAGGGACACCCGCTGCTCGGGCGGCGGATGCCCGACGTTGAGCTCGCCGCCCGGGAAGGACCCCGCACGGTCTATTCGCTGCTGCATGACGCCCGGCCCGTGCTCCTGAACTTCGGGGTGCCGGGCGCCTTCGACAATCTTCCGCGGCCGCCACGGGTGAAGCTGGTGGATGCCGAGTACGGCGGGGCATGGAAGCTGCCCGCGCTCGGGGAGGTTCCGGCGCCTGCCGCAGTCCTTGTCCGGCCGGACGGGCATGTGGCCTGGGTGGGTGGCGGAAGCGACGCCGGCCTCAGGGAGGCGCTGGCCAGATGGTTCGGACCCGCTACGCCGTTGGCTTCGGTGCCAAGCCTTTGACCCCCCTTTTCGTTACGTCATGCTTCGGGCCGTGACCACGTATTGCCCAGGGAGTCAGTGCGTTTCACCCCCGATTGAACAGCACGCTTACGGGTGGTTGGTTTGAACCACCGGCCTCGAAAGGAAAGAACAATGACGGAACACTTTGACCTCACGCCGCAGCGCCTGCGCCACGTCCTGGGCCACTTCGCCTCCGGACTGACCGTCATCACCGCCGCCACAGACAACGGCCCCGTTGGCTTCACCTGCCAGTCGTTTTCGTCGCTCTCCCTGGACCCCGCCCTGGTCACCTTCAGCCCTGCACGAAGCTCCAGCACCTGGCCGCGGCTGCGCGACGCGGGCCGGTTCACCGTGAACATCCTGCCCGCGGAACACCAGCACCTGGCAGCCCGGTTTGCCCGCTCCGGCACCGACAAATACGCCGGCGTCAACTACTCTGCGTCACCCCTGGGCAATCCCGTACTGGACCAGGCGCTCGCCTGGGTGGACTGCGAACTGCATGAGGAGTACGACGGCGGCGACCACACCATTGTGGTGGGTGCTGTCCGCGCACTGGGAGCGCGGGACGGCGCCGAGCCGCTCCTCTTCTTCAAGGGCGGCTACTTTGAAGGAGTGGAACCCCGTGCCAATCGGCAGGAGAAGGTGGCATGACGGGGCCAGGTCCCGGCAGCCCCTTGAACGCGTTTTCTTCAGCGCGGGTTTTCGAGTGAGATGGCTTCCAGGTGCTCGGGAATGCGGGCTTTCCATCCCAGTTGGCGTTTGATGCGGGCCCGGAGGGCGTCGGAGGCGTCCGGCTCTCCATGCGTGACGTAGGTCATCGACGGGGCCTGAGGGGCGGTCCTCATCCATTGGATCAGTTCGCTGGAGTCGGCGTGGGCGGATAGTCCTTCCATCTGGATGACTTCTGCTTCGATCCTGACGTCCTGTCCGTAGATCCGGAGGCATTTTTCGCCTGCGGCGAGTGATGCGCCCCGTGTTCCACCGGCCTGGTATCCGCTGAGGATAATGGCGTTGTTCCGGTCCGGCCCGTAGGCCGTGAGGTGGTGCAGGATCCTGCCGCCGGTGAGCATGCCGCTGGCGGAGATGATGATCATGGGTCCGCCGCGCAGGTTGAGCAGTTTTGACTCGTCGGGGCTGCGGACGGGGGTGGCCACTTTGTACATGGCTTCGAATTCGTCCTGCTTGAGCCTGTGTTCTTCGCGATGGCGCTGATACATGCCGGATGCGTCGATTGCCATTGGGCTGTTGAGGTAGACGGGGATGGAGGGGATCGCATGTTTGGCGAGGAGCCGCGACAGGTGCAGCAGGACCGTTTCGGCCCGGCCGACGGCGAACGCGGCGATCATGATGACGCCGTTTCGCTTGGCCACCCGGGTGATGATGTCGCCGAGTTCAGTTTCCGGGTTGCCCTGCGGGTGTGTCCGGTTGCCGTAGGTGGATTCGGTGACCAGTACATTGACGCGCCCCAGCGCTCTCGGCGCGTACATCAGGGGGTCATCGGCCCGCCCCAGGTCTCCAGTGAAGTGGATAGTCCGGCCGGCAAGTTGGAGGTGCACCTGGGCCGCGCCGAGGATGTGGCCGGCAGGAAGGAACGTTGCTTCAATGCCCCCGGGCAGGGGGAACGGAGAGTCGAAGTCCCGGGTTTTGAAACTGTCGAGCGATCGGACGGCGTCCTGGGCTGTGTAGAGGGGCACGGGAGGGTGATGGGTTGATGATGCCCTGTGGTCTGCGTAGCGGGCTTCCTCTTCCTGGAGGTATCCGCTGTCGGGAAGCAGCAGCTTGCACAGTTCGGCCGTGCCCGGTGTGGCATAGACGGGGCCGTGGAATCCGTCGCGCACCAGTGCAGGGATGTATCCGCTGTGATCCAGATGGGCATGGGTGAGGACAACGGCATCGATGTTCGCGGGACTGACCTGGAAAGGTACGCGGTTACGGTCGCGAAGGTGTTTATAGCCCTGGAACAGGCCGCACTCTACAAGGACCCGGTGGCCTTGTGACCGGATCAGGTATCTGGAACCTGTCACTGTGTCGGCTGCGCCGAGAAACCGCAGCGTCGGCGGATGCTGTTCTCTCATAGCAGCTCCTTCGGACACCTCACTCAGCTCAGAAGCTTCCTGGTGTCAGCCGTGGGAATCCTGGGAAGCGGCTGGCAGACGACCCCGCAAAGCTCGGCGGTGATTTTGCGGGGCCACAACGGTGGTGCCGGTGTGGTTGTGGGGCGCTGCCAGGTTACCCGCGGGTGATGGGGAGCTTCTTCGGCTCCGCGGGCAGGCCCTGCTCGGGCAGCGGGGCACGGACTTCCAGGACCCCGTTGACGTAGGTGGCCTTGATGTCTTCTTCCTTAACCCCTTCAGGGAGCGGGATGTTCCGGCTGAATGACCCGTAGCGGAACTCCGACCGGTAGCGTCCTTTGTCCTCGTGCTCTTCTTTTTCCTGGCGCTCGGCGCGAATCCGCAGGAACCCGTCGTCCATGGTCACTTCGACGTCTTTGTCCGGATCGACGCCGGGCATCTCAGCACGCACCACAAGCGTTTTACCGTCGACGAACTCTTCGACCCGGATGGGGGCGGGGCCTGTTGCCGAGTCGAACATGCGCTCTACGGAGTCCAGCAGCTCGGCCGGGGATCGCAATACGGTGTTGAAGGGGGAGGTCCACCGGGTCGATGCAAAAGGGGACCATTTGAGCAGATCAGACATGACGGGTTCTCCAGATTCCATGCAGGCAAAGGGCCGCGTGAGGGGCCGGTGTCAATCCAGTTAACACCTGCGGATGTGGTCCAGATAGGGACAAAAGACCCTCCTCCCGGGAGCCTTCGCACACGGTCTGCGTTCATGCCCGGAGCCCGGAAAATAGCGGTTTTCGCACTTCATCCCTAACCTTCACTGACCTAAGGACTTAAGCCTCTGAAAGCCAGGCAACCGTAGCTTGAAGCTGGAAGCATAACCAGCGTGGCGCTGCACCACTCCCGCTGGCGGCCGCACTCGAGCACCAAAGATTCCACCCCTTCAAACAAGGAAGAAAGCCATGTCGGCATCATCAGCACATCCGGGAATCGGCGCACGCCACCACCGCACGCCCCTCGAAATCACAGCCCTGGGCGCTGGAGCAGTTTTCGCTCTGGTGGGCGTCCTCGGTTTCATCCCCGGGGTCACCACGAACTATGCGGAAATGACCTTTGCCGGCACCGAGTCCGGCGCGATGCTCCTCGGCATTTTCCAGGTGTCCATCCTGCACAACATTGTTCACCTGCTCTTCGGAGCCGCCGGCCTGCTCATGGGCA
Source organism: Pseudarthrobacter sp. CC4 (assembly GCF_048957775.1). Classification (NCBI taxonomy): domain Bacteria; kingdom Bacillati; phylum Actinomycetota; class Actinomycetes; order Micrococcales; family Micrococcaceae; genus Pseudarthrobacter; species Pseudarthrobacter sp. CC4. The sequence continues at coordinate 96,989 of NZ_JARCCZ010000016.1, read as the reverse complement.
GGTCCGCACTCCAGTCGAAGTACTACCTCATCGGTGCGGGCGCCCTCTATCTGGTGATCTGGCTCTACGGGCTGCTGATTGACCAGGCGTCGTCTGCCAACTTCATCCCAGTGAACACGGCAGATAACTGGCTCCACGTCGTTTTGGGAGTCGTCATGCTCGCCGTGGGGATCTTGCTTGGCCGCGGTACCGGCCAAGCGAAAGCGCGCTGATCCTCCCGGCTGCTGATCCGCCCGTCTGTCCTGCGGATCCCGATGCACCCGGGAAGCAGCCGGCTTGCCAGGGAAACAGTCCAATGACGTGCGAGGGATGATGTTGTGAACCGCGGGACCGGGGACCGGCACCATCCCCACGGGCTGGAACTGGACGAGATCCGGGCCCTGGCCGGGCCGCTGCAAACGGCTTCCCGACACCTGGACGGCCTGGTGGATTTATGTGCCCGGGCACGCTTCGTCTGCCTGGGCGAGGCTTCACACGGCACGCAGGAGTATTACCAGTGGCGGGCAGCCCTCAGCCGTCGTCTCATCGAGGAACACCAATTCAGCTGGATTGGGGTGGAGGGCGACTGGCCGGACTGTTGGCGCATCAACCGCTGGGTCCGCGGCCAAACCGACCAGAACCTCGATGCCCGGCAACTATTGGCCGGCTTCGAGCGGTGGCCCACCTGGATGTGGGCCAACCAGGAAGTGGCAGAGTTCCTCACCTGGCTGCGCGAATGGAATCTGGCCCGACCGGAAGAACAGCGCACCGGCTTCTACGGACTGGATGTCTATTCCCTGTGGGATTCCCTGAGGGAAATCTTCGGCTGGCTCAACGCCAACGCACCCGAGGCCATGCCGGCAGCAATGAAGGCCTGGCAGTGCTTTGTACCGTTCCGGGAAGACCCCCAGCGGTATGCCTCGGACACCCGCCTGGTACCACGATCCTGCGAGGCGGACGTGGTGATGCTTCTGGCCGAGGTGCACCGGCAGACCTTCGGCCGGGTGGAGGACGATGCTGCAGCTTTTGACGCAGTGCAGAACGCCATCGTGGCGGCAAACGCCGAACGCTACTACCGGACCATGATCCGCGGTGACCGGCAATCCTGGAACATCCGGGACCACCACATGAGCGACACCATAGACCGGCTGGCACGCCACCACGGCCCCGGCTCCAAGGGACTGGTCTGGGCGCACAACACGCATATAGGCGACGCCAGGGCAACGGATATGGCACTGGACGGCATGGTCAACATCGGCCAACTCATGCGCCTGCGCCATCACGGATCAGTAGTCCTTGTCGGCTTCGCGTCCTATGGGGGATCCGTCACTGCCGCGCCGGCCTGGGGTCTGCCGGAAGAGGTCATGAACGTCCCGGCAGCCGTACCCGGAAGCCACGAAGACCTCCTCCACGCGGCACTCGAAAGCCCGTCCACTCTCGTGTTCGGACCGGACCGGGCGGGCCACTGGCTCTCCTCCTGGCGCGGCCACCGCGCCATCGGGGTTGTCTACAACCCCGACCGCGAGAAAGGCAACTACGTCCCCACGACCATGGGCCACCGCTACGACGCATTGCTGTGGTTCCCGCAAACAACAGCGCTGCGGCCGCTCCACCATGAACACCTGCCCAGCGAACCTGAGCTCGAAACCGAACCGACAGGCTTCTAAGCGATGCCTCGAGACAGAAGCGTAACCCTGATTGCGGTAGGGCCCGGCGAGGCGATCGAAAGGAAAGACAAGTGACCAGCACCGGTTCGTTCTTGATTATTGTTGGTTTTGACGGTTCCGGGCATTCCCGGGCAGCACTGGACTGGGCCATGGATGAGGCCCGCCAGCGCCACGGCCAGCTCCGCCTCGTCACAGCCTGGAACAAGGCTCCGTTGGCGTGGTATCCGGCTGTCCTGGAAACGGCGGCAGGCGAAATTGCCGCCGAAGAGTCTCCAGAGCAAGCCGCGCGGACGCTTCAGGGTGAGGCGCTGAAGACCGCTGCAGACGGAGGCGTGACCGCCGCAGGACACCTCGTCAATACCAATTCACCCGCTTCGGCAATACTCGACGCCGCCAAGGACGCGGACCTTATCGTCGTCGGTTCCCGGGGTCATGGCGGTTTTCCCGGGTTGCACCTGGGCTCGGTTTCGACGCAGGTCGTCAACCACGCACAATGTCCTGTTCTGGTGGTCCACTCCAAGGCGTGACCTCCCCGGAGCTTCCCTTCACTGGTCCCAATGGACATGCCCCTTCCAGCCGGCACAAAGATGCAGTTCCCGCGGGATGCGATGCGGACCGTGCCCTGTTGTAGGGCGCAGTCCGGGCGTAGACTTAAATCGCCTGCAGGTAACCATCAGATGACGCCGGGTCGTTCAGGACATGAGAATGTCCGGGCCTTCTCTTAGCGAGATCGCGAAGGTACCTGCAGGTTCTGCGCTTAAGGACTTGCGCGGCGCTTGCAAGCAGAATCCCTGCGTTCGAGCGATGCGCAGGTGTCGTCGGGAACGCCCGAAATCCACTGGAATTGCCCTTGCGGTACCGGAAAGTAGGCGAGAAACTAGTTATACGTTCTTCGAAAGAAGGACGGGAACGAACAACCAGGGAACCTTGGAACACGCTGTGGATCTGATCCATGGTGGTCTGCCGGTGACGAGGCAGGAAGCGCCGGGATTCCCGCAAGTTCGGGAGATGATGTTCGTCATAACGGAATCAAAACAGTCGAAGCCCCTTCAGCCTGGCTGATGGGGCTTCCCCTTATTCGGCGCCAGGCCACGCCCCCTGCTCAGAGCAGCCGCTCCCGGCCGTTTACCCTCACCCCAAACCCCGTAGCGCAGTCGTGGTCATCAGCGCCGGCCGGCCATCCTTAAGGCAACGAAGCCGGCAGAGCCTGGCGGCTCAGGAGGAATCGGCGGCCCGGAAGCTGGCTCCGCCGTCGGTGGATACGACGAGCCTTTCGGCGGTCGCGGCCCAGATCCGTGGCTTGCCTTCAGCGCCGGTTACAGCTGTCATTGCCTGGACCTGACCCTCGATTTGGCCGGTGCGTGTCCAGGTTCTTCCGGCGTCGGCGGAGTAATGCACGGTCCCGCCGGGTTCGACGCCGATGACCTCCGTGGCGCCGGCGAAGGCGACGAACTGGACAATGGGGGCTGTGGCATTTAGTTCCCAGGTTTTCCCGCCGTCGGTGGAGCGCTGGACCCCTTCGCGGGTGGTGGCCAGAACGGTGTCGCTCTCCGGGGTGCCTGCCAGGACGGCCGGAACGAAGCCCGCCCTTGCCGGGGTCCAGGTTTTTCCGTCCGGGCTGGTTTGAAGCGTCCCGTCGTAGGCGACGATGCCGGACGCGGTGGCGGCGAGGGCGTGAAAATCAGATTCGCCCTGTCGGGAGAGCTGTTCCCATGTCTTGCCGCCATCGACGGACCTGATCAGGCCCATGGGGTCGGGCAGATCGGAGCCGGGGCCGGGATGTCCGGATGCGTAGAAGACACCTTGGTCAGCCGCGGCGGTAAAGCCCATCAGATCGTTGGTGGCGCCAATTTTGGTGCCCGGTAGTTTGGTGACGTCAAACAGGCCTTCATGGGTGGCAAGCAGCACCTGGTCCGTTTTGCGGCTTACGGTCAGGCCGTGGACATGGGAGCTGGGCAGCCCGGCGGTGGCGGTTGCCGGGACAGGGCCGGCGCCCGGACTACCGGGTGTAGCGCCTGGGACGCAGGCGGAGAGGGTAAGCAGGAGGGCAGCGGCGGTGAACGCGGCCGAGGACCTGCCGGTGGTCAGAACACGCATGCCGAGGATCCGGTCATCGGGGCCGGAACAGCCGCGGGGAGTCCTGCGCGGCGAAGCGTGGCAACCGCAGGGGCGCAGGCCGGCTCGGTCATGGGTCCTCCTTCGCGGACAACGTTTATGTTCAAGACTATCGGCCCAATGGCAGGACGCTGTCCGGTACAACGAGCCTGCGGCGGGTTCCGTTTCGCCCCGGTCAGCCGGCCGGGGCGGGTAGGGAGTTTCGGCCCTTGCGGTGTACTTGAGGTTGGCATCACACTGGGGGGCAACAGTGGCAGGCACCTCCTGAAGGGCATAAGTCATAGGCGGTGAAGTGTTCAGGATCGCGGCGGGCTTGGATGGTTCTGCACCGTCCGGGCACAGCTCCCGGGATGCCCGGGGTGAGCAGGATAGCCGTGACCGCTGACCATTCCTCCCACCACATGCACCGGGGAGCGGGGGCGCGGGGCGGAGCGGTTCCTGCCGGACCGGGCATCCGGGGCAGGATCCAGGCGCTATGGCACACTGTGGTCGGCGCCGTCGGCCTGATCATGGGGCTGTTGCCGCACGTTCTGCACCACATCGGCCTGCTCGCCGGGACTGCCCTGGTGGCAGGGTCCGGCGGCACGGCACTTTTCGGCGCGCTGGGGCTTCTGGCATCGGTTCCCCTGCTGGTCCGGCTTTACCGGCGGTTTGGCAGCTGGATCGCACCGGTGCTGGGACTGCTGGTTTTCGCCGCCATGTTTTCCCTGTCCGCGTTTGTCATAGGTCCCGCGATCAGCGGCACCGGGACGGACATAACCCCCGGACCGGTGCCCACCGTGGATCACACCGGAGGGCATACCGGCGGCCACTGAACGTCCGGGTTCGTGTGAGCGCGCCAGGTCGTGGGGCATCCGGGAAACATCTGTTTTCCTCGGGCCGTTTGACCCTTTCCCCGTGCCGTGGTGCGGCCAATACTTTCCGGTATGAGCACTAGCCCGGAGCCGCAGCTTCCCATACCCAGGCCGTCGGGGCCTTGGGCGCAGGGGCTGCTGACGGTCCTTATCGCGGCCACCGCGGTGTACCTGGTCACGAACCACTGGCTGCATGTCCTGGACGCGTTGCCGTACCTGTGGGTGGTGCTGATGATGTCGATGCATCTCTTCATGCATGGCGGCCACGGCCATGCCGGTCACGGTGGCGTTGGCCGTGGTGCGGGCCGGCGGCACTCCGGAGGGGGTGCCGGGCATGCCCACTGACTACGGGTATGACCTGTGGTGGCTGGTTATCCTCAATTCGGCCGTGTTCATCATTTTCGCGTTCAGTTTTGTCCGGCCCAGGACGAAGCTGGACTGGCGCGCCCTGGGCGGTTTCTCTGCTTTCATCGTGGCGCTCTTTACCGAGATGTACGGTTTTCCCCTGACCATCTATCTGCTGTCGGGCTGGCTGGGGAACCGGGTCCCGGGCCTGGACCTGCTGAGCCATAACACGGGTCATTTGTGGCAGGACCTCACGGGCTGGCAGGGGGACCCACACCTGAGCCCGCTGCACCTCCTCAGCAATGTGCTGATCGCAGCCGGTTTCATGTTGCTTTACCTGTCCTGGCAGGTCCTGTTCGCCGCGCAGCGCGAGCACCGGCTGGCCACGCCGGGCCCCTACGCAAAGGTGCGGCATCCGCAGTACATGGGGTTTTTGACGATCATGGCCGGGTTCCTGCTGCAGTGGCCCACGCTGCTGACACTGCTGATGTTCCCGGTCCTGGTCATCGTGTACCTTCGCCTGGCCCGGAAGGAGGAGCGGATGATGGAGGCCGAGTTCGGCGAAGCCTATGCCGCGTACCGCCGGGAGGTCCCCGGCTTCGTCCCCCGGTCCGGTCGGGGCCGTGCCGGGACCGGGCAGAAGTTGCAGGAAGGCCCGTGACAGCCATGCGGGCAACGACGGCCTGAAGGGTGGCATCATGCTGTTCTTGGCGGTAAAGAACCTCGTCCAGGAGAAAACCCGGCTGCTGATCAGCGTGGGCGGGGTCGCGTTCAGCGTGCTGCTGATCATGAGCATCCAGGGCCTGTACCAGGGCTGGAGCAACAAGATCGGTGAGTACATCCGCACTGTCCCTGCCGATTATTGGATCACCCAGACGGGCGCGACGGACATGTTCCACACCCCCTCCGTGCTGCCCCTGACCGTCAGGGATTTCCTGAGCGGGGTTGACGGTGTTGCCAGCGCCAAGCCCTTCAGCGGCCGTCGGGTGGCGTTCGCGCATAACGGCAAGGACATCAACCTCTACGTCATTGCCGATGACACGGAGAATAATGTCGGCGCACCCGCCCGGGTGGTCGAGGGCAAAACCGTGCCCGATAAGGGCGAAATCATCATCGACCGGGTGGTAGGGCGCAGCCAGGACATCAGGATCGGGGACACCATCCCCGTCGCAGGCAGGACGCTGAAGGTCGCCGGCTACTCCGAGGGCGGATACATCCTCAGCTTCTCCTTCGCGTTCACCACCAAGGAAGACGCCGAAAGGATCCTGCAGCTCCCCGGAGCCACCAACTTCTTCCTTGTCACCGTCAAGGACGGCACCGACGCCGGCGCGGTCGCATCCCGGATCGAAGCGGACCCCGCGGTGGACGCGATCACCAAGGACAGGTTCGTGGAGAACAACACAAACATCGTCCGGGACACCTTCCTGCCCATCATCCTGGTGCTGCTCTTAATCGGGATTGCCGTGGGCATGACCGTGATCGGCCTGACCATCTTCACCTCAACCATCGAAAAAGCGCGCGAATACGGTGTCCTGAAAGCGATCGGGGTAAGCAACCGCCAGCTCTACACCGTTGTGATCGAACAGGCCATCACCGCCGCCGTGCTCGGGTACCTCGTCGGGGCAGGCCTTGCCTTGGCCGTCAGCGGGGCCGCGGGAATCTATGTCCCGGAGTTCATCACGGAAATCCGCTGGCTGGACGCCGTCTGGATCCTCGCGGTCACACTGGTGATGGCCGTGGTGGCTTCACTGCTGCCGGTGCGCCGGCTGTCACGGATCGACCCGGCGGAGGTGTTCCGGGCATGAGAATTGTCGACGTCCAGGACGTGTCCAAGACCTTCGGGTCCGGGCACACCGCCGTGACCGCGGTGGAGCACGTGTCCCTGAGCGTTGACCCCGGGGACATCGTGCTCGTCATGGGCCCCTCCGGATCCGGGAAAACAACCCTGCTGTCCATGATCGGCACGCTCATGTCCCCTTCCGGCGGCCGGATCCTCATTGCCGGGCAGGACACCTCCAACCTTTCACCTGCGCAACTGTCCCGGCTGCGGCTGCGCGAATTCGGTTTCGTCTTCCAGACCTTTAACCTGCTCTCGGCCCTGACTGCCGAGGAAAACGTCATGCTGCCACTGATCACGGCGGGAACACCGAGGAAAGCGGCGCGGACAAAAGCCCGGGCCGCGCTGGAACAACTCCAGCTCGGACACCGGCTGCGGAACCTGCCCCGGGACCTCTCCGGCGGCGAGAAGCAACGCGTGGCCATCGCACGGTCCCTGGCGAACGACCCGCGGCTGATCCTCGCCGACGAACCCACCGCCAACCTGGACGCGAAAACAGGCCAGGACGTGACCCTGCTCCTGTGCGGGACGGCCTGCCGGGAAAATCGGGCCGTCATCATCGTCAGCCACGACCAGCGGCTGCGGACCGCGGCCAAACGTGTCCTCACCATTGAAGACGGCCGGCTCACCGCCGAAGAAGCCGGGGAACACAACCGCTACTGCAGCATGCACCCGGAAGCGGCACCGGCATGAAAATGACCGATGAAGAACTGCTCGCAGTCCTCGCCGACCCGGCCGATGACCCGGCCCGGATGGAACGGATCAGCACCGAAATCGACGCCGGATTCAGCCTCCTCTCACACCGGCTCGGCAAAGCAGTCGCCGTCTTCGGATCAGCACGCCCCGGCCCCCAGGATCCCCGCTACGCGGTGGCCCGGACCTTGGGCGCCCGGTGCGCAAAGGCCGGGTTCGCCGTGATTACAGGGGGCGGGCCGGGACTGATGGAAGCTGCCAACCGCGGCGCCACGGAAGCCGGCGGCACCTCGGTCGGACTGGGTATCGAACTTCCGAGGGAACAGGTGTTGAACCCTTATGTCGATGTGTCCATGACTTTCCGGTACTTCTTCGCCCGAAAACTCATGTTCGTCCGCTACGCCTCGGCCTTTGTTGTCCTTCCCGGCGGGTTCGGCACACTTGATGAACTCTTTGAAGCCCTCACCCTCGTCCAGACCGGCAAAATCCACGAGTTTCCCGTCGTCCTGATCGGGACCAGGCACTGGACCGGACTGACCGACTGGATCCGGGAGCAGCTCCAAAGCCAGGGATTCATTGCAGCCCAGGACATCCGCCTGCTGCGGTGCACCGACGACATCGACGAAGCCGTGGAATTGATCCAGCACTGCCACCTGCGCCAGCTCGCCCGGTGATCCGGGACGCGATGAATGTGCCGCCCGCCGAACAGCCCCGGACGCCGGGGACCAAAGACTCTGACGCTTCCCGGCGCCAAGGACGATAGTGAACGGTAGGGCAGTGGTGCATTGCTCTCACGCGGTGAAGGTCCGGCAACGGGTGAAACGCCCGCTGCCTTCCCGGACAACCCTGCGAAAGGACCCGCGATGACTGCTGACAGGAAGGCCACCGCCGACGGAGCAGTGGACGCTCCTTTGAAGAGCACCGTCGTGGAGGTGCGGGGCCTGCACTGGGCGACCTCCAAAGCGGTCATTGAACGCGTGCTGCTGCAGCGGCCCGGAGTCACCGCCGTCGATGCGAACCCCGTCGCCCAGACCGCCACCGTGAAGTTCGACCCGTCACTGACGTCCGTGAAGCAGATCTCCGGATGGGTCCGGGACTGCGGATACCACTGCCGGGGCGAATCGGTCCCGGATCACGTGTGCTACCCCATGGACGAGCCCCTGCACGCCCCGGCCAGGACCCAGGGTGCCGGGCATGCCCATCCGGCGGCCGGCGAACATGCAGGCCACGGCCCCGCCGGCCACGGGGCGATGCACGGAACCCCGCAGGAGATGATGGGCCACGGCGGACACCACGCCGGGATGTCGATGGATGACATGGTCAGGGACATGCGCAACCGGTTCCTGGTGGCCGCCGTCCTGTCCATCGGTGTGACGCTCTGGTCCCCGATGGGCCGGGACATGCTCGGCTTCACCGCCCCGACACCGTTCGGGCTCCGCGATGACGTCATGGCCCTGATCCTGTCCCTGCCCGTCATCTTTTACTCCGCCTGGATCTTCTTCGACGGCGCCTACCGGGCACTGAAGGCCCGCACCCTGGACATGATGGTCCTGGTCGCGATTGCCGTCGGCACCGGCTGGCTCTACAGCGTGTGGGTTACACTCACCGGCGGCGGGGAAGTGTTCTACGAAGCCGCCACCGTCCTGGCCGCCTTCGTGCTGCTGGGCCATTGGTTTGAAATGCGCGCCCGCGGCGGGGCGAATGAGGCCATCCGGACCCTGCTCGAACTCGCACCTCCGGTCGCGGTCGTCATCCGCGAGGGCGGGACAGTGGAGATCCCCACCTCCGAAGTCCTGGTGGGGGACCTGCTGCTGATCCGGCCAGGATCCAAAATCCCCGTCGACGGGCAGGTCGAAGAGGGCCAATCGGAGGTTGATGAGTCCATGGTCACCGGGGAGAGCCTCCCGGTCGCCAAGACCACCGGCTCCGAGGTGATTGGCGCGTCCATCAACACCAGCGGCACCCTGAGGGTCCGGGCCACCAAGGTCGGGGCCGACACCGCCCTGGCCCAGATCGTCGCCCTCGTCCAGGAAGCCCAGAACTCCAAGGCCCCCGGCCAGCGGCTGGCCGACCGGGCCGCGTTCTGGCTGGTCCTGGTCGCCCTGGTCGGCGGAACCGTGACGTTCGCGGCCTGGCTCGCCCTCGGCGCGGGGGTCCAAACCGCGCTGCTGTTCGCCATCACCGTCGTCGTCATCACCTGCCCGGACGCCCTGGGCCTGGCCACACCGACAGCCATCATGGTCGGAACCGGCCTCGGGGCCAAACGCGGCGTACTGTTCAAGAACGCCACTGCCCTGGAGGTTTCCGCCCGGATCGATACTGTCGTGATGGACAAGACCGGAACTCTCACCAAGGGCGAACCGGAAGTCACCGACGTCGTCGTTGAGGGCATTGACCAAGGAGAACTGCTGGCCCTGGTCGCCGCCGTGGAAAAGGAATCCGAACATCCCCTCGCCGCGGCAGTGGTTCGGCACGCCGAGGAACACGGCGCCGCCGCCCTGGACGCCAGCGACTTCCTGAACGTTCCCGGCCACGGGGCCGGCGCAACCGTCGGGGGGCGCAAGGTCCTGGTGGGCAACCGAAAACTCATGGCAGACGAGAACATCGAACTCGGGCCGCTGGCTGCGGTGCGCAGCGAGCTGGCAGGAACCGGACGGACCGCCGTGCTCGTCGCCGTCGACGGCCGTGCCGCGGCCGTGGTGGCCCTGGCGGACGCCGCCCGGGAAACCGCGGCGGCGGCGATAGCTGCCCTGCACGAGGCCGGGATCGAAGTCGTCATGCTCACGGGCGATAACGAAGCCACCGCCCAAAGGATCGCCGGCCAGCTCGGCATCGACACCGTCATCGCGGAAGTGCTCCCGGGGGACAAATCAGCGAAGATTGCCGAACTGCAACAGAAGGGCAAGAAAGTCGCCATGGTCGGCGACGGCGTCAACGACGCCCCAGCCCTGGCCCAGGCTGACCTTGGCATCGCCATCGGTGCCGGCACCGACGTGGCCATCGAAACGGCCGACGTCGTGCTGATGCGCTCGGACCCGCTGGACGTCCCCATCGCCCTGCGCATCGGCAAAGGAACCCTGCGGAAGATGCGCCAAAACCTGGGCTGGGCTGTCGGATACAACGCAATAGCCCTGCCCATCGCGGCAGGGGTGTTCGCGTTCGCGGGGATCGTCCTCAGCCCCGAGATCGCGGCCCTGTCGATGTCAGGTTCCAGCTTCCTGGTCGCCGTCAACGCCCTGCTGCTCAAAAGGCTCCGGCTGCCCCGGCCCGAAACGCCCGAGGCCACCACCGCCCGCCCGGCCCGGCCGCTGGCCCCGGCCGGCAACCGTTAGCCGCCCGGGCCAAGACCCCAGCCGGTTACTGTGTCGCCGTGCCGGTGGGCGACCTTCCATGCACCGTCCTCGCGGCGGTAAATCTGGGTTGCCCGGAGCACGTAGCTGCGCGGTTCGCCGTCGACCGAGGCTGAAGTGTGTTCCAGGCCCGCCGTATATGCCATGTCGCCCACAATGTCGTAGGCCTGCAACTCGAATCTGTACGAAGTGCAGTTGGAGAACTGCCTGGCAAGGCCCGTGAACAAGTCGTCCAGTTCCTGCTGTCCGAAGGCATTGCGCCATGCACCAAGGACGCTCACGGGTTCGTTGCGGGACCAGAGTGCCCTGCGCGGGGCGGCATTACCGTTATGAATGGCTAGTTCCGCAGCGTGCAGCTCGGTCCTCACCCAGTCCAGGAAATCGGCGCGATCGCTCATGCCACCAGTATGATCCCGGCACCTCGGCCGCTGCGACCCCTTCCTCCGGTCCGGCTGCGGCCCTCACGCCCCCTCAGCCGCTGAACGCCGTCGTCCTGGCAACACCGTCGTAGCCGCCCGAAGGCGCCTTGAGCCCGTAAAGGGCACCGACGGTCGGGGCCACGTCCACCGTCCGCGCAGGATCAGAGGACGTCCGGCCGCGGAGCACCCGGGGGCTGCCGCCGGAGATGAAGAACGGGATGGGTTCGGTGGCGGGATGCCCGTGGTTGCCGGGTATGGGATTCGAGACGATGTAGGGGTCCGAGAACCGCCAGCCGGCACGGCAGAAGGCCACCAGGTCGCCGGCCTCCGCCCCCAGCCGCAGCTCGGCAGGTGCCTGCACCGACAGCACGCCGGGGTGTGATTCGACCAGGGAACGCACGGCCTGGAGGCCGGCCGCCTTCTGCTCCGAGGGGCCGGTCCAGTACAGCAGGTCCGCACCGCCGTTCTGGGCCACGGTGATGGAGGACCGGAGGTCCGGCCGGGCCTGGAGGATCAGGTCCACCGAAACCACATTGGTGGGCAGTGACCAGTCCATGGAGTGGTCCGCAAGCACCACCAGGACGCTGGACTCCCACTTGCCCGTATCAACCAGGTGGTCCACCAGCCGGCCCACCTGCAGGTCGGTGTCCGCGAGGGCAGCCGTGCGCGCGGCCTGCAGCGTGGTTCCGGTCAGGTCCGAGTGCCCCATCCGGTCAACGTCGCCGAGGTTGGTGAACGTGAAGTCCGGGTCGGGGCCGCTAACGATGGCCAGCAGGGCGTCCATGGTCGCGGCGTCCGGCGCGTGTCCTGTCACGGGCAGCAGGGGATAAGGCTCCCAGCGGTAGCTTGCCCGCGTGCCGAAGATTCCGTAGAGGTACTTCTTGCTCAGGACGGAGGCGGTGGTGAAGCCGGAGTCGCGCAGGCGTTCAAGCAGCGTGGGAAAGCGGAGGTCGGTTTCGCGGTCCATGTCCCTGGCTGCCCCCTCGGCGGGATCGTAAACCGAGTTGGCGGGGACTCCGGACCTGTCCGGCCGGACGCCGGTCATCATCATGACGTGGTTCGGGATCGTCTCCATCACCGGCAGCGACCTGGCGGCAGGGAAGTTGGTGCCCTGCGTCCGCAGCGCGGCGAGCCGCGGGGTCAGCTCAGGGGTGATCTCGTCCGGCCGGCAGCCGTCCACCACAAGGACATAGGTGCGCGTCCGGGCGGTGCCGGGATTCGTCGCCGGGCCGGCCCACGACGTGCCGGGCGCCGCTGAAAGGACGACGGCGGCACTTCCGGCGCCGGCGAGGCGCAGGAACTGGCGGCGGTCCGGGTTCACAGCGCGCCGCCGGTTGCCGCGACGACTTTGCCGGTGCCGGCACCGACCCTGAAGGAGGTGGACAGCGTGGCCGCCGAGGCCTGCGCCGTCCGGTCGGCAAGGACGTACCAGTCCATCCGGACTCCCGCAGGAGTGACGTCCAGGACGGAGTATCCATGCGAGTCGAAGTCGAGGTACTTCACGTGGGGGTTGGCCGTCCTGATGGCCGCCTCCACCCCCAGGGAGGAGGTCCGCGGTGGAGCGTTCAGTATGTCGTCGAGGTTGTCACTGGTCACCGACGTGCAGACCAGTTCCGCCGCCACCGAATCGCCGGTGGTGGGGTAGGTCAGGGGGTCGGCGGGGAGGTCGCAGGCCCACCCGGAGTGGATGTCGCCGGTGAGGAAAACGGTGTCCTTGATTGCCTGGTCCCGCAGGTGCCGGACCACCCGGCTCCGGTCCGCCTCGTAGCCGTCCCACTGGTCCACGTTGTAGGGGACGCCGTCGACGGTGGTGCCGCCCATGAGCTTCTGGACCCCCGCCAGTTCGGCCAGGCTGAGCGTCGAGGGAACCCGGACGGGGGCAATCATCACCGGGTTGCCCACCAGCTTCCACTGGGGGCCGCCGGAGGTGAGGTTGCCCAGCAGCCAGTCCATCTGCGCAGCTCCCGTGATGGTGCGGTCCGGGCTGTCCACGGCGGGGTCGAGGCCGTTGGCGGCCTGCTGGCTCCGGTAGGAGCGGAGGTCCAGCATGGACAGGCTGGCCAGCGAACCGAAGTCAAGGCGGCGGTACAGCGGACCTCCGGGCTGGTAGCGCACGGGCATCCACTCCGCGTAGGCCTGGTTGGCAGCCGCGCGGCGTTCGGCCCAGGGCCCCTCTGCGCCCTCGGTGTGGTTTTCCGCTCCTCCGCTCCAGGCATCGTTGGCCGCTTCATGGTCGTCCCAGGTGACGATGAAGGGTGCAGCCGAATGCAGGGCCTGCAGGTCGGCGTCTGTTTTGTACTGGGCGTGCCGGCGCCGGTAATGCGAGAGGGTGGTCATTTCGACGGCGGGATCGTGCGGGCGTACGACGACGTCCCTCGCCTGGTATTCCCCGGGTGCGTACTCGTAGAGGTAATCGCCGAGGTGGAGCACGGCGTCGAGGTCCCCGCGCTGGGCGAGGTGGCGGTAGGAGCTGAAGTAGCCTGCCTGATAGTTGGCGCAGGAGACCACGCCGAAGCGGAGCTGCTCCACCTGGGCCCCGGCCGCCGGTGCCGTCTTGGTCCGGCCTGTGGCGGACATCCCGCGGCCCACTGTGAAGCGGTACCAGTACGGGGTGCCCGGCTGCAGGCGATCGGCGACCACCTTCACGGTGTGGTCACGCTCCGGCCCGGTCTTCACCGAGCCCTTCGAGACGATCCTTGTGAAGGCGGGGTCGGCCGCCACTTCCCAGTTCACTGTTGCGGCGGGGCCGAGTCCCGAGCCGGGTGTGGCTTCCGGGCTGGGGGTCACCCGGGTCCAGAGCACCACGTTGTCCGGGTGCGGATCGCCGGAGGCAACTCCATGCGCGAACAGCGGATCAGCCGCCTGGGCAGGGCTCGAGACGAGGGGCGCCACTCCGGCGACGGCCGCGGCAAGGCCGCCTGCGCGGAGGACCTGGCGGCGGGTGGGCGATTGTCCGTACTGGCGGGTAACAAAAGGCATGTACTCCAGTATCAACGCCCCGTGCGGCGCAATTGGCGGATTTTGCCGGATGTTCACCAAACGTCCCACCGAGGTTCGCCTGCAGTTTCGCCCCCTTCAGGCCCTGGGGCCGGGTGCAAGCCTCCTAATAGACGGAGCCCTCGAGCAGTTCCGACAGCCTGCGGGCGGCGCGTCGCAGCTCCGGGACATTGGCCTTGATTTTCTCTTCGGTCGTCGCCTCTGCCGGGCAGTTCAGCGCCATGGCCTCGTTGGCGCGGCCTGCCCTGTTGGTCAAGGCAACCCCGACGGATAGCACGCCCACGACGCGCTCGTTCGCGGAGTACGCGTAGTCCAGGCCTGGCCCGGGCAGCCGCGACCGCAGTTCCTCAACCGTGAATCCCGGCTCCTCATGGCCGGCGGCGATCGCGGCCGCCACGACCTGTTCGAGCTCTGCGTCAGAAGCGTCTGCAATCAGGATTTTCCCTGCCGCGCCGCGGGTCAGTGGCAGGCGTTTACCCAAGGGAAGGTCGTACTGCATGGGCGCCTTGCCTTGAACCCGCGCCACCAGGATCCGCTCGTTCCCGAGCCGGGTATGGAGAGAAACGGACATGCCGGTCTGCGTTGCCAGCTGTTGCAGGACCGGACGTCCGGCAACCGCCAAGGGATCGTTCTCAAGGAAGCTCTTTGCCGCCGGTAGCACGGCCGGCCCGATCCGGTAGGACTTGTCTGTCTGGCTCACCATGCCGAAATCCTGCAGCACCCGCAGGATCCGGAGCGTGGTGGGCAGGCTCATGCCGCAGTTCCTGGCCAGGTCGCTAAGCCGCTGGGGGCGCTCGGCGCGCTGCAGTTCCGCGAAGACCTCCATGGCGCGGGAGAGGGAACGCATGTTCGAGGCCTTGGGGCCCTCGTCTGCCGGGCTGCCCGCGGGCGTGGGTGTCGTCGTAACCATCCTTTCATTCTATGTAAGTTCCTTGCGCTTGACAGCGCGTGTGTCTGCTGTCACTATTTCTCTGTACGCAATATAGTTTCATTCTGTGGAATGCAATGACGCAGCGTGAAAACGACGCACAGTAAGAAGGAACCAATGACAACGGAGTCAGTGATGACCAAACCAACGAGCACCGGCCGGGTGGCCCCCTCCGTGCTCGTGGGGATCGGCGCTTTCGCCGCCGTCGGCGTCTACGTCCTGGTCAGCTCGCTCGGCCTCGGCCTCTGGACTTCCCTGGGACCAGGCCCTGGCCTGTTCCCCTTCGCGATGGGCGCGGTCCTCGCCGCCATGGCCGTGTTGTGGCTGCTCCAGGAACTCCGCAGTCCCAGCGAAACGGCGGACGGCGTTGACCGCGGACTGGTGGCCGCCGTCGTCCTGAGCCTAGCGATCCTAGCGGCCGTCATGGACCTGATCGGCTTCCAGCTCAGCATGTTCTTCTTCCTCCTGTACCACCTGAAGCTGCGCGGCCGCCGGGGCTGGGTCTCCTCCCTGGTCACAGCGCTCGCTGGCAGCGTGGGCGCGTTCTACGCCTTCAATTACGGCTTGAACGTGTCATTGCCCGTCTCGGCCTTCCCCCTGCTGAACACGATCGGACTCTAGTCGTGGATATCTTCAACGAACTTATGGGCGGCTTTGCCGCCGCCATGACCTGGCAGAACCTGCTCTTTGCCTTCCTGGGCTGCCTCCTGGGCACCATCATCGGGGTCCTGCCCGGAATCGGTCCCGTCGCCGGCGTTGCACTGCTCATCCCGCTCACCCTGAACCTGGATGCCACCGGTGCCATCATCATGCTCTGTGCCATCTTCTACGGCACCGCCTACGGGGGAACCATCACCAGCGTGCTGCTGAATACTCCCGGCGAAGCCGCCTCCGCCATCACCACCATTGACGGCTACGCAATGACCAAGATCGGCAAGGCCGGAGCCGCCCTGACCATCGCCGCCGTCGGATCGTTTGTGGGTGGAACTGTGGCCACCATCGGCCTGGTGGCGGCAGCCAAGCCGCTCGGGGAACTGGGCCTGCTCGTGGGGCCGCCGGAATTCTTCGCGCTGATGGTGGTGGGCATATCCCTGCTTGTTGCGCTCGCCGGCAAATCGATGGTCAAGGCGGTGATCTCAGGTGCCCTCGGCCTGCTGATCGCCATGGTGGGCATCGACCCCGTCGCCGGTGCCCCCCGGTTCACCTTCGGCATGGACCGTTTGCTGGACGGCGTCAGCTTCGTTGCCGTGATTGTGGGCGTCTTCGGTCTCTCCGAACTCCTGTCCTATCGCAAGGGCACGGCAACGCCCACGGTGCACGCCCCGAACTTCCGCTCGTTGCTTCCCACCGGCAAGGAATGGCGCCGGAGCGCACCGGCCATGGCCCGCGGCACCGGGATCGGCTTCGGCCTCGGACTCATCCCGGGCATGACCGGCTCCGTTTCGTCCCTGCTGGCCTACGGCGCGGAGAAGAAGTTCTCCCGCCACCGCAGCGAACTGGGCAAGGGCGCCATCGAAGGTGTTGCCGGCCCTGAAACGGCCAACAACTCCCATGCCAACGCCGCCCTGATCCCGCTGTTCACCCTCGGCATTCCGGCGTCGCCCACCATCGCTGTCCTGATGGGCGCCTTCCTCCAGCAGGGCCTCACCCCAGGCCCCACCCTGTTCACCGAACATTCCGAAATCGCCTGGGCCATCATCGCCAGCCTCTTCATCGGAAACCTCCTCCTCCTGGTCCTCAACGTTCCGCTGGTGGGCCTCTGGACCTCCATCCTCCGTGTCCCGTCGTCGATCCTGACCGCGCTGATCCTGCTCTTCATGGTGATCGGCGCCTACACCATCAACTTCAGCGTCTTCGATGTCTTCGTGATGATCGGCTTCGGGCTCCTGGGCCTCGCCCTCCGGCACCTGGACATCCCGCTGGCACCCATGGTGCTGACCCTGGTCCTCGGCCCGCTGATGGAACGCTCCTTGCGCGAATCCCTCGAAATTTCGCAGGGCGACTTCAGTATCTTCACCAGCCGCCCCATCTCAGCAGTCCTGATCGGCCTGGGATTGCTGATCGTCTTCAGCCCAATGCTCAAGCTCCGCAAGCCGAAAGCGCTCAATGAAGACCCCGAAACCTAAACCCCTTCCGGTACTGCCCCCAACACCCCTTCAAAGGAGAAGAACCATGAAAACCCGTTCCCGCATCGCCGCCGCCATCGCGGCAGCATCCCTGATTGCACTCACCGGCTGTGGCGCCAACGCCGGAGCCACCAACGCCTCCGCCGGCGACTTCCCGAAGAAGGGCAAGACGATCGACCTCGTGGTCGCCTTCTCGTCGGGCGGTGCCGTGGACACGGCCGCCCGGCTCATCCAGCCCATCCTGGAAAAGGAACTCGGCACCAACGTGGAGGTCATCAACAAGCCCGGCGCCGGCGGCCAGATCGGTTACACCCAGCTGACCAGCGCGGCGCCGGACGGCTACACCATCGGCGCCACCGGTTCCCCGTCCGTCGTCGTATCACCCCTGGATCCAGCCCGCGGCGCCAAGTACACCCGCGACAGCTTCCAGCCGCTGGGCCGCCAGGTCATCGACCCCGCCGTCATTGCGGTCCAGCCGGACAGCCCGTACCAGACGCTCACGGAGCTCCTGGATGCAGCCAAGGCAAACCCGAAGTCCATGACCGCGAGCACCACCGGCCTGCAGACCGGCGAGCACTTCGCCATGGCGCAGATCCAGCAGGTGACCGGTGCGGAGTTCGCACCCGTCCACTTCTCTGAAGGCGCATCACAGGCAACCACGGCATTCCTGGGCAAGCACGTTGACATCCTGGTGGCGAACGTCAGCGACGTGACGGACCTGACCAAGCAGGGCAAGGCCCGCGTCCTGGGTGTCATGACGTCCGAGAGGTCCCCTTCACTGCCGGACGTTCCCACGTTCAAGGAAGCTGGCTACGAAGTTGAAGCGGGGACCGCCCGTGGCTACTCCGCCCCCGCCGGACTGCCTGAAGCCGTAGCAACGAAGCTTGAGGCTGCCATCCAGAAGGCCATCGAAGATCCGTCCGTCGTGCAGAAGATGAACGACCTCGGCCTGCAGACCAGCTACCTCTCCGGCAACGACTACAAGCAGTTCTGGGCCGGGCAGGAAGAGGACTTCAAGAAGGTCCTCCCGCTGGTCCAGAAAACCGACTGACCCTCCCGCAACCACCGGACGGAAGCCATCATGACAACACCAGCAATCGACATCATCGACGCCGATTTCCCCCGCCCCGCCAGGGACGTTGTGGAACGCCTCGCCAAACTGCCGGCCGCCAACATCGGCGACGCCATGGACCGGCTTGGCGTCGCCGACTCCGCCATCCAGGCGATCTGGCCAGGTGCCAACCTGGCCGGGCCTGCCTTCACGGTGTGGACCCGACCGGGGGACAACCAGGGCATCCACAAGGCGCTGGAGCTGGCCCGGCCCGGC
This sequence comes from Pseudarthrobacter sp. CC4, assembly GCF_048957775.1. Taxonomy (NCBI): domain Bacteria; kingdom Bacillati; phylum Actinomycetota; class Actinomycetes; order Micrococcales; family Micrococcaceae; genus Pseudarthrobacter; species Pseudarthrobacter sp. CC4. The sequence continues at coordinate 78,352 of NZ_JARCCZ010000016.1, read as the reverse complement.
GATGTCATTGTGGTGGCCGGCGGCGGCGACTCCTCCCGCGCACTGCTCGGTGAACTCATTGGTGAACGTGCCATCAACCTTGGCATCGCGGGTTTCGCGCTTGACGGAGCAGCGCGCGACGCCGAGGCGCTGGGTGAGATCGGCATGCCCGTCTTCGCCCGGGCTACTTCCCCCGCCGGCCCCTACAAGAACGGCCCCTACCGCCTGGGGTCGCCGCTCGCTTTCGGCGGCGTCCCCGTCCTGCCGGGCGACGTCATCGTCGGCGACTCAGACGGCGTCGTGGTGATTCCCCGGGAGCAGGCAGCCGCCGTCGCCGAAGCCGCCGAAGCAGTCTTCGCCGATGAAACCAGCCGCCGCCAAACCATCGTCGCTGCCCGCCACTAACGCAAGAAAGACAGAGAAACCATGACAGCGGTAACCGTTATTGGCCTCGGCGAAGCCGGCGCCACCTACGCCGCGGCACTCCACGCCGCCGGCCACAAGGTCACGGGCTTTGATCCCGTTGCGCCCACCGCCCCCGCCGGCGTCACCCGCGCGGCGACTGCCGCCGAAGCCTGCATCGGAGCAGACATTGTCCTGGTGATGACGGGTGCCGCCGCGGCGCGCAGCGTCGCCGGGGAGTGCCTTCCGGTCCTCGAAACAGGCAGCTGCTACGCGGACTTCACCTCATCCTCCCCCGGAGTCATGAAGGAACTCGGACAGCTGCCAAGCAAAGCCGCCTTCGCCGACGTCGCCATCCTGGGACCGGTTTCCGCACTGGGCGAAAGGACGCCCCTGATGGTCAGCGGAAAGGGTGCCCAGGCGGTGGCCCGGCTGCTCAGCCCCCTTGGCGTCGACGTCGAAATTGCTGACGGGGAACCCGGGGCGGCCATGGCGCACAAACTCCTACGGAGCGTCCTGATGAAGGGCCTGGCCTCCGTGGTGGTCGAGGCAGTCACCGCGGGCCGGGCGGCCGGGCTCGAAGAATGGATCCGCGCGCAGATTGCGAACCAGTTGGCCGGTGACGGGCAGGCAGTGATTGACCGGTTCCTCACCGGGACTGCCAAGCACGCCGTCCGCCGCTCGAAGGAGATGCGGGACACCGCCGGCTACCTCGGCGACCTTGGAGTGCCCGCCGAGATGACCACCGCGTCCGCTGCCGCCCTTGGCCGCATCGCCCAGGAATCAGCGCCGGCCTTGCGCTGAGCCCGGAGTCGGGCAGAATCAGGAACGGGTATTTACGTGACTCACCACCTAACCGGCGTACCGCCGTCAGGAGCAGCAGCATGATCGGCATTTGGGCACTCGGCGCCTACCTTGCCGTCATCCTGCTGTGGACCACCGTGCTCAAGCGCAGCGTCGGGGAAGCCATGATCCTCGGGTTCCTGGCCGTGCTTCCGTTCACCGGGGCGGCTGCGGCGCAAATCGGCTTGGCGGCGCTGTACTCGGCCATCACGGACGAGATCGTCTACGCCACCATGGCGTTCGTGTTCATGGGCTACCTGCTGGACAGGACCGGCGTGCTGGACCGGCTGATCGACCTGCTGAACTCCCTGATCGGCGGCGTCAAAGGCGGGCCGGCCTGGGTTTCCACCGTGGCATCAGCGGGACTGGGCAGCGTGGTCCACAACCAGGCCGCCATCGCCGCAACGGTGGGATCGGTGACCATCCCGTGGATGGAAAAGTCCCGGCTGGACAAGCCCTCGGCGGCCACGCTTGTGGCGGGGAACGCTGGAATGGGCATCACGTTTCCGTTCAGTGCCTCGATGTTCGTCCTGGTGGGTTCCGCCACGGTGGGGCCCCTGCTGGACATCAATGCGCTGGTGCTTCCGCTGCTGTTCGGCGGCCTGTGGTGCTTCGTGCACCGGCTGATTGTCACCTGGCTCCTGGTCCGCAAGAGCGGCATGGCACCGCTTGACGCCGCGCACCGGTTGCCTGTCCGGGCCGCGTTCGGCCGCGGCTGGGCCACCCTGCTGCTGTTTGTGGTGGTGGCCATTCCCCTGGTCATCACCTCCGGCGCCATCGCCAAGGGACTGTCGGACTGGACCGGCGGAGACGTCACCAGATCGGTCAGCGTGATTGTCTGGATCCCCGTGGTCCTCATCATCACCGGCGTCCTGCTGGGCCGGAAGAAGCTGCCCGCCGATGGCCGGGCCTGGTGGGCGCTGCTGGAGGAGTCCGCGCCGCGCTTCGGCATCGTGGGCGTCACCGTGGTGTTCGCCTTCGCCGGTGCCAACGCCCTCGCCGCCACCGGCCTGCCCAAGCAGATGACCGAACTGCTCAACGGGATGAACCTGCCGCTGTGGATCCTGGCCATCCTGATCGGCTTGATCGTCATCGCCGTGGCTGCGCCCCTTTCGGCGACGGCGACCATGGCGGCCGTCGGAACCGTCGGTGTGGCCGCCTTGGTGGCAGCAGGTGTCCCGGCCACCACGGCGGCCGTGGCCGTCCTTGTCTTCTCCTCCTGCGAGGCGGCGGTCCCGCCGGGAGGGGCCCCGCTGTACGTGGCGTGCGGCATAGCGGACGTGGACCCGATCACCACATTCCTCCGGCTGCTGACCCACTACGCCCTGCCGCTGCTGGGCATCGGCGTCCTGATCATCCTCGGCATCCTGCCCATCTAAAGGAAAAAGACACATGCAACCGATCCGAAGGGCCATCGAAGTCCTCTTCGTCCTGACCCTGGCAGTGCTGCTGGCCGGCGGCGTCGTGTTCGTGGCCGGGCAGGCCATCGCCCTGGCGGCCGGCAAAGGCGAGTGGCTGACACTGCTCAACGGCACCATCAAGGCGCCCATCTGCATCGCCGCCTCCATCTGTGCCGTCGCCGGGTTCCTGCTCAGTTACAAACGCCGCCAGGACCAGGATCAGCCCCAGGAAGCGGGGGCACGGTGAGTCCTGCTGCCGAAGACGGACGGCACCCGACGTTCGCTGAACTCCTCCGCCGGGAGGGCGCATTGGCCGGGACTTCCTGGGGCCTGTTTCCGGACCCAACCCGGGGGACGCCGTCGTTCATTACTCCCCAAACGGTGCGGGACGCGCGGGACTGCATCCGGACCGGAACTGCCTTTGGCCTGGACTATCCGGCGGATGCCTTCGACCCGGGCATGTCCCTTAAGCGCAGCGCCCCCCGGCACACCATCTACTCCTCGCACCCTGCCCACCGCGATGATTATCTTGACGGGTACTACCTGCAGGGATCCAGCCAGATCGACGGGCTGCGCCACCGCCGGGCGGACGACGCCGGTTTCTACAACGGCACGCCCGATGACCGCATCAGCGAGGGCACGCCGGACCTCGGCATCCAGGAATGGGCGGACAGTCCCATTGTGGGGAGGGGAGTGCTGGTGGACCTGGCCGGGTACCGCGCCGGGCAGGGTGCTCCGATTGACCACGCCGCCGGGGAACCCCTGGGCCTTGACCTGATCGAGGGGGCGATGGCCGCCCAGTCCGCGAGCCTCCGGCAGGGCGACATCCTCATGCTGCATACGGGCTGGTGCGAATGGTTCCTTGGCCTGCAGCCGGAGGAGAAGCAGCGCATGCGGGACAGCAGGCGGGCAACGGGCGTGGCCCAGTCCGAGGAGTTCGTTGCGTGGGCATGGGACCGCCGGCTCGCGCTCCTGGCGGCGGACAATTTTGCCCTCGAATGCCTGCCCGCACTGCCCGCCAGCCCTTACCTCGATTCAGCACCGAACGACCACGGCATGATGCACCAGCAGCTGCTGGCCAAGCTGGGCCTGCCGCTGGGGGAACTGTGGCGGCTGGGTCCGCTGACCCGGCACATGCGGGTTACCGGCCAGTGGGACGCCTTCATCACCGTCAAGCCGCTGAACATCACCGGCGGAACCGGATCACCCGCGAACGCCACTGCGGTGATGTGATCCCCGGCGGGCTTTGGGTCAGGCCAGGCGCTCGCCGGTGATCCGGGCCAGGTGGTCCAGGAGTTTGTTCTGGAACGCCTCGTCGTGGACGGCCGGGTGCGGTTCCTGCCGGTGCTGGTGGAACCAGTAGCCGCCACTCGTGAGCGCCGCCGGATCCTCGCTGGTGGCCAGCCACTCCTGCGTCAAGTGACCGAGCCGGAGATCGTCCGGGGCCCCGGCGCCGCCCATTTTGGTGGGCACCCAGCCGGGGTCGACGGCGTTGCTGAGGACGTCCGGCCATAAACGGGCGACGGCGGCCGCCAGGGCCGTGAGGTAAAGCTTGCTGTCCGAGTAGGTCGCCGTCCGGGCGCCCCCGTCGAGTTTCCCGAGCTCGGCGCGGCCGCCGCGGTGCATGCCGCTGCTGACATATATCAGCCGGCGCGGGCGGTGGATGAGTGCGGTGAGGAGGTAGGGGGCCACGACATTGACGTTGAAGACGTCCGGGCCGTGCAGCACTCCCGCGTTATGGATGACGGCGTCCACCGGCCCCACCCGGTTGACTTGTTCGGCGACGTCCCGCGACTGCCCCAGGTCGGCCAAGTCGCCAACAACGGCGGCGGCGCCGCGGTCCAGGAGGTCCTGGACTGCGCCAAGGCGGGCGGCGCTGCGCACATGCACGACGACGTCGTGGCCCTCGTCCAGCAGCGTACCGGCAGTGTGCCGTCCCAGCCCGTCAGCGGAACCGGTGATGAATATGCGCGGCACCATCCCTCCAGCAGTTGTTCATTGTTCCGACGGCGGTGTTCCCGCGTCCGTGGAATGCGGGCTGCTCCAAGGCTATGACGGTTGCTGCGGGCAAGGGGTGCCCTGCCAGGACCCGTTGTGCAATCAGATGTGCTGCGCTGGCCACCTGTCAGGGCGTCACGCAAAACACGCTTTTGGGGAAAAGGCGGGGGCGGCGGCGCGGGTTTCCGCGGCCCCGAGGCCGTGGTGGGCCAAAAGCGTGCCGTGTGTGACGCCGTCGGAAGTCCAGCTACGGCAGCCGGCCGGGCCGCAGCAGGCTCGGCACGCCAGCCTGCCCGGGGTCCAGCGGAACGGGGCTGACCAGGACCGCCGGGCCCCGGTGCAGGGTGCCACTCGACAGGGCGCGGCAACGGATCCCGCCCCTGCCTCGCATGGCGGCATGGCCTCCCGGCGCCAGCACCTCGTTCATCCAGGCGCAGGGGTGTGCGGGACGCCCGCCGTGGAGCCCAACCCGGGAACCGCCGGACTCCAGGGTGAAGTCCTGCCCCAGCAGCGGAGCGAGGTGCGCTCCGCGGAGGATCACGTTCCGGCGGGTGGCCAGGGGATCAAACGGTCCGGCCCCAAGTTCCGCGGCCATGACTTCCAGGGCCTCGACGGCGATCAGCGTCACTGCGGCGTCCATGTGGGCGGCCTTTCCGAAGAACCGGTCACCCGCGATGCCCTTGCCCGCCACCACTTCGGCGGCCTGGGCGTCGAACGTCGGCACCTCCGCGGCGCCGTCCCGGGCCCGTCCGAAGTAGGCGTGCCCCGGTGACACCAGCAGGTGCAGGATCTGGACGTCGTACCGGTAGGTCTCCGTCATGCCACCTGCGAACCAACGTAAGCGGCCAGGTGCTTGCCGGTGAGCGTTGAGGCGTCGGCCACCAGCCCAGCCGGCGTGCCCTCGAAAACGATCCGGCCGCCGTCGTGCCCTGCTCCCGGACCCAGGTCGATGAGCCAGTCGGCGTGCGCCATCACCGCCTGGTGGTGCTCGATCACAATCACGGACTTGCCGGAGTCAACCAGCCGGTCCAGCAGGCCCAGCAGGTTCTCGACGTCGGCGAGATGCAGGCCGGTGGTGGGCTCGTCCAGCACGTAGACGTCGCCTTTCTCCGCCATCTGCGTGGCGAGCTTGAGCCGCTGGCGCTCGCCGCCGGAAAGGGTGGTGAGCGGCTGGCCGAGGCTGAGGTAGCCCAGCCCCACGTCGTCGAGCCGGTCCAGGATGGTCCGGGCCGCCGGCGTTTTGGCCTCGCCCTCCGCGAAGAAGGCGGCAGCCTCCGTCACGGACAGGGCCAGCACGTCGGCAATGTTCCGGCCGCCGAGGGTGTATTCAAGGACGGAAGCCTGGAACCGGCGGCCTTCGCAGTCCTCGCACGGCGACTCGACCGTGGCCATGACCCCCAGCTCGGTGAAGATGACGCCGGCGCCGTTGCAGGTGGGGCACGCGCCCTCGGAATTGGAGCTGAACAGGGCAGGCTTCACCCCGTTGGCCTTCGCGAACGCCTTGCGGATGGGCTCCAGCATGCCGGTGTAGGTGGCCGGGTTGCTGCGCCGGGAGCCGCGGATGGCGCCCTGGTCGATCACCACCACCCCCTCGCGCTTGGCCACCGAGCCGTGGATCAGCGAACTCTTGCCCGAGCCGGCCACACCGGTAACTACCGTCAGGACGCCCAGGGGGATGTCGACGTCGACCGCCTGCAGGTTGTGCGTGGACGCGCCGCGGACCTCCAGCGCCCCCGAAGCCTTCCGGACGGCGTCCTTCAAGGACGCGCGGTCCCCGAGGTGCCGGCCGGTAATGGTGTCGCTGGACCGCAGGCCCTCCACGCTGCCCTCGTAACAGACCTCGCCGCCTTGGGTGCCGGCGCCGGGACCGAGGTCGACGACGTGGTCCGCGATGGTGATCATTTCCGGCTTGTGCTCCACCACCAGGACGGTGTTGCCCTTGTCCCGCAGCTGGAGCAGCAGCTGGTTCATGCGCTCGATGTCGTGGGGATGGAGGCCGATGGAGGGCTCATCGAAGACGTACGTGACGTCCGTGAGCGAGGAGCCCAGGTGCCGGATCATCTTGGTGCGCTGGGCCTCACCGCCGGAGAGGGTGCCGGCGGGCCGGTCCAGGCTGAGGTAGCCCAGGCCGATGTCGGAAAAGGAGTCGAGCAGGTGCTGGAGGCCCTTGAGCAGGGGAGCCACGGAGGGGTCCTTCAGGTCCCGGATCCACCCGGCCAGGTCGCTGATCTGCATCTGGCACAGCTCGGCAATGTTCTTGCCGTTGATCTTTGAGGACAGGGCCTGCCGGGTCAGCCGGGTCCCGTGGCACTCCGGGCAGGTCTGGAAGGTCACCGCGCGTTCCACGAACCGGCGCACGTGCGGCTGCATCGCCTCCGGGTCCTTGGACAGCATGGACTTCTGGATCTTGGGGATGATCCCCTCGAAGGTCAGGTTGACGCCCTCCACCTTGATCTTGGTGGGCTCCGCGTAGAGCATCGTGTCCAGCTGCTTCTTGGTGAACTTGGAAATCGGTTTGTCCATGGGGAGCGCCATGCCCTCGAACAGGCGCCCGTACCAGCCGTCCATGGAGTAGCCCGGAACAAGCAGGGCGCCCTCGCTCAGGGACTTTTCGTCGTCGTAGAGCGCTGTCCGGTCAATGTCGCTGACGTTGCCCATCCCCTCGCACCGCGGGCACATGCCGCCGAGGTAGACGGCCTGCTGGACCACGGCCTTTTCCACCCGCCCGCCCTTCTCCGTGGACATCACGCCGCTGGCCTTGCGCGTGGGCACGTTGAAGGAATAGGCGGTGGGCGGGCCGACGTACGGGGAGCCGAGCCGGCTGAAAAGGATGCGGAGCATTGCATGGGCGTCCGTGGCCGTCCCAACGGTGGAGCGCGGGTTGGCGCCCATCCGCTCCTGGTCCACGATGATCGCCGTCGTGAGCCCTTCCAGGAAGTCCACCTCGGGCCGGGCCAGCGAAGGCATGAAGCCCTGGACGAACGCGCTGTAGGTTTCGTTGATCAGGCGCTGCGACTCTGCGGCGATGGTGGCGAACACCAGCGAGCTCTTGCCGGAACCGGAGACACCGGTGAACACGGTCAGCCGGCGCTTGGGCAGCTCGACGCTGATGTCCTTGAGGTTGTTTTCCCGCGCGCCCTGCACGCGGATGAGGCCGTGGGTGTCCGCGATGTGCACGCCATTTCTTTCGGTATGGGCTTGGGTGTGGGTCCCGGTGTCGGTGCTCATGCGTCTCCCTGGGCTCGCTGCGGCTTACTGCTGCTGGTTGATGCGGACGGTGTTGCCGGCCGGGTCGCGGAACGCGCAGTCGCGGATTCCGTACGGCTGGTCCACCGGCTCCTGGACCACGTCCGCCCCGGTCGCCTCCACTTTTGCGAAGGCTTCGTCCACGTTAGGTGCTGACAGGATGACGGTGGCGTAGGTGCCCTTGGCCATCATCTCCGCGATGGTCCGGCGCTCGTCATCGGTGATGCCGGGGTCCACGGCCGGCGGGTGCAGGACGATGGACACGTCCGGCTGGCCGGCGGGTCCCACGGTGATCCAGCGCATGGTGCCGCGGCCAACGTCGTTGCGGACCTCGAAGCCCAGGGCATCGCGGTAGAACGCCAGCGAGGCGTCCGGATCGGTGTGCGGAAGGAAGCTAGAGGAAATGCTGATGTTGTTCATGGCAGCCATGCTAGTTGCGGCTCCGGCGCGGACGCTTCTCGATTCCTGACCGGTTTGGTGACCTGTTTCGCCACGCACGCGGGGATGCCCGCCGTCGACATCGCCGCCTCCTGTTTGTATACGCTGGGCGGCATTCCCACGAGTTCCGTGAAGCGCGTGCTGAACGTCCCCAGCGAGGAACAGCCGACGGCGAAGCACGCCTCCGTGACGGAAACGTCGCCACGGCGAAGGAGCGCCATGGCCCGTTCAATGCGCCGGGTCATCAGGTAGCTGTAGGGGCTTTCCTGGTAGGCGAGCTTGAACCTGCGGCTCAGGTGCCCGGCCGACATGTGGACCCCGCGGGCTAGGGATTCGACGTCCAGCGGCTGCGCATACTCCCGGTCGATCCGGTCCTTGACGCGGCGGAGGTCCCTGAGTTCGCGCAGGCGGGCATCGGAGAGGGGGCTGGTGGTCACCTTTCAGATGGTGCTACGCGGCGGGGGAGTTGTCCAGAGCGCGGAAACCGGGCTGCGGGCGATAAAAGGACGCCCCTCCGCAGAGTATGATTATCCCGCCGACCAACAAATGAGGTCCTCGCCCGCTTGCGGGCTCGAGTAAACGGTTTGTCCGGCAAAGCCTGATCCAGCCAGCAGTGGCCTCCGGCAAAAGACACCCCGAAAACCCCGTCAACAACCTTGCCCGGCCTCTGCCTGCCGGGCACCGCCCTTGAGAGGTCTCCATGGAACTGCTGTGGGAAATTGCCGGCTGGGCCGGTGCGGTTGCCATCCTCAGTGCCTACCTTGCCGTTTCCATGGGCTGGATGAAGGCCGGCAGGGGTTTCCAGACGGCAAATCTCCTGGGTGCCGTGGCCTTCATCATCAACGGATCCGTCCACGAAGCATGGCCATCCGTGGTCACGAACGTGGCCTGGTTCCTCATTTCCGCCATTGCGCTTCTGCGCATGCGGCAGGCGGACCGGCCGCCGGTGACGCCCGAAGACGCTCCGCAGGTCCAATTCCCCGGCGTCCCGGACACCACCGGCCAGCTCGCTGTTGTTGAGGTTCTTACCGGCTCCGTCCACGGCGACGACGACGGGCACCGCCCCCTTCGCTGACCGCACGACACTCGCCGCCCGATGAACAACGGAAAGGCCTAGGAAGCAGCTTCCTGGGGCTGGAATGAGTCCACGTCAGTGGCCAGGACGGCCAGTTCCACGCTCGCCGGCCGCTCAACGGTGCTGTTGATGCGCACTGCCGTGCCGCTGTGCGCTGACTTGAGCACGGATTCCATGACGTCCAGGGCGTGGTAGGCCATGGCCCCGCCGGCGCGTGGCTCGGAGCCTTCAGGGGTGGAGGCGAGGTCGGCGATACCGAAGCCTCTGCCGGAATCGACGTAGCCGGCGGACACGGGAAGGGTCTCCCAGTCCTCTGCCCCGAGGGAAAACAGCTGGACGTCGCCGTCGAAGTGGTTCGGGTCCGGCACCACCAGCGATCCGCGCTCCCCGTGGATCTCGATGTTGGGCGACTTGGACTTGACGGCGTCGAAACTCATGAAGAGCGTGGACAGCGCGCCGGAGGCGTGCACCAGGACACCGGTGACATGGGAATCGATGTTGACGGGGACCTTTTCGCCCTGGCGCGGTCCCGAACCGATGATGCGTTCGTTCCGGGTGTGGCTCGCCGCGCCGATGACCGAGACCACGGGGCCCAGCAGGGTGACCAGGGCGGTGACGTAGTAGGGGCCCATGTCCAGCAGCGGGCCGCCGCCGGGCTGGTAGTAGAAGTCCGGGTTGGGGTGCCAGCGCTCGTGGCCCGGGGTCACCATCGTGGCGGAGGCGGATATCGGCGCACCGATCAGGCCGTCGTCGATCGCCTTGCGGGCGGTCTGGATGCCGGTGCCCAGTACGGTGTCAGGAGCACAGCCGACGGCGACGCCCGCCTCGCGCGCCGCGTCCAGCACCTGGCGCGCCTCCGCAGTGGTGGCGGCGAGGGGCTTCTCGCCGTAGACGCTCTTTCCGGCCGCAATGGCCTTCAGCGCCACCTCCGCGTGGGCGGCGGGGATGGTCAGGTTCAGGACCAGTTCGACGTCGTCCGCAGCGAGGAGCTCGTCCACGGAGATGGCGCGGACACCCTCGTACTGCTCCGCCACGGCCTGGGCGCGTGCGGGGTCCAGGTCCGCCACGGCCACCAGGTCGATCTGGCCGAGTTTGCGGAAGTTGGTGAGGTACTGCGCGATGATGGCTCCGCAGCCAATGATTCCGACTTTCAACGGCTTGCCCACAGCAGGCCCCTTTCGATGATGGTGCGGACGTTGGCGTCCTGGAGGATTTCGACCCGGTGGCCGGGGGTGGCGACAAAGATGCGGCCTTTGCCCCACTGGCGGGTCCAGATGGCGGGGGAGGTGACTTCGCGGTTCCAGGGGTCCCACTCCCGGACCTTCTGGGTGGTGGTGGCCAGGACGTCGATGTAGTCGTCGGAGAGCACCCAGTACTGCTCGGTGACCAGGTCGAAGTCGGAGATGCCTTTGGTGATCGGGTGTTCCGCGGCGGCCGGGAGCATGTTGACCGTGTAGGGGACGTAGTTGTCCGACTGCTCGCCGACGCATTCGTCCGGGTGTTTGCCGGGGTGGCAGGCGAACTGGCCGCCGATCAGGTGCAGGTAGTCCGAGTTGTTGCGGTAGGAATCGGCGATGCCGCCGTGCCAGCCGGCCAGGCCCGTGCCGCTTTCGACGGCGGTCCGCAGCCCGGCGAACTCGTCCTTTTCGATGGTGGTCATGGTCATGCACTGCATGATCAGATCCACCCCTGCCATGTACTCGGCATCGGCGTACACCTTGGGGGATTCCTCCACGCGGACGTCGTAGCCGTTGTCCTTGAGGTAGGGGATGAAGAGCTCGGTGGCCTCGTACGGCTGGTGGCCGTCCCAGCCGCCGCGGACCACCAGGGCGTTCTTGCGATCTGTCATGTCGGGGTTTCCTTTTGTTTGGCTTCCGGCCCCGGAGGGCCGGCGAAAAATGGGTCAGCGGCTGGCGAAGGCGGCGTCGAAAGCGGCTGCCGGCGGGGCGATGCGGGCGAGTTCCTTGACCATGGCCAGCGCCTGCGGTGCGCCGACGAGCCGGTCCATGCCGGCGTCCTCCCACTCGATGCTGGTGGGGCCGTCATAGCCGATGGCGTTCAGGGTACGGAAGATCCGGTTCCACTGGACGTCACCGTGCCCGGCGGTGACGAAGTCCCAGCCGCGCCGGGGGTCAGCCCAGGCCAGGTGGGAGCCCAGGCGCCCGTTGCGGCCATCGAGCTGGCGGACCGATTCCTTGACGTGCACATGGAGGATGTGGTCCGCGAAGTCCTGGAGGAACATCACCGGATCCAGGTCCTGCCAGATGAAGTGGGACGGGTCGAAGTTCAGGCCGAAGCCCTTGCGGTGCCCGATCGCCTCCAGGGTGCGCTTGGCGGTCCAGTAGTCGTAGGCAATTTCGGACGGGTGGACCTCCAGGGCGAAACGGACGCCCACCTCGTCGAAGACATCCAGGATGGGGTTCCAGCGGTCCGCGAAGTCCTGGTAGCCGGCGTCGATCATTGCCTCGGACGCTGGCGGGAACATGGCCACCGCCTTCCAGATGGACGATCCGGTAAAGCCCGTTACCGTCTTGACGCCCAGGCGCGCGGCGGCCCGTGCGGTGTCCTTCATGGACTCAGCGGCGCGGCGCCGGACACCTTCGGGGTCGCCGTCGCCCCAGATCCCAGCGGACAGGATGCCCTGGTGGCGCTCGTCGATGGGGTCGTCGCACACGGCCTGTCCGGTGAGATGGTTGGCGATGGCGAAGACCTGCAGGTTGTTCTTCTCGAGGATGTCCAGCCGGCCCTGGAGGTAGTTGTCGTCCTCAGCCGCCCGGCGGGGGTCCAGGTGGTCGCCCCAGCAGGCGATCTCCAGCCCGTCGAAGCCCCACTCGCCGGCCAGCCGGGCCACCTCCTCGAAGGGCAGGTCGGCCCACTGGCCGGTAAAAAGCGTGATTCGTCGTGTCATCAGGATTCCTTGCTTGTACTGTCGCTTGCGGCGATGCTCAGACTTTTTGCCATTGGCTTGAGTTCGCGGCGCTGGACTCCACGGCCGCGAGGACCCGCTGGACCTGCAGGGCATCGGCAAAGGACGGTTCGGGCTGGCGGCCTTCACCGATGGCTGTGACGAGGTCCACCACCTGGTGGGTGAAGCCGTGCTCGTAGCCCAGGCCGTGGCCGGTGGGCCACCAGTTGCCGACGTACGGGTGCTCGGGTTCGGTGACGAAGATTTTCCGGAAGCCGGCGTCCGGGGACTCGGCCGCGTCGTAGAAGGACAGGACATTCATGTCCTCGAAATCGAAGGCGAGGGAGCCTTCGGTGCCGTTCAGTTCCAAGCGCATGGCGTTCTTCCGGCCCAGCGCGTACCGCGTCGCCTCGAAGACCCCTATGGCACCTGCGGAGGCGCCGCCGTCGAACTTTGCGCTGAAGATGGCCGCATCATCCACGGTGACCTTCCCGCGGGGCGCGTCCCCGCTGAGGTCGCCGTGGCCGCCCAGGCCCACGAGGTCGCCGGCCAGCGGGCGCTCAGGAACGAACGTTTCGAGCAGCGCCGAGACGCCGGTGATGTCCTGTCCGGTGACCCACTGGGCCGCATCGATGCTGTGCGCCCCGATGTCGCCGAGGGATCCTGATCCGGACTTGCTCTTGTCCAGCCGCCAGGTCATGGGGGCATTGGCGTCGGAGAGCCAGTCCTGCAGGTACTGGGCCCGGACGTGGCGGATCTCGCCCAGCCTGCCCTGCTCCACGAACCGTTTGGCCAGCGCCAGGGCAGGGGTGCGGCGGTAGCTGAAACCGCACATGGACATGACTCCCTGCTGGGCGGCGGTCTCCGCGGCGAGGGTCATCCGCTCGGCTTCCTCCACGGAGTTGGCCAGCGGCTTCTCGCACAGCACGTGCTTGCCGGCCTCAAGGGCGGCGATGGCGATCTCGGCGTGGGTGTCGCCGGGTGTGCAGATATCGATCAGGTCGATGTCGTCGCGTTCGATCAGGCGGCGCCAGTCCGTCTCCACCGAGTCCCAGCCAAGCTTGTCCGCTGCGGCCCGCACGCCGTCGGCGTTCCGGCCGGCGACGGCGGTGAGCCGGGGCTGCAGCGGCAGGTCGAAAAACCGGGGAGCGGTGCGCCAGGCGTGGGAGTGGGCTGCACCCATGAAGGCGTACCCCACCATGCCGACGCGAAGGGGCTTGGGTTGTGTCATCGGAAGTCCTTTCTATTTGCTGAAGCCGGCGGTCAGGCCGCTGAGCAGCTGCCGGCGGCCCACAACGTAAAGCACCAGGATTGGCAAGGTGCTGAGCACCACCGAGGCAAGCACAGCCGGGATGTTGACGCTGTATTCGCCCTGGAAGGTCCACAACGCCAGGGGAAGGACGCGCAGTCCCGGGCTCTGGGTGAGGACCAGCGGAAGCAGGAATCCATTCCAGACGTGCAGGCCGTTGTAGATGGCGACGGTCACGATCGCGGGGCGGGTCAGCGGCAGGGCAAGCCGCCACATGGTCTGCCATTCACTGCAGCCATCAAGCCGCATCGACTCGAACAGTTCGTTCGGGACGTCGCGGATGAAGTTGGACAGGATCAGTACGGTCAGCGGGATGGCAAAGGCAATGGAGGGAAGCATGAGCGCCAGCAGGCTGTCGTAAAGGCTCAGCCGGATGATCATCAGGTAGATGGGGATGATCGTTGCCTGCAGCGGGATGGCCAGTCCCATCAGGAAGACACCGTTGACCAGCTTGAGGAACCGGCCCTTGCCCCGGACAATCGCGAACGCGGCCATAAAGGAGACCAGTACCGTCGGAATGACAGCACCCAGCGTGACGATGGTGCTGTTCATGAAGTACTTCGCGAAATCCGCCTCGAGGACCAGCTGGTAGTTTTCCAGCGTCGGGGCGGTGGGAAGCGCCAGCGGATTCTGGCCGAAGTACCCTTCCTGGGTCTTCAGGCTGGTGATGACCACGTAGTAGACCGGAATGATGATGATGGCCAGCCAGATCCAGCCGCCGAGGCCGGCCGGGAGGTTCAGCCTTCTCATCCGGGATCCCAGCCCCCGCTTTGGCGCGGTGGAGTTGGTCCGGGAACCGGCGGGAACTTCCTCGGTGCTGCTTTTCAGGACGATGCTCACCCTACATACCTTCCAATTGGCTGCCCTGCTTGTCCTTGCCTCCAAGGCGCTGGAGGAACAGGGCGAGTGCAAGGCCGATGAGTACGAGAATGACGGCGATGACGCTGGCCGGCCCCATGAGGTTGGCCCGGAAGCCCCGCAGGTACATGTCCAGGGCCAGGATCCGCGTGGAGTTGCCCGGGCCGCCGCCGGTGAGGACGAAGATCAGGTCGAAGTACGTCAGGGACCCCACCACCATCAGGGTGGAGGAAGTGATGATGGTGTACTTCAGCTGGGGAAGGGTGATGTGGAAGAACTGCTTGATGGTTCCCGCCCCGTCGATCTCCGCTGCTTCGTAGAGTGACTTGGGAATCTGCCGCACGCCGCCCTGGTAAATGAGCGTATGGAAGGGGACGAACTGCCAGGCGATCACGAAGATGACCAGGCCCAGGGCCAGATGCGGGACTCCCAGCCAGTCCTGGGCCAGGAACGGCAGGCCGAGGCCCGTGGCCAGGCCGAAGTTCGGGTCCAGCAGGGCTTTGAAGGCGATCGCGACTGCTGCCGAGGAGAGCAGCAGCGGCAGAAAATACAGCACCGCAAGGGCCGCCCGGTAGCGCTGGCTTCCGGCGGTGAAGACTCCCAGAAGGAGGCTTATGGGAGTCTGGACCAGCCAGGACGCGATCATGATCAGGAAGGTCAGCCCCAGGGCGTTGTACAGCCCGGGATCCGCCAGCACCGAGAACCAGTTACCCAGCCCTGCTGATCCGATGGCACCGATGCCGTCCCAACTGGCGAAGCTGAGGATGAGTACACCGGCCAGCGGCACGACGGCGAAAACCAGGAAGAAGAACAGAGCAGGAACTGTCAGCCACGCGAGGGCCGCATTTCGCTGTCCGCTTTGCCCAGCGCCGGTTCTGGCGGCGGCCTCAGTCCTGCGGGCGGTGGAGACGGCGTTACTCATTTCCCGAGGGTGCCGTTCATGTTCTCAGCGAACTGCTGAGGGGTGATCGACTTCAGGAACAGCTGGTCGATGTTGTTCAGCAGCGTTTCGGCGGCGGTGGGGCTGAGCGCCTGGTCCCAGGACTGCTGGAAGTTGGGAGCGTTCTTGGCCAGATCGTAGACAAAGTTCAGGAAGTCCTTGTCCGGGGATGTGTTGAGTTTGCTTTCGATCCCGTTGACGATGGGGACGGAACCGGAATTGATGTAGGTGTCGATGACCGTCTCGGTCAGGATCCCGTCCTTGAAGAACTTCTTCGCCGTCTCCTTTTCCTTGTCTGTGGCCTTGGAGGAGATCGACATGTACGCGGCGGGGTTTCCCACGCCGTTCTTTGGGTCGCCCTTGCCGCCGGCAACGGTCGGGAACTGGACGAAGCCCAGTTTCCCGTCCTGGACGAAGTTCTGCCCATTCTTCTTCATGGCTCCGTAGGTCCATGAACCGTGCAGCATCATGGCGGCCTTGCCCGTGAACAGCAGGGCCTGGTCCGCATTGGAGTCTGCCGCGATGGAGGAGAAGCCCTTGATGAACCCGTCCGCGGAGACGAGCTCCTGGATCTTGGTGCCGGTTTCGATGACGGCGGGATCCATCCAGGCATTGGGCTTGCCTTCGAAGATGGCGGTGAAGACTTCGTCGCCCCCGATGCGGTCAAGCAGGTATTCAAGCCACATCATGGAGGTCCAGCGCGACTGTCCACCGAGTGAGAAGGGAGCCACGCCCATGTCGTTGAAGGTTTTGACCAGAGACATGACGTCGTCCCAGGTCTTCGGCGGCTGGACGCCGGCCTTCTCGAACAGTTCCTTGTTATAGAACAGGACGATCGGGGCGACGTACTGGTTGGGCAGGGCGTAGATCTTCCCGTTGACGGTGGCTGCGCCGAATGAGGCGGGGAAGAACTTCTTCTGCAGATCCGGATTGTCATTGAGCCAGCTGGTCAGGTCCTCTACCTGGTTGGCCTCGGCATACGTCTTCAGGGTGCCGCCGCCCCAGCCGTAGATGATGGTGGGGGCCTGGCCGGCGCCGATGGCCGTTTTGATTTTGGTTTTGTAAGCGTCGTTCTGGAAGTAGGTTACGGCGATCTTGTCGTCAGGGTTTGCCGAACTGAAGGTGTCCACGGCCTTCTGCATGGTGGTCTCGTTCGGCTGACCGGACAGGTACCACATGCTGGCACCGCCTCCGCCGCTGCTGGAGGTCCCCGGTCCTGACGTCCCGCACGCCGTGGCGGTCATGGCGGCGAAGGGAGTGAGGGCAGCAAGGGCGAGGAAAGAGCGGCGGGAGGTCTGGGATTGCTTCATTGCTTCTCCATCTGAAAATGCTTCGTTGCAAAGGTTGTGGGGTTGTGAGCGGCGCACACTTTCGAAATATTTCGAGCAGGTGATTTAGGTCACGCTCTAAACTAAAGCTCAAAACCATGGGAGTCAAGAGGCGCATGAAGGTTCTTTTGCGGGTCACTTTGAGGGTTCCTTGACGTAGCTGGCCGGATTCCAGAGAATGTATTCACCGAAACTTTTCGAAAGGCTGCAAACCCATGGCATCGAAGATCGCTGAGCGGACGAGGCCAACACTCGCCACCGTGGCCCGGCAGGCCGGTGTTTCTGCGCCGACGGTGTCCAAGGTTGTCAACGGCCGCGAGGATGTGTCGCCGGAAACCCGGGCCCGCGTGCTGGCCGTCCTGGAGCAGGCCGGGTATCAGTCCCCGCTGCAGCGCCGTGCCGCCGGGGAAACCGGCACGGTGGTTGAGGTGGTCATCGATGTCCTCGATTCCGCGTACACCATCCAGGTGCTCAACGGCGTGCTGCAATCCGCGGCCGATGCCGACGTCGAGATTCTCGTCAGCGTCACCGGTCCCGCGAGCCAGGGCCGGCGCAGCCCCGAGCGCCGCGCACAGCGCATGGTGGACGAGGGCAGGGACGGAATGATCGTGGTGACCTCAGCCTTCAGCGAGACGCAACTGCACCCTTTCCGGCGCCGCCGGATTCCCGTCGTCGTGATTGACCCGCTGAACCCGCCCTCCGCTGACGTGGTCAGCATCGGTGCCACCAACTGGGCCGGCGGCAAGGCAGCCACGGAGCACCTGCTGGAGCTGGGGCACCGCCGCATCGCGTACATCGGCGGCATAGAGAAGGCCGAATGCAACCAGGCTCGGCTGCACGGCTACATGGCCGCACTCATGGCGCACGGCGTGCCGGTGGACCCGCAGTACATCTATTCCGGCGGCAGGTTCCGCCGGGAAAGCGGCGTCAAAGGCCTGAAGGCGCTGCTCGAGCTGGACAAGCTGCCGACCGCGATCTTCGCCGGCAGCGACACCATCGCCCTGGGCATCCTCGGTGAAGCGGGCCGGCACGGCATCCGGGTTCCCGAAGACCTAAGCCTTATCGGCTTTGACGGCACAAACCAGGGCGAGGAGTCCGTGCCTTCATTGAGCTCCGTAGCCCAGCCGCTGGAGGAGATGGGGCGGGCAGCGCTTCGGTCTGTCCTGCGCCAGGCGCGGGGGGAAGTCCTGGATTCTCACCGCGTTGAGCTGGCCACCCATCTGATTGTCCGCGATTCCACGGCGCCGCCCGCCGCCTGAGCTGCGGAAACCCCTGCGCGGGGGTCCCAGTGAGCGCCGAGCCCTACTTCTTGGTGAGCCGGTAGCGCTCGATCTGCCTAAGGCGCCGCATCAGGCTGTCGCGACGGGGGTGCGGGACGGTCTCGGCCGCCTCTGCCGTGAGGTCGATGTGCCTGGTGCCGTACTGCCATAGCAGCAGGTCGTCGAGCAGCCGGTCGGGCCCGGGGGAGTAGCGGTGGTCCAGTGCCTTGCGAACCTCGGTGATCCGGTTGGCGCTGAGCAGCCCGGCCAGCTGCATGGTCTGGTTCAGGCCATGGGCTGCGAGGAGTTCCGCCGCCCAGCCCCAGTCATCGTCCACTTTGCGGTCAACGTGGGGGAGCAGGGTGCGCCAGACGTCGCGGATCCGGTTGGGCGTCAGCGGAGCAGCACCTTCGCCGTCGGCGTCCCAGAAACCGCGGACTTCCTCGTAGCGCTCGTGCAGGTCGGCGAAGGCGGTCTCCACTGTTTCCAGCATGGCGGCCGTGGCCGTGAACTGCCGGTCGAAGTGGGGTGTCCAGGCCCGCGGGTCCTCGGCCTTGAACCGGATGTCATGCTCGATCTCGCTCCACGCGTGGGCGAAAATGGTGCGGATCTGGCATTCGAAGAAGTAGCTGCCGTTGGGCACGGCTTCCGGGTTGAAGACCGACTGGTACTCCTTGACGGCCTCGTTCTGGATGGTGCGCAGGATCAGGTGCCTGCTGGAGTACCCGTAGGTGCCCGATTCTATGGAGCCGATGTCCTTTTCCCGGTCCCCGCGGCAATCGAAGAGCTGCCGCTGGTGTTTGATGATGTTGGCCACCAGGGCATTCTCTGCGGGCAGCTTGGTGATCACCCGGATGCCCACCATGTCATTCAGGGTCCGGAACGGGTCAGGGAACTTGAGGACAGGGGGCGCGCCAGGCTCCAGGGGTTGCTCGATCCGGGAGATCTTCTCCTTGAACGATTCCACGGTCTTGGTGCGGCCCGTGACGAACAGCGGCGTGACCTCGGAGTCCTTGAGCATGTCCCGAAGCGTCAGCAGGACATCCCGGGTGACCAGCTTGAGGGCAGGGCGGACCCGCTCATAGATCTCCACGTTCTGCTCCACGGATTCGCGGAGGCTCGCATCCAGGCTGTCCCAATGACTCGGCATGGTTCCAGCTTACGGCGGAGGCCCGGCCGTGATCCCCGCACCGCCGTCGCTCCTTCACCGCGTTGCCCGGCGCCGGCTTGCGATTCCATCGATTGCTCCGTACCTGCCGTTTTCACGTCCCAAAAGGGCCGGTACGGAGCACTCGATGACGGGGAGGCGTGCCGGGCGAGGTCCTCAGGCGCCCGGAGGCTGGTATTTGATCTCGGCCGCCTTCTGCAGGGCTTCGATGGTCTCCTCGACGCTCATCAGTACCGTGGTTTCGAATGAACTCAGGGCGCCGCCCCCGCTGATGGCCAGGGCCACCGCCGCCATGGACACGTTGTCCGGCGCCTCCCAAAGGTTGTAGCCATCGTGGCTGCCGAAGGCGTACCAGAACCCATGGAGCTTTCCGCCCACCGATTCGATGTACGCCTGGGCAGCTTTCCGCCGGTCTTCCGGGTTGTTGATCAACCGGCCCCAGGTCTCCGGCGTGTAGCTGAACCTTGACAGATAGAGCGGCATTTTTCCGATCCTTTCGGTCGGTGGAACGGAGGTAAGGTCCACCCAGAGTGGCACTGTGCTGCCCGTCCGGCAATGGCCTGTGTTGAGGCCCGGCAATGCACTGCGCGGTACGCTCGGCAGATGGCAAAGCGGCATAGGTATCACTACGGCGATGACCCCAGCCAGTGGGGCGAACTGTTCCTTCCCGAAATGCCAAAAGGGGCGGCCCACCGCGGCGTGGTGGTGGTGATCCACGGCGGCTACTGGCGGTCGAAGTACGGTGCCGAACTGGGGGAGCCCCTGGCCGCGGACCTTGCCGGGCACGGGTTCGCCGCGTGGAACCTCGAGTATCGCCGGGCGGGCAACGGCGGGGGCTGGCCGCAAACCTTCTCGGACATCCTTGCAGGCATCGACAAGCTCCGGGAGCTCGCAGGGCCCCACGCCCTGGATTTGGGCAAGGTGGTGGCGCTGGGCCATTCCGCCGGCGGGCATCTCGCAGTGTGGGCGGCGGGCCGGGACCGCCTGGGCCGCCTGGGGCTGGAGGCCGAGCACCGCGAGGCCGGCGCCAGCCCCAACGGCGTCCGCCTCGCCGGCGTGGTCAGCCAGTCCGGCGTGCTCAACCTTGCGGCAGCGGAGGAACAGAACCTCAGCGATGGTGCCGTGGCCAACCTGCTGGGCGGGCCGTCGTCGGACTTCCCCGGCCGGCACAGGTACGCGGACCCGATGGCCGCGTTGCCGCTGAGCGTCCCCGTCTATGCCGTGCATGCAACGGACGACGCCGACGTGCCGCTGGGCATGTCAGCGTCCTACGTGGAGGCGGCCAGGTCCGGGCCGGCTCCCGCGCGGCTGGTCATGGTGCCGGGGGACCACTTCGCGCTGATCGATCCATCAACGGAGGCGTACGCGAAGTGCCGGGAGCTGGTGGGGGAGTTGCTGCACTGGGCTGAGCGTCATCGGGCTTAGCAACGTGCCGGCCGGCCTCTCCTCTGGCAGAGTATGAGCATGCTCACAGTTATTGGCGAAGGCCTCGTTGACGTTGTCCAGCGCGCCTCCGGAATCGAAGCCCACGTAGGCGGCAGCCCCCTGAATGTCGCAGTGGGCCTGGCCCGCCTCGACCACCCGGTGCAGTTCATCGGGCGGTACGGCCGGGACGCCTACGGTGACTCCGTCGCGGCGCACCTGCGCGCCAGCTCCGTGATGCTTCCCATGGGCCCGGATGACCTGCCCACCAGCGTGGCCACCGCACTGATTGACGACGACGGCGCCGCCACCTACACGTTCGACCTCACCTGGCAGCTCCCCGGCATCGCCGACCGGCTCGCGTTCATGCTGCAGGGAACCACCCTGCTGCACACGGGATCCATAGCAACAATGCTGGCGCCGGGCGCCACCGAGGTGCTCGCCGCCGTCGAATTCGCCCACCCGCACGCCACCATCAGCTACGACCCCAACTGCCGGCCCAGCATCATCAGCGATGTTGACTATGCCCGCCGCCACGCGGAAAAGTTCGTGTCCCTCGCCGACGTGGTGAAGGCCTCGGATGAGGACCTGGCCTGGCTCTACCCAGGGCAGGATGTGCTGGAATCGGCGCGCAAGTGGCTGGCCCTTGGCGGGGAGGAGGGGCCGGCGATGGTGGTGGTTACGCGCGGCGCCGAAGGGCCCTGGGGGGTGTGCCGGGCGGGCGAGGCGCAGGTGCCGGCTCCCAAGGTTGTGGTGGCGGATACCGTGGGCGCGGGCGATTCCTTCATGGCCGCGCTCCTGTCCGGCCTGGTGGACCGCGGCCTGGACGGAGCCCAGAACCGGAAGGACCTGCGCGAACTCCCGGCGGAGGGGCTGGAGGAACTCCTGGCCCATGCAGCGAAGGCCGCCGCTGTCACGGTGTCCCGGCCGGGCGCAAACCCGCCGACCCGGGCTGAGCTGAACGGGGTGCCTGCGGAGGATTAGGCCGGATCATCAGTTGCTCCGATCAAGTATCCCTGACTGATACCTGCAGACTGCGACGCTCTCTCACTTAATGCGCTTAAACGGCCAGCGCTCTCTCACTTTCTAAAGGAAAGTGAGAGAGCGCTGGCCATGATGGCGCATTAAGTGAGAGAGCGTGTTGGTTGGGGTCCTAGTCCTTGCCGAGCCCCGCGGCCGAGGTCTTCTCGCCGGACACGCTGTTGAGCGCCCGCAGGTCGAAGATACCGTTGATGTCCGCCTGCTTGGTGGTTCCGGCGGTCACGCCGTCGGCCAGGAGCTTCTGGTAGGTTCCGGCCAGCGGATCCACGGTGAACACGATGTTCTTCAGCGACCGGTCGATCACGTCGGCCTTCAGCTCGGCGCCGGCGGCTTCCCTGAGTGCGGCGTTGATGACACTGGCCTTCTCGCCGTCGGCTGCCCCGTTCAGCCACTCGACCGACTTCACATGGCCCTTCAGGAGAGCCTTCACGGTGTCCGGGTGGTCTGCGGCAAACTTCTGGTTCACGATCAGGATGGTGGTGGGGAACTCGCCCGGCTTGCCGGACAGCGAGCCGTCCCAGAGGTCCTTCTCGTCCACCAGGACCTTCGCGCCGGCGGTCAGCACCAGGCGGGAGGCCCAGGGCTCAGGCAGCCACGCGCCGTCGAGCTTTCCGTCCTGGAACAGTTTCAGGGTCTGGGCGTTCTCGGTGGGGTTGATGGCGACGTCGCCGCTGCCGTCCACGTTCGTCTTGTAGCCCTGGGAGGCCAGCCACGCGCGGAGGGCAACGTCCTGGGTGCCGCCGAGCTGCGGGGAGGCGAGGGTCTTGCCTTTGAGGTCCGCCGCGGAGTTGATCTCCGGCTTGACCACCAGCTGGGCGCCGCCGGCGGCAGCGCCGGCGATGATGTTGATCGACTCGCCGCCGCTCTTGACGTACGAGTTGATGGCGGGGTTGGGGCCGATGTAGGTGGCGTCGATGGCGCCGGCGTTCAGGGCCTCGATGGCTGCCGGCCCGGCGTTGAACACCTGGGTGCTGAGCTTGGTGTCGCCCAGTTCGCCGGCAATGTAGCCCTGGCTGACGCCCACCAGGGCGGGGGCGTGGGTGACGTTGCCGAAGTAGCCAAGCTTCAGTTCGGCAGCGGGGTTGCCGGAGGGGGCGGTTTCCTGCGCGGCAGCGGGAGTGCCGCCGCTGTTCACCGCCGCGGCGACGGCCGCACCTCCGCCCACCAGGGCGAGGAGCGCAGCGCCGATCCCGATCTTCTGGCCGAGGGAACGCTTGGGAGCGGCGGACTGTCCGGCCACGATGCGGGTGGAGCCTGGCTGGCTCCGGGGGCTCTTGTTCGATGGGTCTGACACTGGGAATTCCTTTGCTGGGGCGGATGCTGAGACGAGATTACGGAGCACCCGGCAGCGCCACAATCATTCCCGTAGCGGGCGTTCACGGAAGGTCGCGAACGCTCAACAGGACGTAGCGCGGCGTCAAGAAACGACGCGGGACGTCTTCCGGGGCCCGGCAGGATTGCCTACGCAGCCCTGATGAGTGGAGCTCGCTGAGGACCCGCCGCAGCCCGGCTGCGGTGGTAACGGGGTGTGGTCAGCCCGTGTCCAGGGTCACGTCGCCCAGCGGCGTGGACAGCACGGCGCGCAGCGCCGGGGCCGCGGCATATGCCACGCCAGGCAGCGCCAGCAGCTGGCGCACCGGCGGCGGCAGGCCGCCCAGCTGCAGCTCGCGCAGCGCGACGCCGCTGGTCGCCATGCGCGCGGTGGGATGCGTGCCGTCCCACTGGATCAGAGTCGGCAACGCGCCGCCGAGCTGCAATGCGCCGTCGTCGCGCACCAGGATCTGCCAGGCCAGCCTCCCCTGCAGTGTCTCGCGAGACATGGCCATCGGCTGCCCCGGGTCGATCCCGACGTTGACGAGACCTTCTCGGTGCAGGCCGAGCATGCGGGTGCGCGCCACCAGGTGCACCAGACGCGGTGCATCGCCGATGCGCTGCTGCAGTGCCGGATCGTCGAGGCCGAACCAGCGCCGGCGCGCTGGCGGCGGAGCTTCCGGATCGATCGCGATGATCTCGAAGTACGCGCCCGGGAACGCGGCCGACGCGATGCTGAACACCCGGTTGTGAGTGCCCATCAGCAGGTGCTTGCCGCCGGGCCCAGGCGTGATGCCGAGCGTGGCCTCGCACCAGGCCACGCCCTGTTCCAGGCTGGTCGCGGCGACGACGAGGTGATCGACTTCGGTGCTGCTCACAGGACCTCCTTAACGCGGTTACAGGTCACGCGATAGTCGCCGATCCGGGTGCTGCCGGCTCCGGACACCGCACGCAGCCGCCGTTACGTGCGGCCATCTGCGGGACCGTTTGCCGGTTTAGGTGACGGTCAGCTGGGTGTACATCCCGGCCCAGTAGTGGCCCGGCAGATTGCAGACCAGTTCATATCTTCCGGGCTTCAGGTCAAGGGTGATCCATCCGGCAGCGGACGGGAGGATTCCGTTGCCGTCGCCTTCGGCGCAGGTGGCGGCGGCCTCGGCCAGGCTGCCGGCCTCGTCGATTTTCCCGTCCCGGCCGACCGGGCGGGTTCCGGCGATCTGGGTGTCCGCCAGCGGGATGATCATCATTTCATGAGGGATATTGCCGGCGTTGGTGACCAGGAAGGACACCTCGCCGCGCGTCACGGTGGACCGGTCGGCGGTCAGCTGCATGCTGCGCCGCATCATCCCGCGGCCGCCCATCATGGGGCCTCCCATATCGGATGCCGTGACATGGATGACCGCGCCCGGGAGGCTGGGCGGAGTGCACCGGGAGGTTCCAGGGAATCCGTAACCGCCCGGTGCCACCCCGCCGTTCATGAACACTATGGCCGTCATGGATGCGGCCGTCAGGACAAGGGCCGCGAGGATACCGAGCAGGACCTGCCCCCTGAGGGACCGGGTTTTCACGGTTTCCGTCTCAGCACGGCGCGGCGTTCATTGAACTCGGTGGCGTCAATCTCCCCCCGTGCGAAGCGTTCGTTGAGGATCCGCTCAGGATCGTCGTGCGGGGGCCCGTAGGATCGCCAGGCGCCGGGCTGCCCGCCGCGGATCAGGAGGATGACCACCGTCACCACGCCTCCCCAGAACAGCAGCATCATTAGCGCCATGGCCACCCAGCCGCCGATTCCCCCGTCGCCGTACCATCCGTACATCATGCCCGGACCTCCCTTTCTGTAGTTGTGACTGCTGCTTGCTTTCACCATTGCCTGTGGAGCGTCTGGCGAACAGGGTCCTTGGTCACGAGGGAGGCGCCTGCGCGCGCGGTTTTCTAGGCGGCCGATCCTGCCTCGACCGGCAGGCCGCCGATGCGCCATTCAAGCATTCCTTCGTGCAGGCGCCGGGCACGGCGGCCGGCTGCGTGCAGCAGGGCCACGGCTTCGTAGGCAAGGACGCAGTAGGCGCCCCGACAATAGGCCACGACCTCTTGGTCCCCGGGCAGTTCGGACAGCCGGTCGCTGAGCTCCTCCAGCGGGATGGAGATGGCCCCGGGGATATGGGCGGCGTTGTATTCCTCGTTCGGGCGCACGTCGAGGACCGTTGCGGTTCCAGCCCGGGCGCGGGCGAGGAGCTCTTCGCGGCTCATTTCCTCCTCATCTCCCCGGCGATCTCCAAGTTCCAGATAAGCGACGCGTTTGGGTTCGACGCCGGCCACGTGCTCCTGCGCAACGGATCGAAGCAGGCTGTAGAGCCGCAGGATGTCGGGGCCGGCGAGGTCGTAGTGGATTCGGTTGCCGTCCCGCCGGGTGGTTACCAACCCGGCTTGTCGAAGGGTTTGGAGGTGCGCCGAGGCCGTGCTTAACCCCAGCCCGGCGGCGGCGGCCAGGGTTTCCACGCTCCGTTCCCCCTGGCTGAGCAGGTCCAGCAGTTCCAGCCGCTTGCCGTTGGCCAGAGCCTTGCCTACCCGGGCGAACTCCTCAAAGAGTTCAGATTTCCTTGCCTTGTCGCCCACTTTAGTCCTCCAGAGATCCATGTAATACTGGAACAAATACTATTCCACGTTTTCTTGGAATGCCAGCCTATTGCCGGTCCACCACCGGCACGGAAGGACCGTGCGCCATGGGCATCCGGGACGTGACCACGCTGGGCCTGCGGCAGAACCTGGCCCAGTTCATGCTCCTGGTCGCCGTCAACGCCCTTGTTGGCGGCACCCTCGGCCAGGAGCGCACGGTGCTTCCGCTGCTGGCAGGGCAGGTCTTCCATCTGGACCTCTATACCTCCGCGCTCACCTACATCCTGGCGTTCGGCGTGGCCAAGGCCGGCACCAACTACTTCGCCGGCACCCTCTCGGACCGCTACGGCCGCAAACCGGTCCTGGTCGCCGGCTGGCTTGTCGCGCTGCCGGTGCCGCTGATGCTCATATTCGGAACCTCCTGGGCGTGGATCGTCGCGGCCAACGTGATTCTGGGCGTCAGCCAGGGCCTGACCTGGTCCACCGCCGTCGTGATGAAAATGGACCTCGTCGGACCGTCCCGGCGCGGCTTTGCCATGGGCTTGAACGAAGCGGCGGGCTATCTCGGCGTGGCCGCCACCGCCCTGGCCACCGGGTACATCGCCGCCGCTTACGGGCTGAGGCCGGGTCCGTTCCTGCTCGGCGCCGCCTACATTGCCCTGGGCCTGGGCCTCTCGGTCTTTGCTGTGAAGGAAACCCGGGACCACGCCCGGCTGGAGGCCGCGAACCACGTTTCCGCCCACGCCGGCGCCCACGGGAGGCTGAGCAACGGGGAAATCTTCACCCTGACCAGCTTCCGGGACAGATCCCTGTCTTCGGTCAGCCAGGCCGGCTTGGTCAACAACCTCAACGACGGCCTCGCCTGGGGACTCTTCCCCGTCCTGTTCGCCGCCGCGGGACTCACGATCGAGAAGATCGGCATCCTTGCCGCCGTCTACCCTGCGGTCTGGGGCGCAGGCCAGCTCGTCACCGGGGCACTGTCGGACAAATACGGCCGCAAATGGCTGATTGTCGGCGGTATGCTCCTGCAGGCCGTCGCCTTGGCGATGATCGCCGTCGGCCAGGACTTCGGGATCTGGCTTGCCGCCGTCGTTCTCCTCGGGGCCGGAACGGCCATGGTGTACCCGACACTGCTCGCCGCCGTCAGCGACGTCGCACACCCGGAATGGCGTGCTCGCTCAGTGGGAATCTACCGTCTGTGGCGCGACGGCGGCTTCGCCGTCGGAGCCCTCCTTGCCGGCGTCCTCGCCGACGCCTACGGGATCCCCGCGGCGGTCGCGGTCGTCGGCGCTGTCACAGGGGCGTCCGGCGTCGTGGTGGCGGTCCGCATGCGGTCAACGGATCATCACCGGCAGACGGCCTAGAAACGGACTCCCGGCCGCTGGGGCGGTTCAACCTGCTCCCGACACGAGTGGAGTGCCGATGGGGCGAGGTCCGCTAATGCTGGGTCAGCCGGAGCCTCGCAGCCCGTTCCACGAGGACCGGCACGTAATCCCGGATAGGGCCGTCATCGAGGACGCGGTGTTCTTCGGCGACCACGTTTTCGATGACGGAGCGCGGTTCCTCGGGGAAGCGCTCCGCCAGCCGGTCGACAACAGCCATGAGGGCCCGCACTTCGGGTTCGTTTGTCATTCCCAAAGCTTCGGCCTGGCGGGGAGGAGAGTCAACCATCACTTAGTCGTCCCACGTCAGCGCCCTTTAAGTGCCGTCCTGCACAGGAGGAATGGCCGCTGCCCCTGGCGGGCGGCGGCCACTCCTCGTAGCGGTCCGGCTCTGTGCGGCTTCAGCCGGCGGCAGCCACCGGCCACGACTCGCGGACGGCCGACGGCGTGAACCTGGCGCCGGTGTCGGGGAAGCCCGGCACCTCGATCCGGGCGTGGGTGTGGACCTCCCGGACTGTCCGGCGGGTGTGCTCGGCGATCTCCTCCATGGTGGCCACCCACATGCCGTCCAGGCCCTTGACCCGTTCGATCAGCCGTTCAAGGGCTGCCGCCTTGGAGGGCCGGCCGGAGATGAAGGGATGGTTGGTGAGGACAAAGCAGCTGCCCTGCGCGTGGTGGGCCTCGGCCTCCAGCGTCCACATCTCCAGGACCTTCGCGGGGCTCTCAATGACGCCGCTGCCTGTCACGCCCGGGTAGAAGGCGTACTGCTCCCAGTCGTCCAGCGCCCAGTCCACCGGAATCTCCACGATATCCCTGCTGTCACCCGGGGCGACGCTGAAGCGGTAGGGGGCGTCGCCGTCGAGCAGGCTTGAATCGTAGAGGAACCCGCGGTCCGCCAGGAGGCCGGCGGAGTGCCAGTTCAGTTCCCACCACGGCGCCCGGTAGCCTGCCGGCTCCACTCCGGCGGCCTTGGCCAGCGCCTCGAGCCCGCGGTCGATGTACCGCGCCTCCGCCTCGGCGCTGATGCCCTTCATGGGCTCGTGCAGGTAGCCATGGTGGGCCACCTCATGTCCCGCGTCCACGATCCGCCGGACGGTATCCGGGTAGCACTCGGCCGTGAAGCCGGGGACGAAGAACGTGGCGCGGATGTCCTGCCGCTGGAGGATCTGCAGCAGCCGCGGGACGGCAACCTTGGGTCCGTACGACTGGTGGGTCATCAGGGACATGCGGCTTGTGCTCTTGGGATCGTGGGAGATGGTGCAGGATTCTGCGTCGACATCGAACGTGAAGGATGCTGCGGCACGCTTGCCCTCGGGCCAGGTGATCGGGTGGGCGGAGTCGGGGAATGCTTCAGTCATGGTGGGATCCTGCGTTTCAGAGGGCTGCGGGCGTGCCGGGCTGGGCCGCGGCGCCTGTCAGTTCGGTGGGCAGATGGTGGGCGGCAGTTGTGGACGGAGCCTGCTCAATGAACCTGCGGTGCACCTTCGGGCCCAGGATGGCGTAGCTGGCGGCGCTTGCAAGGCCGCCGGCCAGCCAGGACAGGTCCCAGCCGCCCAGGGCCACGGCCATGGGGCCCTGCATCGCGGGAACGAGCCCGTACATGAACAGCCAGGTGGCGAAGATGCCCACCAGGAGGGACGTCACTCCCGCCCAGTTGACGCCGGGGAGCCGCCTGGTGCCGACGCCGTCGAACAGTCTTTCGGGGTTGCCGGGCCAGCGCTTGTCGATCCAGAAGTAGTGCACCAGCATCACGCCGCCCCAGGCAGCCACCCAGGCCACCAGGCCGATGAGCCACGCGTCGAGGACTGCGGCGAAGTCCTCCTGGAAGATGAAGAAGACGACGGCGGCGAGTGAGAAGACGCCGACGAACAGGTTGAGCTTGCGGCGGCTGATAGTGATGTCCAGCGCCTGGGTGGCCACCGAGAAGGTGTAGATGTTCAGGATGTTCGTGGCGATGGGGCCGTGCAGCACCATCAGCAGCACCGGCAGGGCGAGGACCCCGAAGTTCTGGACGATCAGCTTTCCGGGATCGATTTCGCCGCTGTTGGTGGCCAGGCTCGCACCCAGGATGCCCAGCCAGACGACGGGAATGAACTGGCCCAGGACTGATGCGAGGTAGACCTTCTTTTTGGGCACTTCGGTGCTCACGAAGCGGGAGTAATCCGCGGCGTAGGTGAACCAGGTGATCCCCCAGCCGATGCCGATGGCGGTCATGACGGCGCTCATGGCGGCGATCCGCTCGGAGCCTTCCAGGATGTTGCCTGCGGGGCCGGCGTAGCCCCAGTCGATCTTCATGCCGAACCAGGCCACGGCGGACATGACCGCCAGGATGATGATGGTGGGCGGTACTGTCCACTTTTCGAAGGCGGCAATTGCCTTGTAGCCGAACCAGGCAATGGCTACCTGGGCGGCCATGATGGCTGTGGCCACGCCGATCTTCCAGCCGTAGTTATGGGCTGTGGGATCCACCCAGCCGAGCGTTCCGAAGAGCGCCATGACCAGGTCCAGGATGATCCAGGTGTTCACCGCGCACCAGCCGATGACCAGGAGTGCCTGGATGGCTGCCGGGAGGTAGTTGCCCCGCCGGCCGAACGCCGCGCGGGCCAGGACCATGCCGGTGGCTCCGGTCTTCTGGCCGAGGAGGACGAAGCAACCGAAGAGCAGCATGCCGATCAGGTTGCCCAGCACCAGGACGGTCACGGTGTCCGCGAAACCCAGCCCCAGGTGGATTCCGAGGGCACCCAATACCCAGTTGATCGGTGCGAGGTTGGCACCCGCCCAGATCCAGAACTGGCCTGAAACTTTGCGTGTGCGCTGGGACTCGGGGATTGGCTGGAGCCAGGCTTCGACGTCTTCCGCGTGGACGGACTGCTCGATTCCTGGCGTCGTGGGTTGTTGTTGCATCGAAGCCTCTTCGTTGAGGGGATGGGAGTTCTCCAAGATTATGTGTCGGGCGCCACACGCACCATCTACAATGTGTCTCTAGGTTTCCGAATAAACGCGACGGAGTGTCATGCCAGTCCGCTTGGAGGATGTGTTGAAACATCCCACCCTCACTGCTGCCGAACCGGTGGTCCGGGCTGCGGCCGGCGCTGTTCCCCGCACGCAGCTCCGCTGGGTCCACTCAAGCGAGGTCCTGGACATCGCTTCGCTGCTCGGAGGCGGTGAACTGCTGCTTACGGGCGGCCAAGCCCTAGCCGCGGCCTCCGATGAGCGCCGGACGGGCTACATTCGGGACCTTGCCAGGCGCGGGGTGGCGGCGCTCGCCGTCGAGACGGGAAGCGTCCTGCCTTCCATCCCCTCCTCGATGGTTTCCGCAGCCGAGGAAGCCGGGCTTCCGTTGATCGAGCTGCGCCGCGTGGTCCCTTTCGTTGCGGTGATGGAGGCGATCAACTCGCAGCTCGTCAGCCAGTCGGCCGCCCAGTTGCAGCAGGCCGACCAGGCCAGCCACGCCATGGCGGTGGAGCTCGCCCACGGGAGTAGCCTGGACAGGATTCTGGGCGTCCTTGCTGCTGCAACAGGCTCGGAAGTGGAGTTGATTTCCACAGCCGGGATCACCTTGGCCAGCGCCGAACCTGCAGGGGGCACAGATGCACCTGCGCACGTCGCTTCGGCGGATGAAGCCCGGGACCACCAAAGAACCGTCCACGTCGAGGTTCCGGTGCGTGGGATCCCATCTGCCCGGCTGACCCTGCATGTCCGCGAGGACGCGGATGTGAACCTGGCGAGGATCGCCGGGAACCGGTCCGTGGATATTCTTTCCCTGGCCCTTTTGCAGCGGATGCCTCCAGGGCTGAAGGAGCTGGCGGGCGCGGCCCTGATCCGGGCGATAGATTCCGGCAAGCAGAACTGGCGGCTCCAGGAGCTGGGTCCGGCCGCGGGAATTCCAGTGTCTGCGCGGGTGGTGGCAGTGGTTGTCCGTTCTCCAGCCTCCAAGGAGCTTCGGAGAAGCGTGGAGCACCTTTTGGACCCGGGCGGGCAGTACAGCGCCAGCTACGCGGACAACGCGGAGCTTCTCGCCTTGGCTGTCCTCCGTTCCGCCAATCCTCATGTGGAACGCCAGAAGATCGTGGACGGCCTGCAGTCGCTGGACGTGCCCGAGGGGACTGTCAGTGCCGTCGGCCCTGCCGCGTCGGGGATAGCGGCCGCCCCGTGGTCCCTGTCCGAGGCGAGGCTCACGCTGGAACTTGCTGCCGACGTCGGGCGCGGGAGGTCAGGAGCGATCTCTTCCCGGCGGGTGTTTGACGCCCAGGCGTTCGCCGTGGAGCGCCTGGCGGTCCAGTCAATGGATGAGCCCGTTCGGCGGGATTTCATCCGCCAGCAACTGGGCGCCGTTCTTGAGCACGACGCCCAGCGGCACTCACAGCTGGTGGAGACGCTGCGGGTCTGGCTGGATTCCGGCTGCAACACTGCACAGGCCGCGCGGGACCTTCATCTTGAACGGCAGTCCATGCACCAGCGAATGCAGCGCATCTTCTCCCTGTGCCGCGGGGATCCCCGCGGCACCGGCCGCCTCGCTGCCCTGCACCTGGCCACCCGCCTCGCCGCCCTCCAGCCCAAATAGGACGCTCTCCCACTTAATGCGGGTTTTCCGGCAATCCTCTCTCACTTGATGTGGGTTTTCGGGCATCCCTCTTTCACCTCCAGCACCCCGACGGCAGGCCTGTGGATAACTTCTGCAGCGTCCTGCCGTCTCGGGGCACAATGCCAGCATGCGAAAGCAAGTTCTGCCCCTGCCGTTGGCAGCGGCTCCCTTCACCTTCAGCTCAGCCATGGCTTCCGGCGTCCCGCTAAGCAGGCTCCGGCGCAAGGATGTGGTCAACGTGGGCCGCGGCCTGTACCGTCCTGCGGCCTGGGACTTTGATTTGGAGGGCGCGGCCAGGGTGTTGTCTGCCGCGTCGCCGGGAGCCTGGATCTCCCATGTGACCGCGGCCCGGCTTCGATGCCAGGTATTGCCTCCGTGGCTTGCCGATTCCACGGAGTTGCACCTCAGCAAGCCGCGTTCGCTGCCATCAGTCCGCCGGAAGGGCGTGTTCGGCCATACCGTGCTGGCACGTGAAGATGAGATCGAACTTGTCGACGGCATCCGCCTGAGCACGCGGTCCCGCACCTGGCTCGACTTGGCACGCGTGCTGCCGCTCCATGACCTGGTCAGCATGGGTGACCAGCTGGTCCGCATCCCGCGGGTGGATTTCGAGGGGAGGACGGAGCCCTATGACACCATTGCGGGCCTTCGGATGCTGGTGGGCCGCCACCCTAATCTGCAGGGCATCGTCCGCGCCCGTGAAGCGCTGGATCTGATGCGGGTGGGTGCCGACTCCGCGCCCGAATCGCTGCTTCGCTTGGCCATCGCTGACGCCGGGCTGCCGGAGCCCGGACTCCAAGTGCCGTTGCGCGCCGGAGACACGTGGTCGCCGTCGGCCGATCTCGGCTACCGTCATCGCCGCCTTGCGATCCAGTACGACGGCGGACATCACCTCGGGGAGGCGCAGATCCTCAGTGACAGGAGACGGGATAAGGCCTTCGAATCCGCTGGCTGGACCGTCCTGGTCTTCGACAAGGATGATCTTGCGGACGAATTTCAGCGCGCAGTACAGCGGATCAAACGGGCCCTTCGGAACAGTTGGCTTGACCACCCCCAGGCATCCGGGTTCGCCTGACAGCCGCACTGCCGCCGCAGATGGGATCAGACCAGCCAGCGCCACCAGCGTGGCTGCTCCGGTACCGGCGTCGGTTCCGGTTCCGGTTCCGGCTCCTCGCCCAAGGCCAGTGCGGCCTCGACGATGTCGTCCGCGGTGAGCGTCATGACGGCCTCACGATCGAGCGCGTCGAGACTTTGTTCCTCGTCGCGCGACAGCCGCAGCGCCTGACGGTTGAGCGCCTGCTCGAACAGCGTGCGGGCGAACCGTGCGTTGCCAGAGTCCTCGCCCGCGTGGAGCCCGGTGAAGATGCGGCGCAGCATCTGGTCCGCACCCGGCTCCAGTCTGTACTCGTGCTGGGCCAGCATCCGGTGGAAGATCGTCTGGAGGGCGTCGACGGAGTAATCGGGGAACGTGATTTCGCGGGCGAACCGGGAGCGCAGTCCGGGGTTCGAAAGCAGGAAGGACTCCATCAGCCGCGGGTACCCGGCCACGATCACGACCAGGCGGTGGCGGTGGTCCTCCATCCGCTTCAGCAGGACCTCGATCGCCTCGGGGCCGAAGTCCATCCGGCCGTCCTCCGGGGCCAGGGCGTAGGCCTCGTCGATGAACAGGACGCCGTCCAGCGCACGCCGGATCACCCGGTCCGTCTTGATGGCGGTCGTGCCGACGTACTGCCCCACCAGCCCCGAACGGTCCACCTCGACCAGATGGCCTTTCTGCAGCAGACCGACGGCGCGGTACATCTCGGCCAGGAGCCGCGCCACGGTGGTCTTGCCCGTGCCCGGGTTTCCGAGGAACACAAGATGCTGTGACGTGGCCACCTCCGGCAGGCCGTGCGCCTTACGGCGGGCCTGGACCTGGAGCAGTGCGACGAGCGCCCGCACCTGTTCCTTCACTGTCTCCAGTCCGACCAGCGCGTCGAGCTCGGCCTGCACCTCCGACAGCGGCCGGGCCGGCCCGGGCCTCACAGCGATGAGATCGCCGACCAGGTCGTCGACGCGCTCAGAACCGGGCAGCTTGATCTGATCGGCCAGGCGGCCGATGGTTTCGCGCAGGTCGTCGAGCGGATTGCGGCTGGCAGCCATGCATCCACTGTAGTCCTCGATCCCCGGCCGGGATGGGGGCTCCAGGAATAGCTACGGCAATGATCCCCGAATGTGAGAGAGCGTCCCGTCAAAACCCGCGTTAAGTGAAAGAGCGTCCCGTCAAAACCCGCGTTAAGTGAGAGAGGATCGCCCGGAAACCCGCATTAAGTGAGAGAGGATCGGGTGGGGAGGGCGGGTCAGCGGAGGACCACCGTGCGGTTGCCCTGCAGGATGACCCGGCCCTCGCAGTGCCAGCGGACCGCGTTGGACAGGGCCTTGCACTCCGTGTCGCGGCCGGCCGCAACCAGGTCCTCGGGCCCGTAGGTGTGGTCCACCTCCACGGTCTGCTGGGAGATGATCGGACCCTCGTCGAGTTCACTGTTGACGTAGTGCGCCGTGGCGCCGACGGTTTTGACGCCCCGGGCGTAGGCCTGGTGGTAGGGCTTGGCGCCCTTGAAGCTGGGCAGGAACGAGTGGTGGATGTTGATGGCCTTCCCGTCGAGTTTGCGGGTCAGGTTGTCACTGAGCACCTGCATGTACCGGGCAAGCACCACAAGTTCCACATCGAACTCGTCCACCAGCTCCAGCAGTCGCGCCTCTGCCGCAGGCTTGGTGTCGGCGGTGACGGGCACGTGGAAGAACGGGATCCCGTGCCACTCCACCAAAGCCTGGTGGTCCGTATGGTTGGACACCACGGCCACCACGTCCACCGGCAGTTCGCCGATCCGCGCCCGGAACAGGAGGTCGTTGAGGCAGTGCCCGAACTTGGACACCATGATCAGCACGCGCCGCTTGGAGCCGTGCGGCTCCAGCCGCCAGCGCATCCCAAACTTCTCCGCAACGGGACCGAACGCGGTCCGCAGGGTGTCCACGGTGGAGGCATCGCCGTCGGACACGAAATGCACCCGCATAAAGAAGTGCTTCTCGGAACGCTCGCCGAACTGCTGGTTGTCGATGATGTCGCAGCCGTGCTCCAGCAGGAAGCCGGACACAGCGTGGACGATGCCCGGCGACTCCTGGCAGTCCAGCGTCAGGACATGCTCCACCGTGGTCACCGGCGCGGAACGGGAAGTTTCAGTCTCAATGGCAGTCATGGCTCAGCACTCGATCACATTCACGGCGAGTCCTCCTCGGGAGGTTTCCTTGTACTTGGTTTTCATGTCGGCGCCCGTCTCGCGCATCGTCTTGATGGCTTTGTCCAGGGATACCTTGTGGCTGCCGTCGCCGTGCAGGGCAAGGCGGGCGGCGTTGATGGCCTTGACGCTGGCGATGGCGTTGCGCTCGATGCAGGGGATCTGCACCAGCCCGCCCACCGGATCGCACGTCAGGCCCAGATTGTGTTCAATGCCCACCTCGGCGGCGTTCTCCACCTGCGCCGGCGTTCCGCCCAGCACCTCGCAGAGCCCGGCGGCTGCCATGGAGCAGGCGGAACCCACTTCACCCTGGCAGCCCACCTCGGCGCCGGAGATGGAGGCGTTGATCTTGAACAGGATTCCGACGGCGGCCGCGGCCAGCAGGAAGCGGACCACGCCGTCGTCGTTGGCGCCGGGGACG
This sequence comes from Pseudarthrobacter sp. CC4, assembly GCF_048957775.1. Lineage (NCBI taxonomy): Bacteria > Bacillati > Actinomycetota > Actinomycetes > Micrococcales > Micrococcaceae > Pseudarthrobacter > Pseudarthrobacter sp. CC4. The sequence continues at coordinate 43,160 of NZ_JARCCZ010000016.1, read as the reverse complement.
AACTTCACGTAGTAGTGCAGCACCGCCGGGAGGATGCCCGCCGCGCCGTTGGTGGGCGCGGTGACGATCCGGCCGCCGGCTGCGTTCTCCTCGTTCACGGCCAGGGCGAACAGGTTCACCCACTCCATGGCCCGCAGCGGATCGGTCACGCCGGTGTCCGCCGTCAGGGTCTGGAACAACGACGGCGCGCGGCGGCGGACGTTGAGGCCGCCCGGAAGGATTCCTTCCGCGGCGCAGCCGTTGTCCATGCATTCGCGCATGACGGCCCACAGCTTCAGCAGTTCCTCCCGCAGCTCGGCTTCGGTCCGCCACACCAGTTCGTTGGCGAGCATGACGTCCGAGATGGACATGCCTTCGCGGCTGCAGATCGCCAGTAGCTCGTCCGCCGTGGTGAAGGGGTAGGGGAGGACCGTGGCGTCAGCGACCACGCGGTCGCCGGCGTCGGCATCCCCGTCCACCACGAAGCCGCCGCCAATCGAGTAGAAGCTCCGTTCGCTGAGGACAGCACCCGCGTGGTCCAGGGCCCGGAAGGTCATGCCGTTGGGGTGGGCCGGGAGGGACCTCCGCCGGTGGAGGACCACGTCCTCGTCCCAGTTGAAGTCCACCCGGTGGTCGCCGCCCAGCCACAGTTCGGCGTCGAGGGCGGCCGCAGCCACCTGGTCATCGGCCGTCGACGTATCCACGGTTTCGGGGTCCAGGCCCTTGAAGCCCAGGACCACGGCCTTGTCCGAGCCGTGGCCCCGCCCCGTGGCGCCCAGCGAGCCGAACAGTTCGGCCTGCACGCGCCGGGTGGAGCTCAGGAGCCCGTCGCCTTTAAGCCCGTCGGCGAACAGCTTCGCCGCCCGCATCGGGCCGACCGTGTGTGACGACGACGGCCCGATGCCAACGGTGAACAGGTCCAGGACGCTGAGTGCCATTTAGGGGACCTCAGGGGATGCGTACTCGCGCATGGCGTCCAGGAGCCAGCGGCCCAGGAAATCGGCGAACGAGGCGCGGGGGAAGATCCGGTAGCTCTGCTCGCCGGTCTTCCACAGGACCACCGGGATGTTGCCAACCTCCGTGGAGAGCGCCGTTCCGGCCTTCAGCACGCGCGGGTGCAGGTCCAGCGAGCAGCCCTTCTCCAGGACGGCGCGGGCCCGGGGGCCGGTGAGTTCGAACGTGGTGCGGTTGGCGGAGAGGTCCACCACCTGGCCTTCGCCGTCCCCGAGCGCTTCGCGGAGCGCCTGGATCAGGCTGCCGCCGAGGGATTCGTGGGCTTCCCTTGGTGCCACCACCAGGAACTCCTGGGGCCCGAGCCACAGCACGGACGTATCACCGGTGCCAGCCACGCCGCCGCACGCTGCGGGCAGGCCGCCGGTGACGGAGGCGATGCGCTGTCCGGCGTCGCTGTCACGGCTGACCCGGAGGCCCACCATGGTCAGGAAGGACACTTCGCTGATCTCCGCCACGCCCGGGACGGAGCCGGTTTCAAAGTCTGCGCGGAGCTGGGCGGCGGGGCTGACGCGGAGTGAGAGGTTGTTCTCGTAGGAGGTTGCGGGTGCTGCTGTTTCAGCCATCTTTGCGGGTCCCTTCGGGGTCAAAAAGTACGGTTTCGGCGACGACGACGTCCACCAGCTGGTCGCCGGCGGCAGCCACGAGGGTTTCGCCGATGCGGTTGCGGCCGTTCTTGATCAGGGCCAGGCCGAACGACCTGCCCAGCGCCGCGCTGTGGTAGCTGGAGGTGACGAAGCCTTCCATCGGGACCGGTCCGTAGGCCGGGTTGGTGGAACGGCCCTTTTCAACGAGCTGGGTCCCTTCGGGCAGCCGCAGCGTCCCGTCCACGGGCAGCACGCTGACCAGGTGCTTGCGGTCCTCGCGCTGGCCGTCGGCCCGGGCGTAGGAGCGCTTGCCGATGAAGTCCTTGGCCTTGGAGACGATCCACTCCATGCCCGCGTCCTGCGGGGTGACGGTGCCGTCCGTGTCCTGGCCGACGATCGGGTAGCCCTTCTCGGCGCGGAGCACGTGCATGGTTTCGGTGCCGTAGGGGGTGATGTTGAACTCGGCCCCGGCGGCGGCCACGGCTTCCCAGGTGTTCAGCCCGTACCAGGACGGCACGTTGATCTCGTAGGCAAGTTCACCGGAGAAGGAGATCCGGCAGATCCGGGCGCGGACGCCGGAGGCCAGGGTGGTTTCGCGGAAGGTCATGAACGGGAAGGCTTCGGCTTCCAGTCCGCCGTTGGCGGCCAGTTCCGGGGCCACCTTCGCGAGGACGGCGCGGGATTTGGGTCCGACGACGGCAATGGTGCTCCACTGTTCGGTCACCGAGGTGCAGTGCACGTCCAGTTCCGGCCACTCGGTCTGCAGCCATTCCTCCAGCCAGTCCAGCACCTTGGCGGCGCCGCCGGTGGTGGTGGTCATGAAGTAGGTCTCCTCGTCCAGGCGCAGGGTCACGCCGTCGTCGAAGATCATGCCGTCCGCCATGCACATCACGCCGTAGCGGGCCGAGCCCGGGGCGAGCTTCTTGAAGGCGTTTGTGTAGATCCGGTTGAGGAACTCGCCGGCGTCCTTGCCCCGGATTTCGATCTTGCCCAGGGTGGTGGCGTCCATGAAGCCCACGGATTCGCGGACGGCGGCGCACTCGCGCAGCACGGCCGTGTCCATGTCCTCCCCGTCCTGCGGGTAGTACCAGGGCCGCTTCCACTGCCCTACATCTTCGAACAGGGCACCCTTGGCCACGTGCCAGGGGTGGATGGAGGTCTTGCGGGCGGGATCGAACAGCTCGCCGCGCTGGCGTCCGGCCAGTGCCGCGAATGCCACCGGGGTGAACGGAGCGCGGTAGGTGGTGGTGCCGATGTCGCCGATGCCGCGGGATGCTTCTCCTGCGGTGCGGAGCGCGGCGGCGATGACGCCGATCGCGTTGACGCCTGAGGTCTTGCCCTGGTCGTTGGCGGTGCTGATGGAGGTGTAGCGCTTGATGTGTTCCACGGACCGCATGCCGGCACCGGTGGACCGCAGCACGTCAGCCACGGACTGGTCGCGCTGGAAGTCGACGTAGTGCTGGTGCCAGTCGTCCGGGGTTCCGGTCTCGCCGGGGACGAGCCACAGCTGGCGGGTGGGGGCGGAGGCCTTGGGCTCGGCGAGTGGGGCGGGTTCGACTGAGGAGCTGAACCCGGCAGCGATGGCTGCGGAAGCGCCGGCGGCGACGCCCTCGGCGAGGCAGTCGCCCAACTCGAAGCTGCCGCGGCCCGAGCCGATGGTCTGCTGGTTGGGGACCACGGTGCTGGGCACGAACGCGGCCAGCTCGTCGTCCCAGCGCAGCTTGCCCTGCCGCTGGGAGTGCAGGTGGACCAGCGGGCTCCAGCCGCCGGAGACGGCCAGGAGGTCGCAGGCGATCTGTTCGACGCCCGAGGTGAGCTCGCCGTCGTCGTTAATGCTGCGGACGGTGACGCCGTCCACGCGGCCGTCTGCTGACTGCGAAGACGTGTTGGCCACGGCGCTGCCGATCAGCACCCGCGTGCCGGACTCGACGGCGGCAGCAGCCACGGCGGTGAGCTGCGGACGGGCGTCCACGACGGCGGCAACCTTGACGCCGGCGGCGCGCAGGTCAGCGGCCACGGCGTAGGCGCTGTCGTTGGTGGTGCTGATGACCACGCGGCGGCCGGCGGCCACCCCGTAGCGGTTCAGGTAGGTGCGGACGGCCGAGGCGAGGATGATGCCCGGGCGGTCGTTGTTCTCGAACACCAGGGGACGCTCGTGGGCGCCGGGGGCCAGCACAACCTGGTTGGCACGGATGTGCCAAATCCGCTGCCGGGAGACGCCCGGGGCGGCGGGGGAGGACAGGTGGTCGGTGCGGTTCTGCACGGCGATGACGTAGTTGGCGTCATACGCGCCGAAGGCCGTGGTGCGGTTCAGGACGGTGGACTCGGCGCCGGAGACGAGCTCGGCTTCGACGTCCGCCACCCATTCCAGCGCCGGCTTGCCTTCGATGGTCTCGGCCAGCCCGGGTGCCGTGGACCCGGAGAGGAGGGACCCGCCCAGCTCGGGCTGGTCGTCCAGGAGCATCACGCGGGCGCCGGAGCGGACCGCTTCACGGGCCGCGGCCAGGCCGGCGGGACCGCCGCCCACCACCAGGACGTCGGTGTGGACGTACTTCTTGTCGTACTCGGCGCGGTCCTCGGCCGGGTCGAGCTTGCCAAGGCCGCTGAGCAGTTCCGCCTTCAGGCCGTCCACCAGGGTGACGGTAGTGGCCGGAAGCATGGATTCGGCCACGTCACCGGGGAAACGCGCAGCGATCTTCACCATCGCGTTGGATTCCTCCACACCGGCGGACATGATGCCGCGGGGCCGGTCCTCGTAGAGGGAGTTGCCGGCGCTGATCCGGCCGTTGGCGATCAGGGCCGACGCGAGGGTATCGCCGGGGTGGCCGGTGAATTCCTCGCCGTCCACGGTGAAACGCCATGAGATGGTGCGGTCGATGCGTCCGCCGGCAGCGAGGCGGGCGTTCTGGGAAGTCACTTGGTTGCTCCTTCCGGGGCGGTGGTGCTGGCGGAGGTTGTGCTTGGGGCGATGCTGGTTGCAGCGGTGCTGGGTGCCGCGGTTCCGGTGGTGGTGCTGTCCGGGGCGAGGCTGGCGGTGCCGGTCTCACGGGTCACCTGGCCCGCTGCATCCGGCCGGGGCGTGCCCATGGGGTAGATCGCCTGGATCTCGTAGGTGACGGTGTCGCGGAGCATGTTGAACCACTGGCGGCAGCCGGTGCTGTGCAGCCAGCGCTCGGCGAAGGCGCCCTTGGTGTTGTCCCGGTAGAACAGGTACTCGGCCCATTCGCGGTCGTTGAGTTCGTTCGGGTTTTCCGGGTACGGCACGTGGGCCTGGCCGCCGTAGTGGAACTCGGTCTCGTCACGGGAGCCGCAGTTGGGGCAGGAGATGAGCAGCATGTGCGTCTTCTTTCTAAAGTGCAGTGTTCGCTGGCGGCTAGTGGGCCACGGCGGCGGCGCCGTGTTCGTCGATCAGCGCGCCGGTTTCGAAGCGTTCCAGCGCAAACGGCTTGTTCAGCTTGTGCGGGGAGCCCGTGGCGATGTTGTGCGCGAAGGTGAGCCCGGCCGCGGGGGTGGCCTTGAAGCCGCCGGTGCCCCAGCCGCAGTTCACGAACATGTTTTCCACCGGCGTGTTGCCCACGATGGGGGAGGCGTCCAGCGTGGTGTCCACGATTCCGCCCCAGGTCCTGAGCACGTGGGCCCGGGCGAAGATGGGGAAGAGCTCGACGGCGGCGGCCATCTGGTGCTCGATCACGTGGAAGGAGCCGCGCTGGCCGTAGCCGTTGTAGGAGTCCACGCCGGCGCCCATCACCAGTTCGCCCTTGTGGGCCTGGGACACGTAGACGTGCACGTGGTTGGACATGACCACGGTGGGGTGGACGGGTTCGTGCAGTTCGGAGACCAGCGCCTGCAGCGGGTGGGACTGGATGGGGAGCCGGAAGCCGGCCATCTCGGCCAGGACCGAGCTGTGTCCGGCGGCGGCGAGGCCCACCTTTTCGGTGTTGATGGTGCCGCGGTTGGTCTTGACGCCCACCACGCGGTTGCCGTCCTTGACGAAGCCGGTGACTTCGCAGTTCTGGATGATGTCCACGCCCAGTTCGTCGCACTTGCGGGCGAACGCCCAGGCCACGTGGTCGTGCTTGGCGATGCCGGCGCGGGGCTGGTAGGTGGCGCCCATGACGGGGTAGCGGATGTTGTCGCTGATGTTCAGGATGGGGCAGAGTTCCTTGACCTGCTTGGGGTCCAGCCACTCGGCGTCCACGCCGTTGAGCTTGTTGGCGCCCACGCGCCGCATGCTTTCACGGACGTCGCCCAGCGTGTGGGCCAGGTTCATGACGCCGCGCTGGCTGAAGAGGAAGTCGTATTCCAGCTCCTCGGGCAGGACTTCCCAGAGCTTGAGCGCGTGCTCGTAGATGGCGGCGCTCTCGTCCCAGAGGTAGTTGGACCGGATGATGGTGGTGTTCCGGGCCATGTTGCCGCCGGCCAGCCAGCCCTTTTCCAGGACGGCGATGTTGGTCAATCCGTGGTTCTTGGCCAGGAAGTACGCGGTGGCCAGGCCGTGCCCGCCGCCGCCCACAATCACGGCGTCGTAGGAGGACTTGGGCTCCGGGTTGCGCCAGAGGAAATCCGGGTGCTCGGGGAGGAGGTCTGCGCTCACTGGGCTGCTCCAATCAGGTCTGCTTCAAGGGCGGCAACTTCAGTGCCGTTGCTGAGGTGGGGGTAGAGGGGGAACTTCTCCGCCAGGGCGGTGACGCGGGCGCGGAGTTCGACGGCGGTGCTGTCGCCCAGGGTTCCGCTGGCCGCGGATGCGATGAGCGCCGTCGCGATGATGTCGGCTACCTCGGCGAATTCCTCGGCGCCGAAGCCGCGGGTGGCGAGGGCCGGCGTGCCGATGCGCAGTCCCGAGGAGACCATCGGCGGGCGGGGGTCGAAGGGGACGGCGTTGCGGTTGACGGTGATGCCGATGCGGTGCAGGGCGTCCTCGGCCTGCTGTCCGTCCAGCTCGGAGTTGCGGAGGTCCACCAGGACCAGGTGCACGTCGGTTCCGCCGTTGACCACGGAGATTCCGGCCGCGGCAACGTCGTCGCGGAGGAGCCGTTCGGCCAGGAGCTTGGAGCCCTCCAGGACGCGTTCCTGGCGTTCCTTGAATTCGGGGCTCCCGGCGAGCTTGAAGGCCACGGCCTTGGCGGCGATGACGTGCTCCAGCGGGCCGCCCTGCTGGCCGGGGAAGACGGCGCTGTTGATCTTCTTGGCGTGCTGCTCCTTGGCGAGGATGACGCCGCCGCGCGGTCCGCCCAGGGTCTTGTGGGTGGTGGTGGTGACGACGTCGGCGTACGGCACCGGGTTCGGGTGCAGGCCGGCGGCCACCAGCCCGGCGAAGTGTGCCATGTCCACCATGAGGTAGGCGTCCACCAGGTCCGCAATGCGGCGGAACTCGGCGAAGTCCAGCTGGCGGGAGTAGGCGGACCAGCCGGCCACGATCAGCCTGGGCCGGTGCTCGAGGGCCAGCGCTTCGACTTCGGCCATATCGATGCGGAGGTCTGACTCACTCACGTGGTACGGGACCACGTTGTAGAGCTTGCCGGAGAAGTTGATCTTCATGCCGTGCGTCAGGTGGCCGCCGTGGGCCAGGCTCAGGCCCATGATGGTGTCGCCCGGGTTCAGCAGTGCGAACATGGCGGCGGCGTTGGCCTGCGCGCCGGAGTGGGGCTGGACGTTGGCGAACTCGGCGCCGAAAAGGGCCTTGACCCGGTCGATGGCCAGCTGCTCCACCACATCAACGTGCTCGCAGCCGCCGTAGTAACGCTTGCCGGGGTAGCCCTCCGCGTACTTGTTGGTCAGGACTGAGCCCTGGGCCTCCATGACGGCGGACGGGGCAAAGTTTTCGGAGGCGATCATTTCCAGCGTTGACTGCTGGCGGGCCAGCTCACTGGCAATGGCCTCCTGGACCTCGGGATCGACGACGGAAAGTCGCTCGTTCAACTGCTCAACCACGGATGCTCCTTTGAAATACCACTTGCTAACTAACTGATATATCAGTGTGATCTCAATGGTATGATTGGGATCACAGCTGAGTCAATAGCTGGACGAAAGTGGCACGAAGCTCCCGGTCGGTAGCCTCGTAACTGCAGCAAAGAACGGAGTGGCGCCTTGAATGCACTTCTTGCCCTGCCTCAGACGGAGGAGGAAGCACCGTCCCAGGCGGAGGCCGCGTACCGGCAGCTGCGGGACAAGCTGATCATGCTGGAAATCCGGCCGGGCGAGCCCATCAACGAGGGCCAGTTGGCGGCTGAGCTCGGGTTCGGCCGCACTCCCGTCCGGGAGGCCATCAAGCGGCTGGAAGTGGACCACTTGGTCATTTCCTACGCGCGCCGCGGAACCTTTGCCACGAACGTGGACTTCACGGAACTGGCGGATGTCTCGGAAATCCGGGAACTCCTGGAGCCGCTGGCCGCGCGCCGCGCGGCCAATAGGGCCAGCGACAGCATGCGCCGTGAACTGCTGCAGGTGGCCGACGCCATCGCCGGGCTGGCGCCGGGGCAGGGCGAGTCGCGCGAACTCATGCGCTACGACCTGATGGTCCACCGGCTGATCTACAAGGCGGCCGCCAACCCGCACCTGGAAAGCACCCTGATCCGCTACGACAACCTGGCCACGCGCATCTGGTGCGTGGTGCTGGACAAGGTGCCCTCCGTGACCGGCCACATCACCGAGCATGTGGACCTGCTCAAGGCGGTGGCCGCCGGCGACGCCGACAAGGCAGGCGAGCTGGCCCTGCACCACGTCACCAGCTTCGAGGAAACCATCCGCAAGGTGCTGTAGCACAAACCGCGCCGTCGCCACTATTGCCTTGGCTGATGTGCAGATTCACAATGCCGCGGGCCGAATTGGTTGTCCGGTCCCAGTGCCTGCAGCATGCCGTCCTGAGACGATTGTGTACATCATCAATCCAAGCGTTAAGGACAAGCAGTCATGAGCAACGGTGCCGTGCCCGAACCCGATCCCACGAAGTTCACAGGAGCTGACGCCGTGTTCCTCCAGGACTTCGCCACACTCAGCGCTTTTGGTGCCACTCCCGGCGGGGGTGTGGAGCGGCAGGCGGGTTCACCGGCAGACGGGGAACAGCGTGCCTGGCTGTCCGCCATCCTTCGGGACAAGGGGTTCAACGTATCCTTCGACCGGATCGGAAACCAGTTCGGCCTGCTGGAGGTGAACCCCGGTGCGCCATACGTGCTGGTCGGCTCCCACCTTGATTCGCAGCCGACGGCGGGACGGTATGACGGTGCCTACGGCGTGCTCGCCGCCGCCCATGCAGCATTCAGCCTCGCTGCCGAATGGCGTGCCGCAGGGACAACTCCCCGGTACAACCTGGCCGTCGTGAACTGGTTCAATGAGGAAGGTGCCCGCTTCAAACCGTCCATGATGGGCAGTTCCGTCTACACGGGAAAGATGACACCCGAGGAAGCCCTGGCGACGCCGGACCATGGCGGCACAACCGTTCGCCAGGCCTTGGAAGCAACCGCATCGCTGGGCGAGGGCACAGGGCCGACGGCAGCCTACGCCGCCGAAATCCATATCCAGCAGGGCCGCAGCATGGAACGCGACGGCGTCACTATCGGCGTCGTCGACTCCAACTGGGCGGCCAACAAGTACCAGTTTGAGGTCCGCGGCGAGCAGGCGCACACCGGTTCAACGGTCATCGCTGACCGGCGCGACGCCCTCCTGGGTGCATCGATGCTCGTGGTCGCCGCGAGGGAAATTGCAGACCACTTTCCAGGCGGGGCAGTGCATACCTCGGTGGGCCAGCTTGACGTCTATCCCAACTCGCCCGTCGTCGTGCCCTCGCTGGTTTCCTTGCTCCTTGACCTGAGGTCAGCCGACGAGGAACTCCTCGCCGAAGCCGACCGGATGCTCCACGACCGCATCGGCCGGATCGAGCGGGCTGCCCGGGTGGAGATCAGCAAGACCGGATCCCACTGCTGGCCGGTTACTCCTTACCAGCCGGAAGGAGTGGCGCTGGCCGAAAAGACTGCGGCAAACCGCGGGTTGGCCTATGCGCGGGTCAAGACGCTGGCCGGACACGACTCCACCAACCTGAAGGACGTCGTTCCCACCGTGATGCTGTTCGTGCCGTCAGCTGAGGGCATCTCCCACAACGAGCATGAGTACACCAGGGACCAGGACATGATCAGCGGCCTGCACGTGCTCACCGACGTTGTCCGCAGCCTCTGCCTCGGGGAACTCGACCCCCGGTAGGCACCGCAACGTGCAGAAGGCGCCCGGCCAATGGCCGGGCGCCTTCTGCGTGCCGTAAGGATCATGCTGCCTCGGTGACACCGCACCAGCCGGCGATGAACAAGGCGATGGTCTTGGTCACCTGGCGGACCGACTCGATGTTCACACGCTCGTCGAACCCGTGAATCGCCTCTGACACGGGACCGTAGACCAGCGCCGGGATCCCCGCGTAAAGGGCGAAGACCCGGCCGTCGAGGTAACCGGGCGTCGTGAAGCTCTGCAACGCCGAACCGAAGACAGCCTCGTGCGCCGTGGCCAGCGCCCCTTCCGCTTCCGATCCCTCCTCCAGGACGTAGCCCTCAGAGAAGAAGCCCGTCCGTTCGGCCGACACCGACGCACCCGCCCCGGCCGTCTGCAGGCACTCCAGGATCTCATTCCACGCATCCACGGCCGGGACCCCCGGATACAGGGCCGCCCGGACATCGAACTCACACCAGGCCGGCACGCTTGAAGGCCAGTCGCCGCCGGAAATCATGCCGATGTTGACGTTGATCGGATGGTCTGTGTCCTCGAAGTGCGGGTGGCTGCCCTTATCTGCGTTCCACTTGGCTTCGAGCTCCCGCAACGCACCCATGACGGTGTAGGCGGCGTCGATTGCGTTGAAGCCCGACGCCATCTCCCGTACATGGGTGGGCCTGCCGGAAACACGGACCCGGAACCAGATCACCCCCACATTTGCCCGGACCAGCATGTTCTCTTCCGGCTCGGGGATGATGACAGCATCCGCGGTGTAGCCGCGCTGCAGCGCAGCCAGCGACCCGTTGCCCGTGCACTCCTCCTCCACCACTGACTGGAAGTGGATGGTCGAGGCCGGCGCGAAGCCGGCGGCCCGGATGGCGTCGAAGGCGAACAGGTTGGCAGCGAGCCCGGCCTTCATGTCACCGGCCCCGCGGCCATACATCCAGCCGTCCTTCACCACGGCATTCCAGGGGTTGCGTTCCCACACTTCCTCAGGCCCGGTGGGAACCACATCGACATGCCCGTTCAGGATGAGCGAACGGCCCTTTTCCTCCGGGGGAGTGTAGGTGCCCACCACGTTGGTGAGGTCCTCGAAGGCAACCGTGCTGGGACCATAACCCACGTGCGAAGCGAGGGCTTCGCCGTCGAGCGTCCAGCGGTCCACGGCAAGTCCGCGGGCCTCAAACTCAGCGAACATCAGGTCCTGCGCCCCGGCCTCGGCTGTCCTCAGGGAGGGATGCCGGATCAGCTCCGCGGTGAAATCGAGCTGGCGGTCAAAGGCTGCATCCACGGCCTCGGTAATACGGCGGGCTGTTTCCGGGTTCAGCATGGGGCTCCTTACCGTACGATCGCTTTGTCCTTGACGCGGAGGCGCTCGCCGAAGAATCCGCCGGCTGCGGTAATGAGCGACACGACGATCAGCAGCAGGGAGGCGGTCCATGAGGCTCCACCGGATACACCGAGCAGGGCGACGGCGATCAGCGGCAGGAACCCGCTCAGGGCGCCGGCCAAGTTGTAGCCCAGCGCGACGCCGCTGTAGCGGAGCTGCGGCGGGAACAGTTCGGTCAGCAGGGCGCCGGTGACCGAGTAGGCCACGGAAAGCAGCCCGATGCCGAGGGTGACGGCGAGGACCACGGCAAACGGATTGCGGGAGTCGATCATCCAGAAGAGCGGGAACGCTGCGGCGGCGGTCACGAGGCCGCCGATGAAGGTCATCCGTCCCGGCCCGACCTTCTCACTGATACGGCCGATGACCAGGATGACGCCGATCTGCACGACGGCGGCGACGAGGGTGGCGTTGACCATGAGTCCACGGTCCAGGCCGAGGGTGGCGGTGCCGTAGCTGATGACGAAGGTAGTCATGATGTAGAAACCGCCGACGCCGAGGAAAGCGGCGGCGATAGCAACGATCAGCCGGCCCCACGCCTGACGGAAGACGTCGACTGCCGGAATCTTGGCGCGTTCCTCCAGCTTGACCAGTTCACGGAAGATCGGTGATTCCTCAACCTTCAGCCGGATGTACAGCGCGATCAGCAGCAGCGGGAAGGCCGCCAGGAACGGCAGGCGCCAGCCCCAGGAATCGAAGACCGCAGAGGGCATGAGCAGTACCAGGGCGAAGGCGCCGGAGGACATCAGCGTCCCCACGGGTGAACCGACCTGCACCAGGGCGGCATACCGTCCACGCTTCTCAATGGGGGCGTGTTCGACGGCGATGGTCATGGCACCGCCCCACTCACCGCCCACTGCGAGGCCCTGCACCAGGCGCAGGATGGCCAGCATGACGGGGGCTGCCAGGCCGATGGTGCCGAAATCAGGCAGCACGCCGATAAGCCCCGTGGCCACGCCAATCGCGACGATGGTGATCAGCAGGGCCGGACGCCTCCCTACACGGTCACCGATGTAGCCGAAGAGAACGGCGCCGAGCGGACGGGCAGCGAAACCGACACCGAATGTGGCGAAGGCCGCCAACGTTGCAGCCGTCGGATCCAGCGATGTGAAAAACAGCCGGTTGAAAACGATGGCTGCAGCGGTTCCGAAGAGGAAGTAGTCGTACCATTCGAGGGCGGTGCCGACGAAGGCCGCGCGGGCGATTTTGCCGGCGTCGGCTCCGCTGACAACTGGTACGGCTGCTTCTTCCTGGGTGGCGTCATGGGGTTGCATGCTCGGTGCCTCTCAATGTGGGAATGGGGTGGGACGATGCGGTGCTCTGGAGTTTCTCGATGTAGCCGTGCCCGAAAACGCAGGCGCCGTCGAGCAGGGTCGCCAGCACGCCGATCTGGCCGATCTCGTGGGGCGGCACATCTGCGGGGTGTGCGGAGAGGAACACGAGATCGGCGAACTTTCCCGGTTCCAGCGTTCCCCGGCGGTCTTCCTCGCCTGCCATCCACGCGGTGTCGACCGTGTAGGCGCGCAGGGCGGTCTCGGCGTCGACCCGTTCCTGTGGGCTCAGCGTGGCGCCGCCGGAACTGGCGCGCGTCACCATGGATTGCATGCCCAGCAGCGGCGCCCCGGCCGCTACCGGCCGGTCCGAGCTGCCGGGAACGCGTACCCCGGAGTCCAGGAAGGACTTGTGGCGGTAAAGCCACGGCGTCCGCTCCTCGCCGACTGCGTCCACCATGGTGTCGCCCACCTCATACAGGAAGTGCGGCTGCGGAACGGGTGTGACGCCCAGCGCCGCGAACCGGGGAAGCTGGTCCGGACGGACCATGCCGGCGTGCTCGATGCGGTGCCGCGCGTCGGGCCGCGCCAGCTTCCGGTGCGCTGCCTCAAAAGCGTCCAGCGCGACGTCGACTGCCAAATCCCCGATCGCGTGCGCTGCGACGTTCCAGCCGGAGCAGTGTGCGTCGATAATGCGCCTGGCCAGTTCCCCGGGCGATAGCTGGAAGCTGCCGTTGCCGTGATCATGATCGCAAAAGGGCTCGGTTACTGCTGCAGTGCGGCCGATCAGGGAACCGTCGATGAATATTTTCATGGCGCCCAGCCGGAGGTGGTCGTCGCCAAAGCCCGACGTGATGCCGAGGTCCAAGCCGAAGCTGATCCCGTCCGCGGCATTGGACTGGAGCGGGTGCAGGGCATCGCTGACGGCCATCATCTGGACCCGGGTTTTCAGCAGGCCCCGGCGTCGTGCTTCAACGTAGGCAGCGAGTTCGACCGGGCTTCGGCCGATCCAGCCCGACCCGATGCCGGCCTCCACAACGTGCGTCAGGCCCTCGGAAGCGTAAACCCCGCTTGCTGCGCCAATCGCGTCCGCGAGGTCCGTGACCGGGTACGGCACAACCAGTGCAGTGACCAGTTTCTGAGCCTGTTCCTCAAGCAATCCGGTAGGCCCGCCGGAATCCTCCACCACCGTGCCGCCCTCGGGAACAATCGCCGAGCCGTCCAGAACGCCCGTGCGACCAAGCACCTCAGAGTTTACGGCGCACATGTGCCCTGACCGATGCTTGAGCCAGACCGCACGGCCGGGAGCGGACCGGTCCAGGCCGCTCCGGTGCGGATGACCCCCCAGGACCGTGTCGTCATAACCCGATCCCACCACCCACGCGCCTTCAGGGAGACCGCGCGCAAACCGGGAGACTGCATCGTACAGTTCCTCCAGGGTCCGGCAGCCGGACAGATCGAGTTCGGCGAGGGATTGCCCAAACCACGCCATATGGTTGTGCGAATCACCAAAGCCGGGGACGACGACGGCTCCGCCGCAGTCGAGCGTCCGCCGAGCCGGGAGGTCCAGGACGTCGTCGTCAAACCCGATGATCCGCCCGTGGAGCACTCCCATGGCGTGGGCTGTTGAAGGGGCATCAGCCATCGTGAAGATGCGGGCTTTGACAAGTTTCAAATCGAGCATGGGCCTCGGCGGCTGTCCTTTCCGGATACGAGCGCGAGCTTACGGAACACCTCCTTCAATGGTGGGATGGATCACGTGGGGAAACAATGGACGAACACAGTGCAGTCCGGTTCTAGAATGGGCATATGCCCAATACAGCGTCCGCGGACAGGACTCCGGCGTCCGCTGGAGCCGCCCCCCGGTCGGTGGTGTCTGACCTGGTGTCCGACTGCCTCGCCGACATCGACCGGATCGCGCACCAGTACCTTCTCGAGGTGCAGAAGATCGACGATTATGCGGCCTCTGCGGTGGCTGTCCAGGATCTGGAGGAGACAGCTGTCGCCTCGATAGAACTACTGCTGCGGCTGGTGGGAAGCCTTCCGATACCCGACCGGCTCGCGGGTATGTCCGACGCGCTGGGACACCGCCGCGCGCAGCAGGGCCTGCCCCTGGAATCCCTGCTGCGCGCAGTGCGCATGGACTTCCGGGTGCTCTGGACGGCAATGCTGGAGAAGGTTCCGCCCTCGTCCTTGCCGGAGTTGACCAAGGATGCAGTGCGCGTGTGGGAAGCGGTGGAGTTCCACACTATCCGGGTGCACGCAGGCTACCTCGATGAGCTCGCCAGCATGGCGCAGGAAAAAGAGACGCAGCGCGCGTTCCTCCTGTCGCGGCTGCTCAATTCGGACGGTAAGGATCCGCAGGTGCTGGGACAGGCTGCCCGCGCGCTCGGCGTGGCGCCGGACAGCAACTTCATCGTTGCCGTTGCCGCCGAATACGCCCAGAAGGCATTCCGTGCGGAGGTGCTTCGTGCCGGTGCTGAGCAATTCCTCCACGAGCGCGACGGTGCACTGATCCTCATTCTTGAGGACGTTCCTGCCCGGACGGGTAGGGAGCCGGAGGGCGCCCGCCCGTGGCTGTCCAGGGTGGACTGCTTTGTGGCGCCCCCCGCCCGCTCCTTGGCCGACGTGCCCCGGATGCTTCGGATCGCCCTGGAGTCGTTGCCGGTGGTGACGCCGCAACGCCCGGGCCAGCGGACCGTGCGTGAGGCATGGGGGCATGTTGCCATGACTCGGCTGGGAGAATACGGAACCGTCCTGGCGGACACCGTGCTGGGCCCTCTCACTACGGTCTCCACGCATGAACGTGACCGGCTGATCGAGACGGTCCAGGCGTACCTCCGCACCGGATCGGTGTCGGAAACTGCCGGGGAGCTGTACTGCCACCGAAACACTGTGCTGAACCGCCTTGCCCGGTTCGGGCAACTCACCAGCTTCGATCCCGCCAATCCCCAGGACGCCGCTGCGGTGATTGCCGCCCTCCATGTCCTTTTCCCGGCCTCAACCTAAGGAAAGGCGGATGCCTCCGGGGCTGTAACAGCTCAGGTTCAGGCGTGCGCCTGGGCCCGGACGGAGGTCCGTTCCACGGCGGGACAGAGTATTTTCGCAACCCCGTCCGCCGCGGTCCCGGGTGCGTCGTCCAGCCCGAGCAGCATCCGCACGCCCGCCGCGCCCAGTTCATAGTGGGGGAGCGAGACGGTGGAAAGCGGGGGACGCAGGTGCGCGGCAATGACTTCCTGGTTGTCGAACCCCACCACAGCCATGTCCTCGGGGATGGAGAGGCCGTGCTCGCGGAGGCCGTCGTAGAGGCCCATTGCCATCCGGTCGTTGTAGCAGTACACCGCGGTCACGCCGCGCTTGAGGAGTTCGGGGGTGGCCCCGTAGCCGCCTTCCTGGTCCGGATAGGCTTCCAGCACCAGCTCGGGGTCGAACGGAACACCGGCCTTCTCCAGTGCTTCCCGGTACCCCTGGAGCCGTCCGTCCTTGGCGGGGGCGGGGATGGTGGCGTTGATGAAGGCGATCTTCCGGTGCCCGTGTCCCAGCAGGATGTCGGTGGCTGAGCGGCCGCCCTGCACCTCGTCGGGCACCACGGCCCGGGTTCCCGGCTCCTGGGAGAAGCAGTTGACCAGGACGAAGTCGGCTTCCCGGAGCGGCGCCGGAATTTCCGTCTGGCGGTGGAACCAGGTGGAGTAGAGGATGCCGCGGACTTTGTATTCGAGCATCATCTGGATGGCGTCCTGCTCAAGCTCGCCGTTGCCTTCGGTGTTGGCGATGAGAAGGGCGTACCCGTGCTTCCACGCCTCGTCCTGTGCGCCGTGGATGATCTGGCCGGCGAAGGGCGTGGTGGCAACGCCGTCCGCCACCAGCCCGATGAACCGGGAGGTGCCGCTGACCAGGGTTTTGGCCATCGCGTTGGGGCGGTAGCCCAGGGTCCGGATGGCGTCCTGCACCCGCCGGCGGGTTTCCTCGGCGATCCGGGCGGCTTTTTTCTTGTTGACCACCAGGGACACCGTGGCCGTGGAAACACCGGCTGCTTCTGCCACGTCGCGGAGGGTGACAGGGTGCGCGCGCTCCGGGGTTTTTGGCGCCCGGGCCGCAGGTGCCGGCACCTCCGCACCATTCTCCATTGAACTCATCTGCCCTCCTTGAGGAGTATATCCATCCGCCGTTGCCGTCATCCTTTCGTCGCCCCGCTTTCGAGTCCCTGGATCATGGCCTTGTTGAGCACCAGGAACACCAGCAGCAGCGGGGTGATGGTCACGCACACGGCGGCGAAGGTTGCCGTCCAGTCCACCTTGCCCATGGCGCCGATGTAGTTCTGCAGGCCCAGCGGAATGGTCTTCAGGTCCTCGGACAGGACGAACGTGTTGGCGAAGATGAAGTCGTTCCAGATGAAGATGCTGTTCACCAGGACCACGGTCACCACGGTGTTCAGGGACAGCGGCAGGGTGATCAGCCCGAAGATCCGGTAGGGGCCGGCGCCGTCCATGGACGCTGCCTCGTACGTTTCCTTGGGGATGTACTCGTAGAACGAGCAGAAAAGGTAGATGGACATGGGCAGCGAGAAACCGGCCAGCGGGATGATCATCGACTGGTAGGTGTCCAGCAGGTTCACGGCCGAATAGTCGATGAACAGGGGGACCAGGGCGATCTGGACCGGGACGATGATGCCGATCAGGAACAGCCCGCGGACCAGTTTGCTGAGCCGGAAACCGAGGACCTGGATGGCGTAGGCGGCCATCATGCCCAGCAGGACAATCAGGATGTTCGCGCCCATGGTGACGATGAAGCTGTTCAGGATGTTCCGGCCCAGGTCACCGGTTTCGAAGGCCCGGGCATAGTTCTCCCACGTCAGGGAGCCGGGCAGGGCAAAGGGGTCACCGGCGGCGAAGTCCTGTTCCGTGCGGAGGCTCGTCAGGAAGAGCCACGCCAGCGGGTAGACCTGCACGATCACGATCAGCATGACCAGCACGCGGGACAACGTCCGGAACAGGTCGGGCCTGCGCCGGCGGCGCTTCACGGGCGGCCGTTGGGGCACGACGGCGGCGGGCGGGGTGGGAGGGGCTGCCTGGGTGATCATGAGTCTGCCTTCCGCTTCAGCAGGAACAGGATGAGGCCGACGGCCACGAGGCACTCAACCACGATGAACACGGAGATGGTGCTGGCGTAGCCGAAGTCCGTGCTGGTGAACGCCGTCTTGTACATGTAGGTGGTGAGCAGTTCCGAGGACTGCCCCGGGCCGCCGTTGGTCATCA
Source organism: Pseudarthrobacter sp. CC4 (assembly GCF_048957775.1). Classification (NCBI taxonomy): domain Bacteria; kingdom Bacillati; phylum Actinomycetota; class Actinomycetes; order Micrococcales; family Micrococcaceae; genus Pseudarthrobacter; species Pseudarthrobacter sp. CC4. The sequence continues at coordinate 25,480 of NZ_JARCCZ010000016.1, read as the reverse complement.
GGTAGGGGATGTCGAAGCCGCGCAGCCCGGAGGTGGTGGCCATGATGGTGGTGGTGATCCACACCGGGCGGATGTACGGGAAGCGGATCTTGGTGAACAGCGTCCACCGGGACGCGCCATCCAGGACGGCGGCCTCCTCAAGCTCCTTGGGCACCGCGAGCAGGGCCGCATAGATGATGAGCATGTACAGCCCGGTGAAACGCCACCCCTCCGGTGCGGACACCGCCGCAAGGACCGTGTTGACGTCCGAGAGCCAGGGCCGCTCGAGGCTGTCGAGGCCCACCCAGTGGAACAGCTGGTTGAGCAGGCCCACGGGCTCCAGGGAGTAGATCCGCACGAAGAGGAAGGCGATGGCCACCGTGGAGATCACGGCCGGCAGCAGGTAGAGGGTCTTGACCAGCTCACGTCCGCGGCGGAGCGACGTGAGGAGGCTGGCCACCGCCAGGGCGCCGCCGAGCTGCAGCACCAGGCAGATGGCCAGGTAGACGAGGGCGTTCAGGAACGCCCGCCAGAAGATATCGTCGGCTGCGAACATCCGGACGTAGTTGTCCAGGCCCACGAACTCCATGTCGCTGATGCCGTTCCAGGAGAAGAAACTGAGGAACAGGGACTGGAGGATGGGGAAGAGGACTGCTGCGCTGTAGAGGAGCAGCGGCGGGAGCAGGAAGACCAGGACCGAGGTCCGTGACCTGTTGGGCAGCATCCTGTTGGGTTGCATGGCGGGGCCTTTCGGGGCCTTGCGGGCGGGGGAGCGCTGGGATCCCCCGCCGCGTTGGTTTCGTGAGGAAGCAGTGCCTACTTGAAGAACTTGGGGGCGTTCTGCGCGATGGTCTTGTCCATGGTTTCGGTGAACTGCTCAGGCGTGATGTTGCCCTGCACCAGCAGCACCAGCTCCTGCTGCAGCCGGCCGTTGGTGGTCGGATCCAGCTGCGTATCCCACGGCATGGCCTGCTTGGAACCGAGGCTGTCGGCCTGGTCCAGCGCCTTCCGGTACAGCGGGGTGGCGTTGGCCGGGACAACGGTTTCGACGTCGGTGGTGGGGGACAGCGCGCCGGTGGCGGCATATTCGGCCGGGTACTTTTCCAGGGCGAACTTCAGGAAGTCGCTCACCAGGGGATCGTAGGTTTTGGCGTTCACCGCCATGCCGATGCCGGACGGGGACACGAATTCGTTGGCCGCCGTCACGGAGTTGGCCGTGGTGGGCAGGGTAAAGAAGTCGATGTCGTTGCGGACGGCAGGATCCAGCTTCTCCGTGGCCAGGCTGGGCAGTTCCCACGTGCCGATGTTGTACATGGCGGCCTGTCCGGAGGTGAACTGGTTTTGCGCGTCGGAGTAGCCCTGGGCGGAGAAGCCGTCCTGGAAGCACTTGGCCTTGCCCAGTTCCGCCATCCAGTTCACGGTCTTCTGGCCGGCGGGATCGCTGAACTTCGCCTCGCCCTTCTTCAGCTTCTGGACGAAGTCCGGGCCGGCTTCCCGGAAGGGCTGGTAGGCGACGTAGCGTTCCAGCGGCCACTGGTCCTGCCCGTCGATGGCGATGGGGGTGACGCCGGCGCTGCGCAGGGCAGTGCACATGGCCGGGATGTCGTCGAGCGACGTGGGTACTGCGACGCCGGCCTTCTGGAGCAGTGCCTTGTTGTACCAGATGAATTCCAGCTCGAACTGGAACGGGATCATGTACAGGGAGCCGTCGTCGAAGCGCTGGTAGTCCAGCGCGCCCGGACGGTAGTCGTCGTAGACGTTGAGCGACTTCAGCAGCTTTTCGGCGTCCACCATCTTGCCCTGCTTGGCCAACTCCTGGGCGAAGGGTGTGGCGTCGGTGTCGAACAGTTCGGGCAGCTTGTTGGCTGCCGCCAGGGTCTCGAGTTTCTGGATGTAGGAGGGACGGTCCGGGGTGGTGATCAGGTTGAGCTCAAAGCCCGGGTGGTCCTTGGCGTAGTCGTCGGCCAGCTTTTTCATGATGTTGATGACCGCGCCGTCGGCGGGCCGGGAGAGCAGCCACGAGATCTCGCGCGGCTTGATCTCGCCGGTGGGGCTGACGTTGGACGGATCGGTGGAGCTTGCGCCGCCACAGGCGGTCAGCGCCAGGGCGGTAACGGCTGCGCAGGCGGCAGCGCGGAACAGGTTCTTCATTGGTCAATCTCCCTTGATTGGAACGGAGGATGGGGTTGCGGGGGTATTCAGTTGTCGGTGCGCTTGCGTACTTCGAAATCTGTGATGGTGACGGATCCTTCGCCGGCGAACACGCCTATTCCGCCGGCGGGGAGGTCGTAGATGCGGGTGCTGAGGGCCACCTGGCGGTCCACGACGGCGACGCACAGGTCACCGTCGACCACCACTTCCAGCGTGTGGCGGCCGGGCGGGAGGTGGCAGGGGCGTTCCAGTTCGATGGCGTAGGGAACGTCGCCGGAAACGTGCCATTGGGCTTCTCCGGTGATGGTCCGGGGCCATCGGTCGAACACCAGGCGTCCACGCTTCGGTTCGAGGCGGAGGACGTAGGAGTGGTCGCCGTCCGGGCTGGAGCGCAGCAGGATCCCGCATTCCGTGGTGCCCGGCTGGATGTCCAGCACCGCTTTGGCATAGAACTGCGTGGGCGGATCGTTGCTGCTCACGATGGCGGCGTAACCATCCGGGACGTTCAACTGCAGAGGCAGCTCCTGGTCCAGCTCGAGCGGGACCCCGTCCCAAAAGCTGTCCACAAGCTCGTCCGCGAGGCCGAAAGCCAGGGTCCCGTCGGGGTTCTGCCGTGCCTCCAGGACGGACATGGTGCCCGCCCACTGCCACGCGCCGTCGTCGCAATTGCCTTCCTTGCTGGCAATCCAGCCGAAGAAGAACCGCCGGCCGTCCCGCTCCGCCGTCTTGGAGGCGTAGAACGCACGCCCGTCGATGCTGTCCAGGTCCGGAACTGTCCACGGCCCCGTGGGGCTCTTGGCCATCCGGTACCGGGTGGTGAACGTTTCGGAGAACTCGGAGTAGGCCATGTACCACCACCCGTTCCATTCGAAGACGTCCGGGCATTCATGCGTGATGTACCTGCGGGGATCCCAGAACGGTTCCGTGTGCTCCCACGTCATCAGGTCCGTGGAAACGCACTGGGCGATGACCCCGCGGCGGCGTTCGGGACCGTCGGAGTGCCGGGCCGCCAGGAGCATCCGCCACAGGCCGGCCGCCTCGTCACGGAAGACGAAGGGGTCCCGCCAGTCCGCTGACTCGTAGCCGTCCGGTGCGCCGAACGTAAGCTCCGGGTGCTTGACCCACGTGTTCATGCCGTCCGTGCTGGTGGCGTGCATGACCAGCTGCAGGGGCAGTCCGTCCGTCCCGAGATTGCCCGGGTTCTGGCCGGTGTAGAACAGGTGGTGGACGCCTGAGTCGTCAGCAATGATGCTGCCTGTGTAGCAGTTGAAGTCCAGGTCGTCTGTGGTTCCGTGGGGGAGGGCCACCCCGTGGTCCTGGAATTGGGTCAGGTCCTTGGTGGTCACCAGGTTCCAGGCCGTTCCGGGCTTCGGGTCGGCGCGGACCTCGGAAAGGTAGAAGAGCCAGAACTCCCCGTCCTTCTGGAAAGGGATAAGGTCTCCAACCCATGCATCTGCGGGCTGGAAGAAGACTGGGTAGCTCATCGGCGTTGATGTCCATTTCTGCTAAAGCGTTTGATCACCATGAAGCTAGCGTGGAATGGAACGTTGATCAAGCGTTTTAGCAAAAATAGTTCCGGTGCGATTTTTCGCCCTGTTTGTGAGGGCGGCAATTTTGCTGAAACGCTTGACCATAACGGTGCGGCTGGGTATCTTGTTCTGCTAAAGCGCTTAATCAGCCGATGGGCTGATCGGCGAACCACCGATGGTTCCATCCCTAAGCGCCCGGCGGAGCAGCCGCCCCGTGAGAGGAAGTCAACGATGACATCTGCCTTTTCCCGTCGCCGTGTCCTGCAAGGCACCGGAGCAGGAGCACTCGCCCTGCTCATGGGCGGCACGATCCCTGCCACGCCGGCCTGGGCCAAGCGCTCACTGCGGGCGGTTTATCACATGACGCCGCCCTCGGGCTGGCTGTGCGATCCGCAGCGCCCGGTGTTCCTGGGCGGTGAGTACCACCTCTACTACCTGCACTCCACGCAGAACAACGGCCAGGGCGGCTGGGACCACGCCACCACGGCAGATGGCGTGGCGTTCACCCATCACGGCGATGCGCTGCCGCTGCAGCCGGACTTCCCCGTGTGGTCCGGATCCGCGGTGGTGGACACTGCCAACACCGCAGGCTTCGGTGCCGGCGCCATCGTGGCCCTTGCCACCCAGCCCACGGACGGCATCCGCAAGTACCAGGAGCAGTACCTCTACTGGTCAACCGACGGCGGCTACACGTTCACCGCGCTGCCGGACCCGGTCATCGTGAACACGGACGGAAGGGCCGCCACCACGCAGGCGGAAATCGACAACGCCGAATGGTTCCGGGACCCGAAGATCCACTGGGATGCGGTGCGCAACGAGTGGGTCTGCGTGATCGGCCGGGCCCGGTACGCGGCCTTCTATACGTCCCCGAACCTGCGTGACTGGCAGCTGAAGCGCAACTTCGACTTCCCAAACCCCGCGCTGGGTGGCATCGAGTGCCCCGATCTGTTCGAGATGACGGCCGACGACGGCACCCGGCATTGGGTGCTGGGCGCCAGCATGGACGCCTACAGCATCGGACTGCCCATGACCTACGCCTACTGGACCGGCACGTGGGACGGCACGCAGTTCCTGGCTGACGACGTCAGCAATCCGCAGTGGCTGGACTGGGGCTGGGACTGGTACGGCGCGGTGACGTGGCCGGCCGTTGAGGCACCGGAGCGCCGGCGGTACGCGATCGGCTGGATGAACAACTGGAAGTACGCCGCCCGCGACGTTCCCACGGATGCAACCGACGGCTACAACGGCCAGAACTCGATCGTGCGCGAACTGCGCCTCGAACGCCAGCCGGGCGGTTGGTACTCCCTGCTCAGCAGCCCGATCGGGGCGCTCGCGAATTACGCCAGCTCCGCCACCACGTTCCCCGGCCGCACCGTGAACGGCAGCTACGTGGTGCCCTGGAACGGCCGCGCCTACGAGCTGGAACTCGATATTTCCTGGGAGGCCGCAACGAACGTTGGGATCTCCGTGGGCCGCTCCGCTGACGGCGCCCGCCATACGAACATCGGAAAGTACGGCAACGAGCTCTATGTGGACCGCGCGCCGTCGGACCTGGGCGGCTTCTCGCTGGTGCCGTACACGCGCGCAGCAGCGCCCATCGACGCGGCCGCGCGGTCAGTGCACCTGCGCATCTTCGTGGATACCCAAAGCGTTGAGGTGTTTGTGAACGCCGGCCACACGGTGCTCTCGCAGCAGGTGCATTTCGCCGACGGTGACACCGGGATCTCCTTCTACACGGACGGCGGCCCTGCGACCTTCTCCGGCATCGCCATCCGTTCGTTCCAGTAGCCGGCCACGCGAAGCGGCGGCCCCCACGAGTCCGTGGGGGCCGCCGTCAGGTTGCGGGAGGTGGATGATCGGCAGGAAGCTAGCTGATCGCGGCCCGCAGTTCCTTGGCGGCGACGGCGGGATCGTCGGCGCTGTAGATGGAACCGCCGACGACGGCCACGTCGGCCCCGGCGCGCTGCACGGCTCCGATGGTGGACAGGTTCACGCCGCCAGCCACCGAGAACGGCACGCGGGCCTCTTCTCCTGCGCTCAGCAGCACGTCCAGGTTGTAGCCCGGCTTGGCCTGCTCATCCAGGCCGGCATGGAACTCGATGAACTTGGCGCCCAGGGCGCGGGCTTCCTGGGCGCGGGCCACCTTGTCCGCAACGCCGATCAAGTCCACCACCACGCCCTTGTTGTGGGCCGTGGCGGCCTTCACGGCGCCGGCAATGGTGGAGTCGTCGGCGCTGCCCAGGACGGACACCAGGTCCGCGCCCGCGGTGAAGGCGATTTCGGCCTCGAGCTCGCCGGCGTCCATGGTCTTCATGTCCGCGAAGACAATCTTGTCCGGGTGGGCGGTCTTGACGGCGGTCACGGCCGAGAGCCCGGCGTTCTTGATCAGCGGGGTGCCGAGCTCGATGATGTCCACGGACTCGGCGACTTTGCCGGCCAGGTCCAGGGCGGCTTCGACGGTGAGGACATCCATGGCTACCTGCAGTTTCATGTTCTATCTCTTTCGGTTGTGAAACGGACTTGCGGGGGGAGAGGGGGCTTATTCGAGGTTCGCGTGCCGCTGCCAGAGGTCCTCCGGGGCGGCGGCGTCCTCGTCCCACAGGCTTTGGAACACCGCCTCCGTGGTGGCAAAAAGCACCTGCTCAAAGAGGCTCCCGGAGTACTGCCGGGTCACCGCCGAGCCGTGGTCCGTCTTCTGTGCAGCCGGAATGAGGACGACGGCGGCGGCAGCGGCCGCGAGCGGGGAACCAGTGCTGGTGGTGTAGGCGGCCACGCGGGCGCCTTGGGCGACAGCGGTTTCCGCCGCTGTCACCACGCCGGCGGTGGTGCCGGAACCTGAGGCTGCGACCAGCAGGTCCCCGGCACGGATGGCCGGTGCCGTGGTTTCGCCCACCACATGCACCGTCAGCCCGAGGTGCATCAGCCGCATCGCCGCCATCTTCAGGACCAGGCCGCTGCGTCCGGCGCCGGTGACGAAGATCCTGTCGGCCAGCCGAAGCTCGGTCACCAGGGCTGCGATCTCTGCGGCGTCCACGTGCTGGAAGACCCTGCTGAGCTCGTCCAGGACCAGGGTCCGGTTGCGGTCAAAGGCCCGGGCTGTGCCGGTCAGGGCTGGATCAGCCGGGGCTGCCGGGGCTGCCGGGTCTGTTGCGGCGATGGTGCCCATGCTCGTACCTCCTTGAACGTTGCGATCCTTCAATGCTCGCCCGTCCGTTGGGTGGGTCCAACGCCATGATTGGACGGTCCCGGCTACCCAAAGGGGTGGGTCTCCTGCGCCCGGCCCGTACACTGGGCAGGTGGAACGCGCCAACAACACTGCCTTGCTTGAAGCCGCCGCCGCCCTGGCCGCGGCTCCCCTTATGGACATCGCCCACCGGCTGCGGGCGGCCCTCAGCCCCTACTGGGAATCAAGCGCCCTGGTGATTTTCACGGAAGACTGCACCGGCCGGCCGCAGAAGAAGGCCGGTGCCGAGGCCATCATCAGCCGCGTGTCCATCGCGGAACTGGACGCCCTCCGCACCCCGCTCACCGGTGACAGGTCCGGGGCGGATGGCGCCGCCTGGCGCGGTGAAGCCGTGTTCGGCGGCGAACTGCGCCCGGTCCTCGCGGTTTCCTCGCCCAGCAATGCACTGCTGGTCCTCTCCGACCCGCAGCCCGGCCAGGCCTCCGGGACCGGGCCGGACCCGCAGTGGGTCCTGCACTACCTCTGGACGATGGCAGCCGAGCGGATCCGCGAGAAGGTGGCTGATGCGCCGCCGTCGTACCTCATCGAGTCCCGCGCGGCCTCGGCCGAGCGCCTGCGTGTGACCGCCGAGCTGGTGGACCGGCATTCCACCACCTTGGAAACGCTGCTCGCCGCGCTGAGGTCGCCGGCGCTGGCCGACGCCGCCGCCAGGGCGGCGGCAACCGACGTCGCGGCCAAGGCCCTGGTGGGGCTCCGTACGCTCAGCGACCGCACCACGGACCTCGTGGAGGAGCCCGTTGCCTCCGCATTCCAGCGCCTGCGCGAGGACCTGCGCCCGCTGATGAACTTCAGCGGCATCGACGTCCAGTTCGTCGAGCCGCCCGTTAACGGCCGGGCACTTCCCGGCGAGGTGGCGCACGCCGCCAGGGCGATCGTCCGCGGCCTGGTGCTGGCCATGGTGGACCAGCAGGGAGTGCGCCGGATCCGCACCCAGTGGGATTGCGACGGCGTGAACCTGCTGGTCAACGTGCGCGACGACGGTCCCGGCGAACTTTCCGCCACCGAACCCGCCGTGGCACGCCTCGTCCAGCGCGTGGAGGCGCTCAACGGCAGCATGGGTGTGGACGTCATGCCGGGCTGGGGCGCCGACGTGGCCGTCACCCTTCCGCTCGACCCGCCCAGCCGACCGCCGGCCGACATTGCCGGCTGGAACCTGGGGGACCGTGAGCTGGAGGTCCTGCAGCTCCTGGCGGCGGGCCAGCGGAACCGGGGCATCGCCGCGAAGCTCCACATCAGCGAGAACACCGTGAAGTTCCACCTCCGCAACCTCTACCGGAAGATCGGCGCCTCCTCCCGCACCGAAGCCATGGCGCTCGCGCACAGCAACGGCCTGCGCTGACCTCCAGTTCGCTGGCTGCCCGTGCACCGTGTCCTGATGCGGGAGTCCCGGTGCGGTGATTTCACGCTGCGGAGGCTACTTGAGAGTATTAGTCATGGCTTCCAACAACGATCGCGAACCCGACGCCGATACCGAGGCGGGCCAGCACGGCGGCGTCCAGTCCGTGGACCGTGCCCTCGCCGTCCTGGAGATCCTGGCGCGGGACGGCCACGCCGGGGTGAGCGACATCGCCGAGGAAATGGGCATCCACAAGTCAACCGTCTCGCGGCTCCTGGGTTCGCTGGTGAGCCGGGAAATGGTCCACCAGAACAGCGAGCGGGGAAAGTACCAGCTGGGCTTCGGCATCCTGCGGCTGGCCAGCTCCATTCCGGGGCGGCTCAGCCTGGTCCGCGAGGCCCGGCCCGTCCTCGAGGCCCTGGCGGAGGAATTCAAGGAGACGGTGAACCTGGCCGTCCTCCGCTCCAACTATGCCGTCAACGTGGACCAGGCGATGGGCCCGTCAACCCTGGCCACCTACGACTGGGTGGGAAACCTGACACCGCTGCACGCCACCTCGAGCGGCAAGGTGCTGCTGGCCGCGCTGCCGGCGGAAGACCGGGACCGCATCCTGAAGGAGACGGGACTCCCGGCGCGGACGCCCCGGACCATCACCAACCGGAAGGAACTCGAAACCCAGCTGATCGACGTCGCCCGCGAGGGCTACGGCGTGGTGCGGGAGGAGTTCGAGATCGGGCTGACTGCCGTTGCCGTTCCGGTCTACAACCACCTGGGCGCCGTGATCGGGGCCATCAGCATTTCAGGGCCGGCGTTCCGCTTTGATCCGGAAACGGCCCCTGGGCTTATCGAAGCATTGAAGCAGGGCGGGCTCCAGGTCAGCGCCAGGATGGGTTACACCGGGCGCCGGTGACTGGGCGCCGCTGCGGCGGCTTGATTCACTCCGGGTTGTCCCCGTGCACGTTGCTGAGGTTGTCCTCGGAGCGGTCCAGGTACGCCAGCAGGAGATCCGCGGCGCGGTCCAGTTCGCCGGACTCCAGCGCCGCGCAGATGGCCTCGTTGTCCGCCAAATAGTGCTGGTAGAACTGCGCGTCCACTGTGGCTTTGTGGAAGAACAGCCGCATTTCCGCCAGGACCTGGCTCATGATGCTGTTCAGCCGGGGGCTCCTGGCCATGGCAACAATAGCGCCGTGGAAATGCTGGTTTGCGGTACCCAGGGCTTCATTGTCTCCAGCCGCGGCGGCGCGTTTTCCTTCCTCGACGGCGGCCCGGACGGCGGCGACGTCTTCCGGACTCCCGCCCGCGCGCAGGGCGCTGACTTCGATGGCGCGGCGGACCGTGTAGACGTCATGGACATCCGCGGCCTCAAGACTGGCCACAAAAACGCCCCGGTTGGGGTGCCGGACCACCAGCCGCTCGCTGGCCAGTTCCGCGAAGGCCTCCCGCACCGTGTTGCGTGAGACGCCCAGGTCCTCCGCGATGGTGGATTCGGTAAGGCGTGCCCCGGGGAGCAGGGCCCCCTCCGCCAACTGCAGGCGGAGTTCGTCAGCCACCCGTTCCGCCACGGAGGGGACGGCCACCCGGAGGCGGCCTGCGGAGCGGAGTGTGGTCTCTTGAGCGGGCATACTTCAGAATTTACACGATCGTCACATCGTGGAATCGAAGGATTGTTGAACAATCCGTAGATTTAGGGCATCCTAGTAAAGACCGCTCAATGAGATGGAGATCACAAGTGGCAAGCATCGACCTGAACAGCGACGTTGGCGAATCGTTCGGACACTGGACGCTTGGCGACGATGCCGCCATGTTCCGTTCCGTCACGAGCGCCAACGTGGCCTGCGGATTCCACGCCGGCGATCCCAGCGTGATCCGCCGCACCTGCCGCGAGGCCACGGCCGCCGGCGTTGCCATCGGTGCACACGTCGGCTACCGGGACCTCGCCGGTTTCGGCCGCCGCTTCCTCGACATCCAGCCCAATGAACTGGCCGATGACGTGGTATACCAGATCGGTGCCCTGCAGGCGCTGGCCGCCACCGAGGGAGCAAAGGTCCGTTACGTGAAGCCGCACGGCGGCCTTTACAACGCGATCATCCACCACACCGCCCAGGCGCAGGCCGTCGTCGACGCCGTGAAATCGGTTGACCCGGGCCTGCCGATCATGGGCCTTCCCGGTTCCGAAGTCCTGCGGCTTGCAGGGGAAGCGGGCCTGCGTGCGGTTCCCGAAGCGTTCGCGGACCGCGCGTACAACCCGGACGGAACGCTCGTCTCCCGGTCTGAACCGGAAGCGGTCCTTTCCGACCCCGCCGAAGTGGCGGAGCATGTATTACGGATGGCCACCGAAGGGTCCGTCAGGACCATCGACGGTTCCATCCTGAAGATCCGCGCGGAAAGCATCTGCGTGCACGGTGACTCGCCGGGGGCCGTAGCCATGGCCGCTGCAGTGAAGTCCGCTCTCGGGGACGCCGGTGTCAGCATCGGCTCGTTCCTCTAAACCTGTTCCCGGCCGCTCACCGGCCCCGCACCATCCCCTCACCCCGGAGGAAAAACATGACCAGCACCAACAAGGCAGCAAGGACCGCGGCAAGGAAGCCGCCGCCCGGCGCGCTCAAGGCCTACATTGCCAGCCTCACCGGCACCTCGCTTGAGTACTACGACTTTGCCATCTACTCCGTCGCCTCTGCGCTGGTGTTCCCCAAGATCTTCTTTCCCTCAAATGACGAGTTCGTCGGGCTGCTGCTCTCCTTCTCGGCCTTCGCGGTGGGGTACCTGGCCCGTCCCATCGGCGGCGTGATCTTCGGCCGCCTCGGCGACAAGATCGGCCGCAAGTACGTCCTCGTGTTCACCCTGGTGCTGATCGGCGTCGCCACCGTCCTCATCGGCGCCCTGCCTGACTACTCGGTCATCGGCGTCGCAGCCCCCACCATCCTGGTGCTCCTGCGCCTGGCCCAGGGCATCGGCGTCGGCGGTGAATGGGGCGGTGCGGTCCTGCTGTCCAGCGAATTCGGCGATCCCAACAAGCGCGGTTTCTGGTCCTCGGCTGCGCAGATCGGCCCGCCGGCCGGCAACCTGATGGCCAACGGCGCCCTGGCGATCCTGGCGGCCACGCTCAGCACCGAGGCCTTCCTCTCCTGGGGCTGGCGCGTAGCCTTCCTCGCCTCGGCCATCCTGGTGGTCTTCGGCCTCGTGATCCGCCTCAAGCTGGAGGAAACCCCGGTCTTCAAGGCCATCCAGGCCAAAGGCGACCGCCCCAAGGCGCCCATCAAGGAAGTCTTCACCACCGAACCCCGGGCCCTGGTCTCGGCCGCCCTCTCGCGCCTCTGCCCCGACGTCCTCTACGCGCTGTTTACCGTGTTCGTGGCCGTCTACGCCACCAAGGAACTGGGCATGACCACGGGCAACGTGCTGGCGGCAATCCTCGTCGGATCCGCTTTCCAGCTCTTCCTGATCCCGGCCGCCGGCGCCCTCACCGACCGCCTCAACCGCCGCTGGGTGTACGGCGTTGCCGCCGCCGCAACCGCCGCCTACATTCCGCTGTTCTTCCTGATGATCCAGGGCAAATCGGTGGTAATGCTGACCATCGGCGTGGTGATCGGCCTGGCCCTGCACGCCTTCATGTACGGCCCGCAGGCCGCCTTCATCACTGAACAGTTTCCGGCCCGCCTCCGCTACGCCGGCAGCTCGCTGGCCTACACCCTGGCCGGCGTCATCGGCGGCGCCGTGGCCCCGCTGATCTTCACCGCCCTGTACGGCGCAGCATCCGGCGGCTGGCACCTGATCGCCGGGTACATCCTCCTGACGGCCATCATCACCATTGTGGGCATGCGCCTGGGCCGCGACCCGCAGCCCGAGGCCGACCTCCGCCTGCTCCACGACGGCCACGCCCAGGAGAGCCACGCCTGACCGGCGCGGATTGCCATGGAAACAGTCACCAACCCCGCCACTGCGCGCGTCCACGCCGCCCGTGTTTTGGCCGTACGGCCGGTAGGCACGACGGCGGTGCTCGCCGAACTCTCCGGGCTCCACGACGTGCTGGCGCTGCAGGCCCTCCTGCTGGAGCATCCGCTGCCCGGCCAGGTGGAGGTCCTCGCGGCCGCCGAAACCGTGATGGTCAAGGCGGATTCGCCCCGGGCCGCACGGCGGATGGCGGCCCGGCTGCTGGAGCTGGACCTGGCGGTGCACGCGCAGCCGGAAGGCAGGCTCGTGGTCATCGAGGCCGTGTACGACGGCGAGGACCTCGCTGACGTGGGCAGGCTCACCGGCCTCGGTGCCGAGGGAGTGGTGGCGGCCCACACGGGGCAGGTCTGGACCGTGGCCTTCGGCGGCTTTGCCCCGGGCTTTGGATACATGGTGGGGGAGAACCAGCTGCTGGAAGTCCCGCGCCGGAGCTCCCCGCGGACTGCCGTCCCGGCCGGATCCGTGGCCCTTGCAGGCAACTATTCCGCCGTCTACCCCCGGCAGTCCCCGGGCGGCTGGCAGCTGATCGGCCGCACCGCCGCCCGGATGTGGGACCTGGCCCGCGAGCAGCCCGCCTTGGCTGCCCCCGGGGACCGGGTGCAGTTCCGGGCGGTGCGGGAACTCGTGGAACTTTCCGCCCCGGAGGCTGATGCCCAGAATTCCGAAGCACCGGCAGCCCGGGAACAGGCCGGCCGTTCCGGACTGCGGATCCTGTCGCCCGGGCTCCAAAGCCTGGTCCAGGACCTTGGCCGGCCCGGCTACGGCGGCCTCGGTGTTTCCGCAGCCGGTGCGCTGGACCGTTCCTCCCTGCGCCGTGCCAACCGCATCGTGGGCAACGAGCCAGCTGCCGCCGTCGTCGAAACCGTTGCCGGCGGCCTGCGCGTGCAGGCCGTGGGAGACCAGGTGCTGGCTGTCACCGGCGCGCCGGCGGCACTGACTGTTGCCACGCCGTCGGACGTTCCCGCCGGCCCCGAAGCTGCGGATGCGGACGACGCCGGCCTGCCGGAGCGGGTGCGCGAGGTGCCCATGGCCACGGCATTCGCCCTGCTGGACGGCGAAACCCTGACCCTTGGCGCCCCGGAACGGGGCTTCCGCACCTACCTTGCCATCCGGGGCGGCGTGGACGCCGAAGCCGTGCTCGGCAGCCGGTCCACGGACACCATGTCCGGGATCGGGCCTGCGCCGCTGGCCCCGGGGCAACTGCTTGCCGCCGGAGCCGCCACGTCCTCCAACGTGGTGGGAAATCCTGAGGTGCAGCCGGACTTCCCGGACACCGGGGTGACTGTCCTGGACGTCGTGCCCGGTCCTCGGGATGACTGGTTCGGCGCCGCCGCACTGGAATCGCTCTGCACCCAGGACTGGAGCGTCACGCCGCGCTCCAACCGGGTGGGCATGCGCCTGGACGGTGAGCCGCTCCAACGGAGCCGGGACGGGGAACTGGCCAGCGAGGGGACCGTTGCCGGCGCCATCCAGGTCCCGCCGGAAGGGCAGCCCGTGTTGTTCCTGGCGGACCACCCCATCACGGGAGGCTACCCCGTGATTGGCGTGGTGGTGGACCACCAGCTGGACCTCGCCGCCCAGGTGCCCATTGGCGGCCGCATCAGGTTCCGTTGGGCCCCCGGCTACGGCCTGCCCCTTGAACCGTCCAGCACTTCCCTCAACGTTTCCCAGAAAAAGTGAGCAGCACATGCGCAAGGTCCTGATTGCCAACCGCGGAGAAATCGCCGTCCGCATCGCCCGCGCCTGCGAGGACGCCGGCCTGGAGTCCGTCGCCGTGTACGCGGACGTCGACGCGGACGCCATGCATGTCGGCGCCGCCACGGAGGCCTACAGCCTGGGCGGCAACGCGCCGTCGGAAACCTACCTGGATATCCCCAAGCTGCTTGCTGTCGCCAAGGAGTCCGGAGCGGACGCGGTGCACCCGGGATACGGGTTCCTGTCAGAGAACGCCGACTTCGCCCAGGCCGTGCTGGACTCCGGCCTGACCTGGATCGGGCCGGCACCGGAGGCCATAAGGCTGCTGGGCAACAAGATCACGGCCCGCGAAATCGCCGTCCGGGCAGGCGCGCCCCTGGTGGCCGGCAGCGACGGGCCGGTGGCCTCGGCCGGCGAGGCACGTGCCTTCGCGGAAGAACACGGCCTGCCCATCGCCATCAAGGCAGCCTTCGGCGGCGGCGGACGCGGGCTCAAAGTGGTCCGTGAAATGGACCAGATCGAGGAAGCCTTCGACTCGGCGGTCCGGGAAGCGGTGGTGGCCTTCGGCCGCGGCGAGTGCTTCGTGGAGCGGTACCTGGACCGGCCCCGGCACGTGGAAGCGCAGGTCCTGGCGGACCGGCACGGCAACGTGGTGGTGGTGGGAACGCGCGACTGCTCCCTCCAGCGCCGGCACCAGAAGCTGGTGGAGGAGGCGCCCGCGCCCTTCCTCACCGAACAGCAGACCCGCCAGATTTACGCCGCCGCCAAGGCAGTCTGCCGCGAAGCCGCCTATACGGGGGCGGGGACGGTGGAATTCCTGGTGGCCGCCGACGGCACGGTGGCGTTCCTCGAGGTGAACACGCGCCTGCAGGTGGAACACCCCATCACCGAGGAGACCACCGGGGTCGACCTGGTCCAGGAGCAGTTGCGGATCGCTGCCGGTGAGCCCCTGCGCCTCGCGGCCGATCCCGAACCCCGCGGGCATTCGTTCGAATTCCGGCTCAACGCCGAGGATGTGGGGCGGGGGTTCCTGCCCTCGCCCGGAACCATCGCCACGTTCAGCGGCCCAACGGGTCCAGGCATCCGGCTGGATTCGGGAGTCCGGGCCGGGTCCATCGTTGCGCCGCAGTTCGATTCGCTGCTGGCCAAGCTGATCGTCACCGGCGCCGACAGGCAGCAGGCGCTCCGCCGGGCCCGCCGTGCGCTGGCGGAAATGGAAATCACCGGCGTGGCAACCGTGCTGCCGTTCCACCGGGCCGTCGTCCAGGCGCCGGACTTCACCTCGGAAACCGCGCTTCGCATCCACACCCGGTGGATCGAAACGGACTTCGCGGGATCCATCCCGGCGGATCCCGGGTTCAGCACAACCGCTCCGGACGGTGCCCGGCGCACCATCACCGTCGATGTCGACGGCCGGCGCCTCGCCGTCGGCCTTCCCGCGGCCCTGCTGGACGGCTGGGCACGTTCCGGCGCCGGCCTGCCTGCAGGCGTTTCGCCGGCCGGGCATTCTTCGGAGGGGGAGCGCGACGGCGGCGCCGCGGCTCCCATTGTGGACCCCAGTGAGCTGCGGGCCGACATGGCGGGGACCGTGGTGAAGTGGCTCGTGGAACCGGGTGCCGAAGTGGCGGCGGGGGACCCCGTCGTCGTCCTTGAGGCCATGAAGATGGAAACCCAGGTTGCCGCCCACCGCGGCGGCACCGTCACGGAGATCCGGGCGAAAGCAGGCGGCGTAGTGAGTGCCGGGGCAGTCCTGGCGACGATCGCGGGTTAACCGGGAAACGAACGCGGAACCGTGGGGCCAACCGGCGGCTGTGCTTTCGCAGCGCTCAGAGATTCTCTTCGGGCCGGGCGGTGAGGATCCGATTGGCGTTGACCTGCAGGATGCCGAGCGACTCCTGGATCAGGGGTGAGGCGATGCTGCCCCTGCGCACCGCTGCGACAATGCGGCGCGTGGGCTTCGTTTGACCGGTGATGCGTAGCCGGACCACGTTTTCGGCACCATGCAAAGGCGCCAGCCGGGGCAGCAGGCCGACGCCCAGCCCCGCACCCACGAATGCGATGTGGGTTTCCCATTCAACGGCTTCATGGGCAATCCGCGGTGTCACCCCGACTGCCGTGAACGCCGCGGTGAAGAGGGAATGATAGGTGGAACCGGCGGACTCCGTGATCCAGGGTTCCGATGCCAGCTCTTCAAGCGTCGCTGTTTGGCGTGATGCCAGCGGATGGTCACCGGGAATGATCACGTCCAGCGGATCGTCGAGCAGGACTCTCTGCTCGAAGCGCGGATCGTCCTCACCGTAACTGTCGGACTGCATGGCGACGATAACTGCAAGGTCGATTCGTTCCGCAATCAACAAGTCGAAGCAGCGGGCCGGATCAGCCTCAAGGACCTGCACCTCCAGCAGGGGGTGTGTTGAGCGCAGGGTGGCGGCCAGCGGTGCGAGCAACTGGGCGGCTGCAGAGGAGAATCCGCCGAGGCCAAAGTGGCTCTGCACCTGGTCGCCGGCCTCCATGGCTGCGGCGCGCAGGCTCTCCCATTGGGCAATGAGGGGATCCGAGCCCGCCACGAGAAAGCGTCCCGTGGCGGTAAGCCGCACGCCCCGGCCGTCCTTCGCCAGCAGCTGCATTCCCAGCACGCGCTGCAGCTCCCGCAATTGCGCGGAGACGGCAGATGGAGAATAGCCCGTGAGCTCAGCGGTCCCGCCTATTGTGCCGCACCGGGCGAACACGCGAAGTGTGATGAGCCTCGGATCGATCATGCATCTATTCTGCATGGTTATCTTCAAAATCTTGCGCTTTTGTTGCAGCTGATGTGTCCCTAATCTCATCATTACAAGTTCTTCGACCAGGCCGTTAGCACCCGCGCACCCGTGGTCACCCCGCAACACCCACTACCCATGCCTCCCGGGAGGAAACCCATGACTGCTTCAGTGAACGTGCCCCTCAATTCACGCGGAAGACTCGCTGCATCCTTGCCTGCCGAGCAGCTGGCGGAAATTACCGCGTTGTTTGAGTTCCGGCGCACTGGATACTCCCTCGATGCCCCCTTCTACACCGATCCCTCGATCTTCAAAATCGACATGGAGGCCATCTTCGGCCAGCACTGGATCTTTGCCGCCAGCACCGCCGAACTGCCGGAGCCGGGCGACTACGTCACGGTCGACTATGGGCCCTACTCCCTGATTGTGCTGCGCAACGACGATGGTGCCGTGAACGTCCTGCACAACGTATGCCGGCACCGCGGCGCCCGCGTTCTCACCGAGGCTGCCGGTTCAACCGGAAACCTGGTCTGCGGCTACCACTCCTGGACCTACTCGCCGGAGGGCAATTTGATCCATGCCTCCGCCCCGGGGGAAACGAAGTTCGACAAGAGCTGCTTCGGCCTCAAGCGCGCCCACGGACGCGAGGTCGCCGGACTCATTTTCGTCTGCATTGCGGATGAACCGCCGGCGGACTTTGACGAGACCTCAAAGATCTTTGAGCCCTACCTGGCGCCCCACGATCTCTCGAAGACAAAAATCGCCTACCAGCAGAACATCATTGAAGAGGGCAACTGGAAGCTCGTCATGGAGAACAACCGTGAGTGCTACCACTGCGACGGCCACCCTGAGCTCGCCTGCTCCCTCTTCCCCACCTGGGGCCTGACGGAAGGCCTGATCCCGCCCCATCTTGAGGAAGTGTGGGACCGGAACAAGGAGGCCCAGTCCTCCCTTGAGGAGCGTTGCCGCCGCTACGGCCTTCCCTACGAGGTGGTCGAGCAGCTTGACACGCGCATCGCGGGAATCCGCATCTCACGGGAATCGCTCGATGGAGAGGGCGAATCGTTCTCCGCGGACGGTCGGAGGCTTTCCAAGAAGCTGCTGGGTGACTTG
Source organism: Pseudarthrobacter sp. CC4 (assembly GCF_048957775.1). NCBI lineage: Bacteria > Bacillati > Actinomycetota > Actinomycetes > Micrococcales > Micrococcaceae > Pseudarthrobacter > Pseudarthrobacter sp. CC4. The sequence goes on along the minus strand of NZ_JARCCZ010000016.1, from coordinate 7,723 downwards.
CCCGACTTCCGCCTTGGCCGCTGCTCGATGCACCTGCAGCCCAACAGCTGGTTCCATTTCCTCGGCGACCACGTCATCACGTTCGCTGTCTTCCCCATCAACGAACACCAGAGCCTCGTACGCACCACCTGGCTGGTGGCCGACGACGCAGTGGAAGGCGTCGACTACGACCTGGAGAAGCTCACCCACACCTGGAAGCAGACGAACCTGCAGGACAAGGCGTTCGTGGAGCTGTGCCAGCAGGGCGCCGGCAGTCCCGCCTACGAGCCCGGGCCCTACATGAAGAGCGAATACCAGGTCGAGGCATTCATCAACTGGTACGTGCAGCGCGTGCAGGAGCACTTGGCGTGATTGAACTCCTCACTGAAACGGCAATCCAGGAACCACAGCGTATTCGCGGTCTTGAGATGCCGTGGAACAGGGTGATGGGAAACACCGAGACACCCGCCCGGGCAGCCCGTGCACTGGGTCCATGGCATCCGCAGGAGTTCATGGCCGAATGCGTCGAGACCGTTCCCGAGGCCGGCGCCATGATGACCTTCGTGTTCCGCCGATGCGACGGCGCGCCTTTGGCGTTCCGTGCCGGCCAGTACGTGAACGTCGCATTTCCCGTGAATGGCGAGGACCAGGAGCCGGTGGACCGCAGCTACTCGCTGTCCAGCTCGCCCACCGAGCCGTGGACCTTCAGCATCACCGTCAAGTGCGACCCCACGGGACTGGTCTCGCCCTGGGTGCACGAGAACGTCAAACCCGGCACCGTTCTTGAGATGCTGGGACCGGTGGGAGCATTCCACCTCCCAGATGCCGACCGACGTGCACGGTATCTCCTGCTTGCCGCCGGCGCAGGCATCACGCCCATCATGTCCATGGTGCGGACCATCCATTCCCTGCCCGGACACGCCGATGTTGTGGTGCTCTACCACGGCTCGGATCCTGGAGGCTTTGCCTTCCACCGGGAATTGGCCTATATCGCCTCCGTGGACTCGCGCGTCAAGGTCTACTACTCCCTGGGTGACCGCAGCGTGCCGGAGGGGTGGGAAGGGCTCAGTGGAAGGCTGACGGCGGCCACGCTCGAGGAGGTGGCCCCCGACGCCAACGGCCGCCAGGTGTACGCATGTGGTCCCGAGGGTTACCTGAACACGGCCACCGAGCTGCTCAAGAAGGTCGGCGTCGACGACACTTCCATTTACATGGAGTTCTTCTCGGGAGACCGCCAGACGCTCCTTGAATACCAGGCGGAGGTAGCACTTGCAGCCGACGTCGCGGAGGAAATCGCCGAGGAGATCGCCGATTCCGCCGAGGACTACTTTGAAAGCCAGCCCGCGGCGTTCGGGCTTTACGAGCCTGGCTACGACGCTGACGGGACTCTGCAGGCCTCGGGCCTGCCGCTGGAAATCGCGGACCCGGACACGCCCGGCTCCGACCCCTCCGCCGACAGCCCGGGCGGTGAGCCGGAAGCCGGTTCCCCTGATGCCTCGAGCTTCGACACGGTGGGAACAGGCAGCCTCACCATGTCCTTCATGCGTACCGGCATCAATGTGCGGATCGACCCCACCGAGCGCATCCTCGAGGTGGCCCAGCGTGCGGGCGTCAGGATCGGCGCGAACTGCAAGGAAGGCATGTGCGGCTCCTGCAAGGTCGTCAAGCTTTCAGGGGAGATCGAGATGAACCACCAGGGCGGGATCCGGGCGCGGGAAATCTCTGCGGGTAAGTTCCTGCCCTGCTGCTCCACCGCGCAGACGGACCTGGTGATCGATGCCTGACCCCCTGTTCCGGCCCGCTGTCAAGGCGTGGCCGGAACCCCTGAAATAGGGCTTAAGACTTCAGAAAAACCTTGACACGCGGCCGCTACGCAGGCCACTCTGTTGCTTATCGCGAGACGTGTTGATCTTTACGGAACAACTGCCGCGATGGAAGCAAAGCTGACCTTGATGACCGAATGCCAGGAAGACCCCGATCTTCCGCCCGGCTTGGGGACGCCGGAGTACAGCGTCAAAACCGAGAATTCAAACCAAAGGACTTGACATGGCTTTGAGCAGCGACATCCGCCCGGATGCCCAACCCCCTCTCGAGATGGAAGAGCCCAAACCCGTGCCCGCACCGGAGCACGCTCCTTCCGCCCACGACTCACACGACGCGGAGGACACCGAACAAATCATGCAGGAACTCCGCCAGACCAGGGCCGAACAGGCTGTGGCAGAACGGCGGAACCGTAAGCTCACCCTCGACAAGGCCACCTTCGGCATCACCGGTGTCCTCGCCCTGGCCTTTGTGGCCTGGGGCTTCCTGGGCCGGGACAGCCTGGCCGCCACCTCAACACTCGCCCTGGGCTGGGTCATGGAGTACACCGGCTGGCTCTTTATGGTCCTGGCCTCGTTGTTCGTTGTGTTCGTCCTCTGGCTGGCCCTGGGCAAGTGGGGCAACATTCCCCTCGGCAAGGACGGCGAAAAGCCCGAGTTCCGCACCGTTTCATGGATCGCCATGATGTTCGCTGCCGGCATGGGTATCGGCCTGATGTTCTACGGCGTTGCCGAACCGCTCTACCACTACATTGCGCCGCCACCCGGCACCGTGGACGGACGGACCCCCGCAGCCATCCAGACGGCCATGGCCACCTCCATCTTCCACTGGACGCTGCACCCGTGGGCGATGTATGCCGTCGTCGGCATCGCCATGGCCTACGGCACATACCGCCTGGGCCGCCGGCAGCTGATCTCGGCAGCGTTCACGTCGCTGTTCGGCATCAGGACGGTAGAAGGCCCGGTGGGCAAGTTCATCAACATCCTGGCGATCTTTGCCACGCTGTTTGGCACGGCCGCGTCCCTGGGCCTCGGCGCACTCCAGATCGGCAGCGGACTGACATCCAACGGGTGGATCGGCGAGATCGGCACACCTGTACTGGTGGCCATCGTTGCCATCCTGACCGCCTGCTTCGTCGCCTCGGCAGTGTCCGGCATCAGCCGCGGCATCCAGTGGCTGTCCAACATCAACATGGTCCTCGCCGTGATCCTGGCGCTGATCGTCTTCGTGGCCGGACCCACCCTGTTCATCCTCAACCTCATTCCGGCCGCAGTAGGCGACTACGCCAGGGACCTGGCCGAAATGTCCTCGCGGACCGAAGCAGTGGGGGACGAGGCGCTGCGCACCTGGATGTCCGGCTGGACCATCTTCTACTGGGCCTGGTGGGTTTCCTGGACGCCGTTCGTGGGCATGTTCATCGCCAGGATCAGCCGCGGACGCACCATCCGGCAGTTCGTCACCGGTGTCCTGCTGGTTCCCAGCATCGTGAGCGTCATCTGGTTCGGGATCTTTGGCGGCACGGCCTTCAAGGTCCAGGAAGACGCGGACAAGGCCGGCACCCCGGGCCTGGTGTCCATGGCCAGCGGTTCACCGTCCATCGACTTCGACGGAGCCCTCTTCGACCTGGTCCGGAACATGTCCATGCCTGCCTGGCTGACCGCAGCCGTTATTGTCCTCGCCATGGTCCTGGTGGCCATCTTCTTCATCACCGGTGCCGACTCGGCGTCGATCATCATGGCGTCCCTGAGCTCCAACGGATCCTCCGACCCGAAGCGCGGGCTCGTCATCTTCTGGGGCCTGCTCACCGGCGCAGTCGCCGCCGTGATGATGCTGGCCGGCGGTGATGAGCCCTCCGAGGCGCTGTCCGGCCTGCAACGCATCACCATCGTGGCCGCCCTGCCGTTCGTGCTGGTCATGCTGCTGCTCTGTGTCGCCCTGGTCAAGGACCTGCGGCGGGACCCGCTGTCCCTGCGGCGGCGGCTGGCTGACTCCGTAGTTGAGCGCGCCATCCGTACGGGCGTTGACCAGCATGGCGGCGTCCAGTTCGACCTCGTCACCAAGCATGAATGCGGCGAACGCTGCCCGGACGGCACCTGCCGGGGAGACAGTCCAGGCAGTGATGCAGCCAGCAGCGATTCCCCGAAAGCGGGCACCACCAACGGTGTACCCGCTGACGCCATCAAACCGGCACCCACACTTTAGGAGCACACCATGACCATCGTTATCGAGAACATCCCGTCAGGCACCGCCGCTGTCGGCGCCCCTGCCAGCAGCACCGCCGCAGCCGCCGCAGCCACGGCGGGCCCCACCACGCGCCAGGCCCAGTTCGTCCTTACCCTGTCCTGCCCGGAGCAGCCCGGCATCGTCCGGGCAGTCACGGCCTTCCTGGCGGACCGCGGCTTCGACATCGTGGAGCACCAGCAGTTCGACGACCATGTCAGCGGCAAGCTCTACCTCCGCACGGCCTTCACCCTTGGCTCCGACATCCACCAGGAGAACGGGCTCAACCACCAGGACGTGGAAGGCCTCAGCTCGGCCTTTGCGCCCATCGCCGCTGAGTTCGCCATGGACTTCACCATCAACGACGGAAGGCCGCAGCGGCTCCTGGTGATGGTCTCGAAGTTCGGCCACTGCCTTAACGACCTCATCTTCCGGTGGCAGGCCGGGAGCCTTGGCGCGGAGATCGCCGTCGTGGTTTCCAACCATGAGGACCTGCGTCCCATGGCGGAAGCCGCCGGACTGCCCTTCATCCACGTCCCGGTGACGTCGGCCACCAAACCCGAGGCCGAGGCCCGGCTCCTGGAACTGGTGGCCGAGTACAACGCGGACCTGGTGGTCCTGGCCCGCTACATGCAGGTCCTTTCCAACGATCTGTGCGAAAGCCTCCGTGGCCGCGCCATCAACATCCACCACTCCTTCCTGCCCGGCTTCAAGGGCGCCAAGCCGTACCACCAGGCCTATGACCGCGGCGTGAAGCTCGTCGGAGCCACCGCCCACTACGTGACGGCAGACCTTGATGAGGGACCCATCATCGAGCAGGAGGTGTTCCGGGTGGACCACAGCCTCGACGCGGACGCCCTGGTGACCGTGGGCCGCGACGCCGAAACACAGGCGCTGGCCCGGGCCGTCAAATGGCACTGCCAGCACCGGGTCCTGCTCAACAACACCCGCACCGTCGTCTTCCGCTAACGCCAACGCCCGCCAAGCTAACAGGAGAAACAAGACCCATGAGCGCATCACCACGCGTTGTCATCATCGGCGCCGGCATTGTCGGAACCAACCTTGCCGACGAACTCGCCACCCGCGGCTGGACCAACATCACGGTGGTGGAACAGGGCCCGCTGGAACTTGCCGGCGGCTCCACGTCGCACGCGCCGGGCCTGGTGTTCCAGAACAACCCGTCACGGACCATGACCGAATTCGCCACCTACACGGTGAACAAGCTGCTGGCCCTGAGCAAGGACGGCCAGTCCTGCTTCAACCAGGTGGGCGGCCTGGAACTGGCAACCACCCCCGAGCGCCTGGCCGACCTCAAGCGCAAGATGGGCGTGATGACCTCCTGGGGCGTCGAAAGCAGGATCGTCGACGCCGACGAATGCGAAAAGATCTACCCCCTCCTGAACACGGGCAAGCTCACCGGCGGCCGCGAAGTCCTGGGCGGCCTGCTCATCCCCACCGACGGCCTGGCACTGGCCGCCCGTGCGGTGCAGTTGCTGATCGAACGCTCCAGCGAGCGTGGCGTGACCTTCCTCGGCTCCACTACGGTGACCGGCATCGCCCGGGAGGGCGGCAAGGTGACCGGCGTCGAAACCGGCAACGGACTGATCCCGGCGGACATCGTGGTGTCCTGCGCAGGTTTCTGGGGCCGTGAACTCGGCAAGATGGTGGGCCTGGAAGTCCCGCTGCTGCCGCTGGCCCACCAGTACGCCATCAGCACCCCGCTGCCCGAACTCGAGGGCGTCAACGAGCTTCCCAAGGGCGCCGGCAAGCCCATCCTGCGCTACCAGGACAAGGACCTGTACTACCGGGAATGGGGCGATCGCATCGGCATCGGCAGCTACGCCCACCGTCCCATGCCGGTGGACATGTCCGCCCTGCCGAAGGTCGCCGCAGAGGAAATGTCGGACCACCGCATGCCCTCCCGCCTGGAGTTCACCCTGGAAGACTTCCTGCCCGCCTGGGAGGACAGCCAGGACCTGCTGCCGGCGCTGCGCAGCTCAGCGATCCAGGACGGCTTCAACGGCATCTTCTCCTTCACCCCGGACGGCGGCCCGCTCATGGGCGAGGCGCCCGAGCTCTCCGGCTTCTTCGTGGCCGAAGCCGTCTGGGTCACGCACTCGGCCGGCGTGGCCAAGGCAATGGCGGAGCTGCTGGTGGAAGGCCGGTCCCGCACGGACCTGCACGGCTGCGAACTCACCCGCTTCGAGAAGGTCCAGACCTCCGATGCGTACGTCAGCGAGACATCCCAGCAGAACTTCGTGGAGATCTACGACGTGATGCACCCGCTGCAGCCCAGGGAATCTCCGCGGGACCTGCGCGTGAGCCCGTTCAACGTCCGCCAGAAGGAACTGGGAGCGTTCTTCCTGGAGTCCGCTGGCTGGGAGCGGCCGCACTGGTTCGAGGCCAACCGCGGCCTGCTCGAGGAGCTGCCGGCCGAGTGGCAGGCGCCGGAGCGGGACTCCTGGTCCGCCATGTTCTCATCCCCCATCTCGGCGGCCGAGGCGTGGAAGACGCGTACCGCCGTCGCGCTTTTCGACATGACGCCGCTGAAGCGGCTGTCCGTGGTGGGCCCGGGCGCGCAGGCGCTGCTGCACCGGCTCAGCACCGGCAACATTGCCAAAAAACCGGGCGCAGTCACGTACTGCCTGCTGCTGGAGCACGACGGCGGCATCCGCAGTGACGTGACCGTCGCGCGGCTGGCGGAGGAGGACTTCCAGCTGGGCGTGAACAGCAACGTGGACTTCGACTACCTCCGGGTGGAGGCCCGGAAGCAGTCCGCTGCCGATCCAAGCCAGTGGGTGCATGTCTCCGACATCACCGGCAGCACCTGCTGCATCGGGCTGTGGGGCCCGCTGGCGCGCGAAGTGATCGGCAAGGTCAGCTCGGACGACCTCACCAACGACGGCCTGAAGTACTTCCGCACCAAGGAAATCTCCGTGGGCGGCATCCCGGTGACAGCCATGCGGCTCTCCTACGTGGGCGAACTCGGCTGGGAACTCTACACCACCGCCGAGTACGGGCTGAAGCTCTGGGACCTGCTGTTCGAGGCGGGCCGGGAGCACGGCATCATCGCCGCCGGCCGCGGCGCCTTCAACAGCATGCGGCTGGAGAAGGGGTACCGGCTGTGGGGCACGGACATGACGTCCGAACACCACCCCTACGAGTCCGGCCTGGGCTTCTCGGTGGCCAAGGACAAGACCGGTTTCGTGGGTTGTGAGGCTCTCGCCGCCCGCAAGGAGCAGCCCGCCACGCGGGCGCTGCGCTGCCTGACGGTCGACGACGGCACGTCCATCGTGCTGGGCAAGGAACCGGTGTACGCGGACGGAGCTGCGGTTGGTTACGTCACGAGCGCCGCCTACGGCTACACCGTCCGCAGGCCGATCGCCTACGCTTGGCTGCCGGCGTCGGTATCCGAGGGCGACTCGGTGGAGATTGAGTACTTCGGCAAGCGCATCGCAGCCACCGTCACCCCCGAACCGCTCTTCGACCCGGGCATGGAGCGCCTCCGCGGCTAACCGTTCGCGGGAGGGTACGACATTTGCCCCTGGGCTCCCGTCCTCAGGTCGAGGCCCGCGGTTAAATGTCGTACCCTCCCGCGATGATTTTGGTATGGGGAAAGCGGCGGTGGCGAAGGCGTTTGCGGACATGAATGCCGCTCTTGCCGTGCTCATTGCCGAGGCGGACGGGTGCGGTTCGGAGCCGT
>NZ_JARCCZ010000015.1:0-145913 GCF_048957775.1 Pseudarthrobacter sp. CC4 | reverse complement strand
GATCAGCAGCGGAAAACGGCTCCGAACCGCACCCGTCCGCCTCGGCAATGAGCACGGCAAGAGCGGCATTCATGTCCTCAAACGCCTTCGCAACCGCCGCTTTCCCCATACCAAAATCATCGCCGCAGGGTACGACATTATTGGGGCCGGGAAGGGCACAGGATCGAAAAGGGGACTCGCCCTACTCCTGCCGGGCCGGGACGTTGTCCCGGATCATGTTCGTGATACGGGCGGTGGACAGCCGGCGGCCCTGCCCGTCCGTAATCACAATTTCGTGGGTGGCCAGGGTCCTGCCCAGGTGGATGGCCGTGCAGGTTCCAGTTACAGTGCCCGCCGCAATGGAGCGGTGATGCGTGGCATTCACCTCGATGCCGACGGCGTGGCGGTCCGGTCCCGCGTGCATCCCCGCGGCAAACGAACCGAGGGTCTCCGCCAGCACTACGTGGGCGCCGCCATGCAGAATGCCCGCAACCTGGGTGTTGCCCTCCACGGGCATGGTGGCAACGCTCCGCTCGGGACTCATTTCCAGGAAGTGAATCCCCATTTTCACCACCAGGGCGCCGATCCCGAACCGGCCCAGCCAACCGTGCAGGTGCTCAGGGATTCCGGCGGCCGCAAGCTCCCCGGCGAAAGGGCCGGGCGTGAAATTGTCCATCATGGCAACTAGGCTGGCACCTGTGAGTGAAACAACCAAACCGGCCCCTTTCCCGTCCCAAACCTTGCAGGAGGACAAAGCACCGCAGGGTTCCGCCACCCTTGAGGACGCTGCAGTCGGGGAAGGCGCAGGCCGGGGCAATGTCCCGGCACAGGCCAGTGGCTCGGTTTCTGCGACGGAAGCCCCGGTGGTTCCCATGACGGGACAGCCGCGCCTTTTGGTGCTGGACGGACATTCCATGGCATTCCGCGCGTTTTTTGCGCTGCCCGCGGACAAGTTCTCAACCACGAACGGGCAGCACACCAACGCCATTCACGGATTCACCTCCATGCTGATCAACCTCATCAAGGAGCAGCAGCCCACCCACATCGCGGTGGCCTTCGACGTTTCGGACGAGTCCACCCACCGCAAGACGGAGTACAGCGAATACAAGGGTGGCCGCAACGAGACTCCGCGGGAGATGAACAACCAGATCGACCTCATTGCGCAGGTCATGAAGGCCTGGGGCATCAAGACCATCACAATGCCCGGCTACGAGGCAGATGACATTCTTGCCACCCTCGCCACCATGGGAGAAAAAGCAGGGTACGAAGTGCTGCTGGTCTCGGGGGACCGCGATGCGTTCCAGCTCATCACCGACAACGTTTTTGTGCTGTACCCCAGGAAGGGCGTCAGCGACATTCCGCGGATGGATGCCGCTGCCATTGAGGCGAAGTACTTCGTCAGCCCCAGCCGGTACTCGGATCTTGCTGCGCTGGTGGGCGAAACGGCGGACAACCTCCCCGGCGTGCCCGGGGTCGGGCCCAAGACGGCCGCCAAGTGGATCAATCTTTACGGCGGGCTCGACGGCGTCCTGGAGCACCTGGATGCGATTGGCGGGAAGGTGGGCGATGCGCTGCGCGAAAACGTCGAGGCCGTCAAGCGGAACCGCCGCCTGAACCAGCTGCACACGGACCTTGAGCTTCCCGTCACGCTGGATGACCTTTACCAGCCGCGGCCGGACCAGGCCGCCCTGGAGGACCTGTTCGACAAGCTTGAGTTCAAGACCATCCGCAGCCGGCTCTTTGCGCTCTACGGCGATGCGGACAAGCCTGCCGCGGAACGGGAAAGCATCGACACGCCGCAGTACGTCGTGCCGGGCAGTGCCGCGGAGCTGTCAGCGTTCCTCGACGCCGGCGCGGGGCAGCGCTCCGCCGTCTCCGTCGACCTTGTCCCCGGCCGCATCGGCGAGGACGCCGCGGCGCTGGCGATTGTCCGGGACGGCGCTGCCGCCTATGTCGACCTGTCAAGCCAGGACGCCGAGTCGGAGAACGTCCTGGCCGGCTGGCTGCGGGACCCGGAAGCGCCGAAGGTCCTGCACGGTTTCAAGGCCGCACTGAAAGCCCTGACGTCCCGTGGACTGGAGCTGGAAGGCGTGGTGGATGACACCTCCATCTCCGGCTACCTCATCCAGCCGGACCGGCGCACCTACGAACTCGCGGAGCTGGCCCAGCACCACCTCAACGTAGGGATCCCTGCCGCCACGGCCAAGGCAGGCCAGCTGGAGCTTTCCTTCGACGGCGAGGACGACGCCGCAGCCGACGCGCTGGTCCAGGCGGCCGCCGTCGTGCTGGCCCTGAGCCGCTACTTCGAGGACGAACTCAAGGAGCGCAAGGCGGAGGAACTGCTCTCCACCCTCGAGCTGCCGGTCAGCCGTGTCCTGGCGGACATGGAGCTCGCCGGCATTGCCATTGACATGGCGCGTATGGATGACCAGATCGCCGATCTGGCCCGGGTCATCGACCAGGCGCAGGAGCAAGCGTTCGCGGCGATCGGGCATGAGGTGAACCTGGGCTCTCCCAAACAGCTCCAGACTGTCCTGTTCGAGGAACTCCAGTTGCCCAAGACCAAGAAGATCAAGTCGGGCTACACCACGGACGCCGCATCTTTGAAGAACCTGCTGGAAAAGACGGGGCACGAGTTCCTGGTGCAGCTGATGGCGCACCGGGAGGCCGCCAAGCTGAGCCAGATGCTCGAATCCCTGAAGAAGTCCGTGGCCGAGGACGGCCGGATCCACACCACCTACGCCCAGAATGTGGCAGCGACAGGCCGCATCTCCTCCAACAACCCGAACCTGCAGAACATCCCTATCCGCAGCGAGGAAGGCCGGCGGGTCCGCGGGATCTTCGTGGTGGGGGAGGGCTATGAGTGCCTGCTGTCCGCCGATTATTCCCAGATCGAAATGCGCATCATGGCCCACCTGTCCGGTGACCAGGGCCTGATCCAGGCCTACAGGGACGGTGAGGACCTGCACCGGTTCGTCGGCTCGAACATCTTCCATGTGCCCACCGAAGAGGTCACCAGCGCCATGCGCTCCAAGGTGAAGGCAATGTCCTATGGCCTGGCCTATGGCCTGACATCGTTCGGCCTGTCCAAGCAGCTGGAGATCTCCGTCGATGAGGCACGGACCCTCATGAAGGACTACTTCGACCGGTTCGGCGCTGTCCGCGACTACCTCCGCGGCGTGGTGGACCAGGCCCGCATTGACGGGTACACCGCAACCATCGAGGGACGCCGGCGCTACCTGCCGGACCTCACCAGCACGGACAGGCAACTCCGGGAGAACGCCGAGCGGATTGCCCTGAACAGTCCCATCCAGGGCTCGGCCGCGGACATCATCAAGCGCGCCATGCTGGGAGTCCACGCCGAGTTGAAAGCGCAGGGGCTGAAATCACGGATGCTGCTCCAGGTCCACGACGAACTGGTCCTGGAAGTGGCAGCCGGTGAGCGCGCGGCCGTGGAGAAGCTGGTTACCGAGCAGATGGCCGCCGCCGCGGACCTGAGCGTCCCGCTGGAGGTCCAGATCGGCGTCGGCCCCAGCTGGTACGACGCCGGCCACTAGCGGGTGTTGATGCTGGCCAGGCGCCGGGGATCTTGGCTAGGCTCAGGTGCGTGTCTGATCTGAGTGGAAACTATGAAATCCGGCGCTTTGACGCTGTGTCCAAGGGCAAGGACGGTTACGCCGAGGCCGAAACCTGGAGCCGCGCCGTGTCCTTCGGCTTCCACGAATCCACCCGGACGCCGGAACACGTCGCCAAGACGCTTGAGACGTATGAGGCCGACCGGCGCGTCCTCACCGGCGCCTACCAAACCGGACCGGTAGCGCCGTCGTCGCTGCCCGCCGACGTGCCGGTGGCCACCTTCGGCACCATGCGCAACACGCTCAACGTCGGCTTCGGGCACCTGGTGGAAGCCCACCTGGTCACCGCTGTCACCGTCCGCACCTCGCACCGGCGGCGCGGCCTGCTGCGGCGGATGATGAGCGAGGACCTGCAGCTCGCGAAAGACGACGGGGTTGCGGTGGCGGCGCTGACCGCGTCAGAGGGAACCATATACGGCCGGTTCGGCTACGGCGTGGCCAGCTTTGAACGCAACATCAAGGTGGACACCACCGCGCGGTTCAGCCTGCCGCACCAGCCCGCCGGCACCGTGGAGGTCGCCGATCCCAAGGCATTGCTGCCGCTGGCTCCGGAAGTCTTCGACCGGGTGCACCGGCTGACCCCGGGGTCCGTAGGACGGCAGGACTGGTACCGGCAGCTTGCGTCGGGCTCGCTCGGCCGCGACGGCAAGGAGGACCCCGCCATCAAGGTGGCGCTCCATTACGGGCCCGCCGGAACCATCGACGGCTACGTCTCCTACAAGTTCCTCGGCTGGGACACCGAGCCCTACACCGTGGAAGTGGTGGACCTGCTGGCCGGCACCAATGATGCCTACCTGGAACTCTGGCAGTTCCTTGGCGCCATCGATCTGGTGGAGCGCGTGTCCTGGACGGAAGCCCCGTTGGACGACCCGCTGGCCTGGGCCCTGGACGATCCGCGCTGCATCGACTCCTCGGACAGCCGGGACATGCTCTGGCTGCGCATCCTCGATGTCCCGAAGGCACTGGCCGGGCGGCACTACCCGGCAGGAGGCCGCCTGGCGCTGAAAGTCCTGGATCCGCTCGGCCTCACGGCCGGAACGTACGCTCTTTCCGCCGACGGCGGCCAGGCCGCCGTCGAGCGCCTGCCGGAGACGGCGGAGGCGGACCTGACCCTGGACGTCTCCGCGCTGTCCTCGATGTACGTCGGCGGGGTCAGTCCGGTCACGCTGGCGGCAGCGGGCAAGGTCCGGGAGCACACGGCCGGATCCGCGCTGAAGGCCAGGCAGATGTTCGCCGTCGAGCGCTCGACGCATTGCCTTACCCACTTCTGAGGTCACTGGCAGCCTGGGGTCCCCTTCCCGGGTGGCCGCGTCATGCGCGTGCCCTGCCTCGCCGCTTTTGACCCGTGTTGCGGGCAGCGACTAGAATAAACGGGCGTGTACTACGTGCACGTATTTGCAGTTAAATATATTCTCAGCAATCCACAAAATCAGGATGACCCGGAGGATCCGTCGGATTCACCGCAAATCGCGCCTGCGTTCCATAACGCGGGCGCGCCGGTTTGCCTGACCGACTAACTATCCACAACGGAGCCCCTACTACATGACCATCACCTCCACCGAGAAGCCCGGTACCCCCGTAGTCGCCATTAACGACATCGGTACCGCTGAGGACTTCCTCGCAGCAGTCGACGCGACCATCAAGTACTTCAATGACGGAGACCTCGTCGAAGGTACCGTCGTCAAGGTCGACCGCGACGAAGTCCTGCTCGACATCGGTTACAAGACCGAAGGTGTCATCCCCTCCCGCGAGCTTTCCATCAAGCACGACGTTGACCCCGGAGACGTCGTCTCCGTTGGCGATCAGGTCGAAGCCCTGGTGCTCACCAAGGAAGACAAAGAAGGCCGCCTGATCCTCTCCAAGAAGCGCGCGCAGTACGAGCGTGCCTGGGGCGACATCGAGAAGGTCAAGGAAGAAGACGGTGTCGTCACCGGTACCGTCATCGAGGTCGTCAAGGGTGGTCTTATCCTCGACATCGGCCTGCGCGGCTTCCTGCCCGCATCCCTCGTCGAGATGCGCCGTGTGCGCGACCTTGCTCCGTACATCGGTCAGCAGATCGAAGCCAAGATCATCGAGCTGGACAAGAACCGCAACAACGTTGTGCTGTCCCGCCGTGCATGGCTCGAGCAGACCCAGTCCGAGGTCCGCTCCACCTTCCTCAACAAGCTGGAAAAGGGCCAGGTCCGTCCCGGCGTCGTTTCCTCCATCGTCAACTTCGGTGCATTCGTGGACCTGGGCGGCGTAGACGGCCTGGTTCACGTTTCCGAGCTGTCCTGGAAGCACATCGACCACCCGTCCGAGGTTGTCGAAGTTGGCCAGGAAGTCACCGTCGAGGTTCTCGAGGTCGACCTGGACCGCGAGCGCGTCTCCCTGTCGCTCAAGGCTACGCAGGAAGATCCGTGGCAGACCTTCGCCCGCACCCACGCCCTGGGCCAGGTTGTCCCGGGTAAGGTCACGAAGCTCGTTCCGTTCGGTGCGTTCGTCCGCGTCGAAGACGGCATCGAAGGCCTGGTCCACATCTCCGAGCTGGCTGTCCGCCACGTGGAGCTGGCAGAGCAGGTTGTCTCCGTTGGTGACGAGCTGTTCGTCAAGGTCATCGACATCGACCTGGAACGCCGCCGCATCTCGCTGTCCCTCAAGCAGGCCAACGAGGGCGTCGACGCCGACAGCACCGAGTTCGATCCCGCTCTGTACGGCATGGCCGCAGAGTACGACGAAGAGGGCAACTACAAGTACCCCGAGGGCTTCGATCCCGAGTCCAACGAGTGGCTTGAAGGCTACGAGAACCAGCGCGCCGCCTGGGAGCAGCAGTACGCTGACGCCCAGACCCGCTGGGAAGCACACAAGAAGCAGGTTGCCCAGCACGCTGCCGACGACGCTGCAGCTGCAACGTCCGGTGAGAGCGACTCCGGCACCACCAGCTACTCCTCGGAGCCGGCTGCTGAGTCCAACACCGGTGCGGGTACGCTTGCATCCGACGAGGCTCTCGCCGCCCTGCGTGAGAAGCTGACCGGCAACTAAGTGCCAACGGTCCGGACTTTTCCGGGCTGACACAACGGGCCCCCGCAAACGCGGGGGCCCGTTGGCGTTAAAGCAGCAACTGACTGGCACTTAGCGCTGCCAAACGCGATTTTCGGTGCGCTTGCTGCTAGTCAGTTGGGAGTGCGACGACGGCGCGGACAGTTCCGTCGTCGTCAGGCGTGAGAGTGGCGCCGGCGCCGGCAAGGATCCGCTGGGCGGCGGGGTTTCCGGCCAGCGTGCGGGCGGTCACCTCGGCGATTCCGGCGTTGCGGGCCTCAGCCAGGACCAGGCGAAGTGCCGCGCTTCCGATGCCGCGGCCCCGAAACCTCCTGCCGAGCCAGATCCCGGTTTCTGCGGTGTCCCGTCCGGTGCCTGCATCCACGCGCTTGAGCCGGATGGAGCCGGCGAGGGCGCCATCGGCAAGGATCCCCCAGGATTTCTCGCCGGCCGTCCCGTCGAGGCCTTCCGCGGCGGCGCGGTGGTAAGTGAAGAACCAGGCTGTCCGTTCAAGGTTCCAGCCCGGGCCGCCAAGCGGGGGAGCCACCTCATCCGGCGAAGCGTCCCGCTTGGCCAGGTCCAGGAGCTGTTCCAGCAGCTGTTCGTCGACGTCCAGCAGGGACACGTCAGGCAAGCGGGACATCCACCCACTCCGTTCCTTCCATCGTCAGGGCGGCGCTGCCGGCGGTGAGGAGCTGCACGCGCCCGGCCGCAGCGGCAATGGCTGCGGGCTCGTCCGGCACGGCCACGCGCAGGACGGTGTGCCCGGCGGCGTAGCTGGTCCCGGCCATCACGAATCCCGCGGAGCGCAGGTCGTTTTCCAGCCGGCCGGCAGCAGCGTGCGGCACTTCGGCGGCACAGATGCGCAACCTGCTCCGGCGCACCATGGGCACCAGGGACAGCGCCGAGGAGACGGACTCCGAGTAGGCGCGCACCAGGCCTCCGGCACCCAACAGGACGCCACCGAAATAGCGGACGACGACGGCACTGACGTCGCTGAGGTCGGCCACCCCGGGGAGCGTCTCCCTTTTGGCGAGGGCCTCGAGCATCGGAAGGCCTGCCGTCCCCGAGGGCTCACCGTCGTCATTGGAGCGCTGGATGTTCCGGTCCGGGCCGATGATGAACGCTGAGCAGTGGTGGCGTGCGTCATGGAATTCGCGGCGCAGGCCGGTGACCAGGTCACGTGCCAGTTCTTCGGTGCCGGCGCGGCGCAGGACGGTAATGAACCGGGAGCGCTTGATCTCGATCTCGTGGCGGAAATCGGGTCCGGCCGCCAGGGTGGTGTAACCCGTGGCCCTGCTGTCTTCCTCTTGCACCCGGCCCAGTCTAGGCCCAAGTTCCCCTGGCCCGGCAACGGCTGGAGTAGGGGTTGCGGCTCGTGATTAAGGATCGATTAAGGCGTCAGCGGGAATCTGGGAACACCAGGAAACGGAACCAGCAGAGTATTCCGAACAGGAAGGGTGGGCCTGACCATGAAGCGGGTAGAAGCCTCAAGCCGCAGCACGCATCAAACAGGTCTTTTCCGGATTGAATCGCCGGAAATCCTTCCGCAGCCTGGCCGGCGCGGCACGCCAGGTTCCGCCTACGGCAACAACTGGGTTGAAGAGATTTGGCCGGACTGCCTGGTGGACCGCACCAAGTCCAACCCGGCAGCCCTGGAGGACCTCCTGGCGCCAAGGGCCGGTTCGCCTTACTGAACTCTTCGCCGAATCCGGCGGAATGCCTGAACCGAAGACGGTCAGGAAAAAACCCTGTCATCCATCCGGGGTGGCACCGCAAGAAAGGAGCAGTACATTGTTCACATCCAAAGGAAATCACCGGATTTCTGCCCACATGGCCGGACCTGCGTCAGTGGATGGCAAGCGGTCTGATGGAACCAAAAAGAGGAAGCTGTTCCTTTCCATCGCAACTGTTGCCGCAGCCGGTTTCTCAGGAGTGATTGCCGCGCCCGCGAATGCATCTTCGACGACGGCGGATGGCGCGACGGACCTGCAGGCACACTCGATAGCCGCGCCTTACGGTGAAGAGGAAATCCGCACCCTGCAGCAGCTCGGCGACTTTCTTGGCGCCAGCTCCCGCATCACGGCTAACCAATACGCCCTGGGCCATATGTACTAGAACTGTTAGGGCATGACCCCCGGGCGCCGGGGCGGTTGTCCGGATGAATTCCGGCCGGGTCCGGTCCATGGCACCACAGGAGACGCGCCGTGGACCTGGACCGGACCTGAACCTGGACCCGGACCGGGGGATTAGGGTGGGGGAGTGCTCAAGATCGGGTTGACGGGCGGCATCGCCTCAGGAAAATCAGTGGTTGCCTTGCGCCTGAAGGAACGCGGCGCGGTGCTGGTGGATGCTGATGCATTGGCGCGGGAAGTGGTGGAGCCGGGCTCCGAGGGCCTGGACAGCGTTGTGGCTGAGTTTGGCCGGGATGTCCTTGGCCCGGATGGCCGCCTTGACCGGCCCAGGCTCGGGGACCTGGTCTTTGGAGATCCGGCACGGCTCGCGGTGCTGAATGGAATCGTCCACCCCTTGGTCCGTTCGCGTGCGGCCGCCATCGTGGAAGCTGCAGCAGGAGATGCCGTCGTGGTGCAGGACATTCCCCTGCTGGTGGAAACCGGACAGGGGAGCGACTTCCACCTTGTGGTGGTGGTCGACGCGCCGGACGACGTGCGGCTCCAGCGAATGCTGGAGCACCGCGGGATGACGCGCGAAGCTGCACTGTCGCGGATGGCTGCGCAGGCAACGCGGGAGGAACGGCTGGCCGCGGCCGACGTCGTCCTGGACAACTCCGGCAGCGTGCAGCACCTGCTGGACCAGGTGGACCGGCTCTGGGACGACCGGCTGGTGCCCTTCGCCCGCAACCTCGCCGCGGGCAGGCGTGCGCCGAGGAACTGCGGTCCTGTCCTGGAGCCGTATCGGGAGGAATGGGCCAAGGAGGCGGCCAGGATCTCCGCGAGGCTGAAGACCGCGGCCCCCGGGCTCATCCTGGCGGTGGACCACATTGGCTCCACGTCCGTCCCCGGGCTCGCTGCCAAGAACGTCATAGACCTGCAGGTTGCGGTTTCCGGCCTGGACGCTGCAGACACTGCTGCACCCCTGCTGGCGGCAGCCGGGTTCCCCGTGGTGCCCGGTGCCGGGTCCGATACGCCCAAGCCGTCGGCGCCGGATCCCGGGCAGTGGCAGAAACGGTTCCATGCCAACGCGGACCCCGGGCGTCCGGTCAACATCCACGTCCGTGTTGCCGGCTCGCCCGGATGGCGCTATGCATTGATGTTCCGGGACTGGCTGCGTGCCGACCCGTCCGCACGCACGCTGTATGCACGGCATAAGGCAGGCCTTGCGGGACGTTTCGCCGGGTCGGCGGGCACCAGGGCGTACGCAGAGGCCAAGGAACCGTGGTTCACGGACGTTGCCTGGCCCCTCATGTCCGCCTGGGCCGAGGAGACCGGCTGGGCGCCGCCGTCGTACGCGTCCTGAAGGCATCCGCGGACCGGCGGAGCTGTTCGCCCGTAACGGACGGGCCGCAATAGTGTCGGTGCCCGGTTGTAGATTAGATCCATGAGCCTTGCGCAGGATATCAACCGTGTTGTGGCGCCCTTTGAGGTCATCAGCGAATTCAAGCCCGCCGGCGACCAGCCCGCCGCCATTGCCGAACTGACGGAGCGCATCAGGAACGGCGAGAAGGACGTGGTGCTGCTCGGTGCCACGGGTACGGGCAAGAGCGCCACCACCGCCTGGCTTATCGAGCAGGTGCAGCGGCCCACCCTGGTGATGGTCCAGAACAAGACCCTGGCGGCGCAGCTGGCCAACGAATTCCGCGAGCTGCTGCCAAACAACGCGGTGGAGTACTTCGTTTCCTACTACGACTACTACCAGCCCGAGGCCTACGTCGCCCAGACGGACACCTTCATCGAGAAGGACTCCTCCATTAACGAGGAAGTTGAAAGGCTCCGCCACTCAGCCACCAACGCCCTGCTGACCCGCCGGGACGTGATCGTCGTCGCCACTGTCTCCTGCATCTACGGCCTGGGCACGCCCGAGGAATACATCGCAGGAATGGTTACGCTCCGCAAGGGGGCGGAGATGAACCGTGACGACCTCCTCCGCAAATTCGTGTCCATGCAGTACGCCCGCAACGACATGGACTTCCATCGGGGCACGTTCCGCGTCCGCGGGGACACGGTGGAGATCATCCCGATGTACGAGGAACTGGCTATCCGGATCGAGTTCTTCGGGGATGAGATCGAGAATATCCAGACACTCCACCCGCTGACCGGTGAGGTGATCCGCGACGAAGAGGAAATGTACGTCTTCCCGGCGTCGCACTACGTGGCTGGACCCGAACGGATGTCCCGGGCCATCAAGCGGATCGAGGATGAGCTCGCTGATCGGCTGAAGGTACTGGAAAGCCAGAACAAGCTGGTGGAAGCGCAGCGGCTCCGGATGCGGACCATGTACGACCTCGAGATGATGCAGCAGATGGGCTTCTGCAACGGCATCGAGAACTATTCGGCGCACATCGATGGCCGCGCCCCCGGAACGGCCCCCCACTGCCTCCTGGACTACTTCCCGGACGACTTCCTCCTGGTGGTGGACGAGTCCCACGTGACCATCCCGCAGATCGGCGCCATGTACGAAGGCGACATGTCGCGCAAGCGGAACCTGGTGGACTTCGGCTTCCGCCTGCCCTCGGCCATGGACAACAGGCCGCTGAAATGGGACGAGTTCCTGCAACGCGTTGGCCAGACCGTTTACCTGTCCGCCACGCCGGGCAAGTATGAACTGGGCAAGGCCGACGGTTTTGTGCAGCAGATCATCCGGCCCACGGGCCTCATCGATCCCGAGGTGGTGGTGAAGCCCACCAAGGGCCAGATCGACGACCTGCTGGGCGAGATCAAGACCCGTACGGACAAGAACGAGCGCATCTTGGTCACTACCCTGACCAAGCGGATGGCCGAGGACCTTACGGACTACCTCCTCGGGCATGGCATCAAGGTGGAGTACCTGCACTCCGACGTCGACACCCTGCGGCGCGTGGAGTTGCTGCGCGAACTCCGGATGGGCAAGTTCGACGTCCTGGTGGGCATCAACCTGCTCCGTGAGGGCCTGGACCTTCCTGAAGTGTCCCTTGTCAGCATCCTTGATGCGGACAAGGAGGGCTTCCTGCGGTCGTCCACGTCCCTGATCCAGACGATCGGCCGCGCTGCCCGCAACGTCTCCGGCCAGGTGCACATGTACGCCGACCGCATCACGGACTCCATGGCGCAGGCCATCGACGAGACAAACCGGCGCCGCGCCATCCAGGTTGCCTACAACACCGAACACGGCGTGGACCCGCAGCCGCTGCGGAAGAAGATCGCCGACATCACGGACCAACTGGCCAAGGAAGACGCCGATACCCAGGAGCTGCTGAAGAACAACCGGCTGGCCAAGGGAGGAAAGCGGAAGTCCGCCGCAAAGGGTGCCGCCCAGGTCCGCTCGGACGGCCTGGCAGCGGCCCCGGCCGAGGACCTGGTGGGCCTGATCGAACAGCTGACGGAGCAGATGCACGGCGCTGCTGCCGAGCTGCAGTTCGAAGTGGCCGCCAGGATCAGGGACGAGGTCAGCGAGCTGAAGAAGGAGCTCCGGCAGATGCAGGCTGCCGGGCACGCCTGACACAAACATCAACAGGGGACGGGCGGCGGCCCGCCTGGGGTAGAGTTAACGTCACGTAGGGGAGTATCCCGAGCGCTACGATCGTCAACACGCAGGGCATGGTTGCCCCGCCGGGCGTAGCGGGCCGCCGTTTCAGCACCAAGTGCGCAGGCAGGCCGGAGAGACTTACACCGCATCTCTGTACCCTGCGAAAGGCTACCCTGTGCTCGAATTGCCCGTCTGGTTTGAGGTCGGCTCCTTTGTCGTCCTCGGCCTGATCCTCCTGACCGACCTTCTCCTGGTGGTCCGCCGCCCGCACGAACCCTCCATGAAGGAAGCCGGACTCTGGGTGGCCTTCTACGTCACTCTGGCCCTGGTGTTCGCCGGCGCCATGTTCGCTTTCACCGGCCCGGAATTCGGCGGCCAGTTCGTCGCCGGCTGGGTGACGGAATACAGCCTCAGCATCGACAACCTGTTTGTCTTCATCATCATCATGGCCAGGTTCTCCGTGCCCCGGAAGTACCAGCAGGAAGTGCTGATGGTGGGCATCATCATCGCCCTGATCCTGCGCGGCATCTTCATCCTGCTCGGCGCGATCGTGATCGAGCAGTTCAGCTGGGTGTTCTACATCTTCGGCGCGTTCCTGCTCTGGACCGCATGGAAGCAGGCCCAGGACGAGGGCGAAGACGAAGAAGACCGGGAGAACCCGCTGATCGCCAAGATCCGCAAGGTCATCCCCATGTCCGAGAAGTTCGACGGCGGCAAGCTGCGCACCACCGTGAACGGCAAGAAGGTCTTCACGCCCATGCTGATCGTGTTCATCACCATCGGCCTCACGGACCTGCTCTTCGCCGTCGACTCCATCCCCGCAATCTTCGGCCTCACCCAGAGCCCCTTCATCGTGTTCACGGCCAACCTGTTCGCCCTGATGGGCCTGCGCCAGCTGTACTTCCTGCTCGGCGGCCTCATGAACCGCCTGATCTACCTGAAGCACGCGCTGTCCTTCATCCTCGCGTTCATCGGCGTCAAGCTGGTCCTGCACGCCATGCACGTCAACGAGCTTCCGTTCATCAACGGCGGGCAGCACATTGAATGGGCCCCCGAAATCCCCACGTTCGTTTCCCTGGGCGTCATCGTTGGCACCATCGTCATCGCGGTGGTCGCGAGCCTGGTCAGCTCCAAGGCAAAGGAAGCGCACCTGGACCCCCGCCTCGAGGAGGACGTCCGGAGGAGCCACAGCGACGCCGAGTAGGCGTCCCTGGTCCTCCTGACCCGGACAATCCCGGCCGTATCCTGCGGCCGGGATTGTCGCTTTAAATCCCCTCTGCAGGAGGCGCATGGGGGACTATGCTCGGACCATGGCCCCCACCCTGATATCGGACCAACAGGTGCGCCTCGTGCAGCGGCGCACGGTGGTGCTGCTGAGCGCGGCCCAGATTTTTGGCGGAATCGGCACCGGTGCCACGGTTTCGATCGGGTCCATACTCGCCGTCGAACTGTCCGGATCGAGTGCCTGGGCCGGCGCCGTCGCCACGGTCATGACCCTCGGCGCAGCCCTGGCTGCCCTGCCGCTTGCCTCGCTGGCGGACCGCCGGGGACGCCGGATCGGCCAGGTGGCCGGGCTGTCCGCGGCCCTCGCAGGCACGGTCCTGATGGTGCTCGCGGTGGTGTCCGGCCTTTTCGTCCTGCTGGTGCTCGGCGCAGCCGGGATCGGTGTGGGTACCGCCGCCAGCCTGCAGGCCCGCTTCGCCGCCGTCGACCTTGCGGACCCGGAGCACCGCGGCAGGGCCCTGTCCGCCGTGGTGTGGGCCGTAACCGTTGGCGCCGTCGCCGGACCCAACCTCATCCAGCCCGGCACCGTGGTGGGACAGGCGCTGGGCCTTCCGCCGGTGGCAGGGCCTTTCGTGATTGCCGGAGTCGGGCTTCTCGTGGCGAACGTCCTGCTTTTTACCGGCCTGCGGCCGGATCCGCTGCTGCTGGCCAGGGAACTTGCGCCGCAGCAGGCGGGCACCGGCGCCCCCGGCACGGCACAACAAACGCCGGCAGCCCCGGAGGGCAGCGGCGCGGGGGCAGGCACCAACGGGCAGGCAAAGCGCGACGGCGGCTCGCTGGTCCGCGGGCTCCGGGCCATCCGCGGCTCCCGGACCGCGCTCCTGGCAGTGGCCGCCGTCGTCGGGGCCCACGCGGTGATGGTGGGCGTGATGTCCATGACGCCACTCCACCTGCAGGAACTGGTCGAAGGGCCGGGCGCGAGCCACGCGGGCCACACGGCGTCCGGTGACGTCCTGGTGATCATCGGTTTCACCATTTCGCTGCACATCGCCGGGATGTTCGCTTTGTCGCCGGTGATGGGCTGGCTGACGGACAAGGCCGGCAGGGCGCAGACCATCATGATTGGCTTCACCCTGCTGATCACCGCCGTAGCTGTTGCCGGATTCGGCCAGGCATCAACGGGGGCGGTGGCGGCAGGCCTGGTTTTGCTGGGCCTGGGCTGGTCCGCGGCCACGGTGTCCGGTTCCACCCTGCTTGCCGAGAGCGTCGGCCGGGAGGCCCGTGTAGTGGTGCAGGGGGTTTCGGACATGCTCATGGGTGCAGCGGGGGCCGTGGGCGGGGCGGTGTCGGGCCTGGTCCTCAGCTGGATCGGCTACCTGGGCCTGAACCTGCTGGGCGGCGTGGTGGGCGCAGCCGTCCTGGCCGCGGCGTTCGTGACTGTGGTGGCCGGCCGGCGCGCGTCAGCGCCCGCCTGACCTGGCCATACCCAGCAGCCTGGCGAAGATCGCCTCCCCGTCGTCGGCGATGCCATCGTGGTGGAAGTCGCCGGTCTCCCATACCTGCAGCCCGCGCACCGCGGACGCTGTTTCCAGGGAGAGTTTCCGGTCCACATAGATGTCGTCCGAGTAGACGGCGGCCGCCGCCGGAACGGTATTGGCCCCCAGCCGGGCAACATCGTAGAGCGGCTTCCAGTCCGTTTTGGCTGCAAGCAGGTCCGCCACGTCCCGGAGGGGCTGAAGCGCGGGGTCCTGTTCGAAGTACCACGGATAAACCATCTCGCCCGTCAGCAGCAGCGGCTCGGCGTCCGGCCGGAACTCCGGGTAGTCCGCCAGTACCCGCCAGGCGGACCAGCCGGTCGCCTGCCCCTGGCCGTAGATGGATTCATGCATCAGCGCGTAGAGGGGATTGGACCGGCGCGATACGATGCCCTGCACCTGGTCCAGGAAGGCATCCGAGAGCCGGGTGCCTTCCGCTGTTTCCGTGAAGGCGTCCTCCAGCAGGTGATGCAGGCTGTCCACGCGCGTATTGCCGCCGAGGAAGGAACCCACCATCTGGAAGCGCTCCACGGTGAGCGGGCCGCCGTCGGGAAGGAACTCCGGGGTGCTCCTAAGGTGGCGGGCAATCCGGTCAACCATGTCCCGGTCCTCCGGGTACCAGCCGAAGTACTCGGCGTTGCGGGCCGCAACGCGCTGGAACGTAGCCCGGTAGACGTCATCGGCCGGGCCGGTCAGCGGCGCAAGGCCGCCGGTCACCAGGACCTCCTTCAGGCCCTCCGGTGCAAAGGACAGGTACGTCAGTGCGCAGAAGCCGCCGTAGCTCTGGCCGTACACCGTCCACGGGCCCGCCCCCAGGGCATCCCGGATCAGCTCGGCGTCGGCCACGATGGAATCCGCACGGAAATGCTCCAGGTACGCGGCCTGGTCCGCGGCGGACCCCCGCAGCGGCAGGGTGTTCCGGTCCGCAGGCGTGGAGAGCCCCGTTCCGCGCTGGTCCAGCATGAGGATCCGGAAGTCCTTGGCAGCCGCTTTGCTCCAGCCGCCCAGCGAGCCAAACCTGTTGCCGCGCCCGCCGGGACCGCCCTGGAGGAACAGGAGCCACGGAAGACCCGCGGCCTGGTTCTCGCTGTGCGCGGCCGAAACGTACTCCCGGGCAAAGACGGTGATTGTTTCGCCCGAGGGGGAAGAATGGTCCAGCGGCACTGTGAAAAAGTGCTCCGTGGTCCGCATCCCGCGGAACTGGTGCTTCGCCCTTACCTCATGCCTTGCCCGGACCGCCGGGCCTGCCGGCGATGGCATCCCTGCACTAGCCATTGGCAGGGGCGGGGACGGCACTGCCGAACTGTTCGAGGGCCTGGCCGGTGAGCCGGAACGTGGACCAGCCGTCCATGGGCCTGGCGCCGAGGCGCCGGTAGAAGTTGATGGACGGCTCATTCCAGTCAAGGACGCTCCACTCCACCCTGGCGTAGCCGTTCTCCACGGCGATGGCGGCAAGGTGCTGGAGCAGGGCCTTTCCGTGTCCTTCGCCGCGGGCTTCCGGGCTCACGTAAAGGTCCTCCAGGTAGATGCCGTGCACGCCTTCCCAGGTGGAATAGTTCAGGAACCACAAAGCGAACCCCTGGACTTCGCCGGCCCCGTTCTCTGCCATGGCAGCGAACACGCGCGGGTTCTCTCCGAACAGCACCTGCTGCAGCATCCCGGGGGTGTTCCGGACGGCGTCAGGTTCCTTCTCGTAGTGCGCCAGTTCGTGGATCATCCGGAGGATTGCGGGTACGTCTTGCGGGGTTGCGGGGCGGATTACACTCATTGTTCGAGCTTACCGCCGGCACCCGGCAGGCGCTGGCAGCGTTTAGAGCCGGTTGACCTCAGTCACCCTGATCACAGCCGTTCCGGTTTCGTCCGAGGCAGCCAGGTCCACCTCGGCGGAAATCCCCCAGTCATGGTTGCCGGCGGGATCGTCGAAGATCTGCCGGACCTTCCACCGGTCCTTTTCCTCCGTGATGATGAGCAGGGCCGGTCCCCGGGCGTCCGGCCCGGTCCCGATGTCGTCGTGTTCGTCAAAGTAGTCGTCCAGGGCGTCTTCCCAGCGCTCGGCGCCCCAGCCGGCTGCGGCGTCGAGTTCCCCCAGCGCGGCCGCGTCCTCGTCGGCGAACAGCTCAACGCGGCGGAACAGTTCGTTGCGCACCATCACCCGGAAGGCCCGGATGTTGGACGTGAGCGACGGCGGGGGCGGCGGCGGCGCGTCGTGCGGTGTCGGGGCGGCGCCCGAGGCCAGTTCCTCCCATTCGTCCAGGAGGCTGGAGTCCACCTGGCGGACCAGCTCGCCGAGCCAGGCAACCAGGTCCTCCAAATCCTCGCGCAGCATGTCCTGGGGAACGGTCTGCCGCAGGGCCTTGAAGGCGTCCGCGAGGTAGCGCAGGACTATCCCCTCCGAACGGGCCAGCCCGTAGAACTGCACGAACTCGCCAAAGTTCATGGCACGCTCGTACATGTCCCGGACCACGGACTTGGGGGCAAGCTCGAAATCGCCCACCCAGGGCGCGGCCTTCCGGTACACCTCGAAGGCTTCCCCGAGAATCTCCGCCAAGGGCTGGGGGTAGGACACTTCCTCGAGCATGGCCATCCGCTGGTCGTACTCGATGCCGTCGGCCTTCATGGCGGCCACCGCCTCGCCGCGGGCCTTCTTTTGCTGGGCGGACAGGATCTGCCGCGGCTTCTCCAGGGTCGCCTCGATCACGGACACCACGTCCAGGGCGTACGACGGCGACTCCGGGTCCAGGAGTTCAAGTGCGGCCAGTGCGAAGGGGGACAGCGGCTGGTTGAGTGCGAAGTTCGGCTGGAGGTGGACAGTCAGCCGGACGGTCCGGCCGTCGGGTCCCTGCTCTTCCGCAGGGATCCGCTCCACCACCTCGGCCGCGAGCAGTTCGCGGTAGATGCCCAGTGCCTTTTTCATGAGCTGCAGCTGGGAGGACCGGGTCTCGTGGTTTTCCGTCAGGAGGCGTCGGGCCGCCGCGAACGGGTCCCCGGGCCGTTCCATCAGGTTCATCAGCATCGCGTGCGTCACCGTGAAGCTTGACGTCAACGGGTCCGGCACCGATTCGACGAGCCGCTTGAACGTAGGCTCGCCCCAGCTGACGAACCCCTCCGGCGGCTTCTTCTTCACCACCTGGCGCAGCTTCTTCTGGTCGTCACCGAATTTGGCCACGGCCTTGGCCATTGCCTTGACGTTCTCCGTCACGTGTTCGGGTGCCTGGACCACCACGGTCCCGGCGGTGTCGTAACCTGCCCGCCCGGCCCGGCCCGCAATCTGGTGGAACTCACGGGAGTTAAGCAGCCGGGTGCGGACGCCGTCGTACTTGCTCAGTGCCGTGAGCAGGACGGTGCGGATGGGCACGTTGATTCCCACGCCCAGGGTGTCGGTGCCGCAGATGACCTTCAGCAGCCCCGCCTGGGCCAGCTGCTCCACCAGCCGCCTGTACTTCGGCAGCATGCCCGCATGGTGCACGCCAATGCCGTGGCGGACCAGCCGGTTCAGGGTCTTGCCGAAACCGGCGGCGAACCGGAAGTTGGCGATCAGCTCTGCGATCTTGTCCTTCTCCTCGCGGGTGCAGACGTTGATGCTCATCAGCGTCTGTGCGCGGTCAATCGCCTCGACCTGGCTGAAGTGCACCACGTAGACCGGCACCTGCCTGGTGGAGAGCAGCTCCTCCAGCGTCTCGTGCACGGGGGTCTCGTGGTAGTAGTAATGCAGCGGAATGGGCCGTTCCGCGGAGCTCACCGTGGTGGTGGCGCGGCCCGTCAGCGTTGTCAGGCCTTCCTCGAACCGGCTGACGTCCCCCAGCGTGGCGGACATCAGGAGGAACTGGGCCTGGGGGAGTTCCAGCAGGGGAACCTGCCACGCCCAGCCGCGCTGCGGGTCCGAGTAGAAATGGAACTCGTCCATGATCACCGTGCCGAGTTCCGCGGCTGCGCCTTCACGGAGGGCGGTGTTGGCCAGGATCTCGGCCGTGCAGCAGATGATGGGCGCATCCTGGTTGACGCCGGAATCGCCCGTGATCATTCCCACGTTCTCGGCGCCGAAAATATCGCACAGGGCAAAGAACTTCTCGGAGACCAGCGCCTTGATCGGCGCGGTGTAGTAGCTCCGCTGGCCCTGGGCCATGGCCTGGAAGTGGGCGGCGATGGCCACGAGGGATTTTCCGGACCCGGTGGGGGTGGCCAGGATGACGTTGGACCCCGTGGCCAGCTCCATAATGGCTTCGTCCTGTGCGGGATACAGGGCCAGTCCGCGGCTTTCCGTCCACTCAACGAACCGCGTGTAGAGGTCGTCGGGATCCACACCCACAGTACGGACGGAGGCGGGCAGATGGGGCAGCTGGTCAACGAGTTTCATTGATTGCCAGCTTAGTGCCCTGCCGTGCCCGGGATTCCGCCCCGCCCGGGTTAAGCTTCGCGGTACAGAAGACGGCACCAGAATGCGGAGATGGATATGAAGTGGGATCCGGCGAAATATGTCCAGTTCGGAGACTACCGGGACCGGCCCTTTTTCGACCTGACCGGCAGGGTCCGGGCGGACCGGCCCGTCCAGGTGGTGGACCTTGGCTGCGGGCCCGGGAACCTGACCGCCACGCTCGCGGACCGCTGGCCCGGTTCCGACGTGGTTGGCCTTGACTCATCGGAAGAGATGCTCGCCAAAGCCGCCGGACGGGCGGAAAGGAACCCGTCCCTGCGCTTCGAACTGGCGGACATTTCGGAGTGGAAACCCTCCGGGCAGACCGACGTTGTGGTCAGCAATGCGGCCCTGCAGTGGGTGCCGGGCCACCAGGACATGATGCGGACCTGGCTGGATGCCCTCCGCCCCGGTGCCTGGTTCGCGCTCCAGGTCCCGGGGAACTTCAACGCCCCGTCCCATGCGTTGATGCGCGGGCTGGCGGGGTCACAGCGGTGGGTGCGGCAGCTCGGCGGGGTGCTGCAGGGAGGCGAGTCGGTGGGCGAGCCTGCGGACTACCTTCATCTCATGCTCGACGCAGGGTTCTCGGCTGACGCCTGGGAGACGACCTACCTGCAGGTGCTGGCCGGCACGGACGCCGTCCTGGAATGGGTCCGCGGCACAGCGCTCCGCCCCGTCCTTGCCGCCCTTTCCGCGGCGGAGGGGGCGGAATTCGAGGCGGAGTACGCAGCCGTGCTGCGGGAAGCGTATCCAGAAACGGGGCATGGCACCGTCTTTCCCTTTCGAAGGATCTTCGCGGTGGGGTGCAAGAACCGGTGACGAACCGGGCCGCTGGACGCTCTTCACACTCCAGTCACACGCGTGACAACTCTGGAATGTGATCTGGCCTACAATGACGGGGTGGCGGATGGGGGAGAGGCCGCCGCAGGCTGTTCCCTCCGCCGACTGACCCAACTGGAGGTACGTTGCTGATCGGACTGATGAGCCGGCTGCTTGGGGGCCACAAAGCCCATGTGGCTGCCATCGTAGTCCTCCAGCTGGTCCAGGCTGCGGCCACCCTGCTGCTGCCCACGGTCAACGCAGCAATCATCGATGACGGCATCGTTGCCGGAAACCACACAGTCATCCCGCGCCTGGGAATCACCATGGCGGTGCTGGCGGTAATCCAGGCCGTTGCCGCCATCGCCGCGGGGTACCTCGCCGCTGTGGCGGCCATGAGGATCGGGCACCAGCTGCGGGCGGAGATCTTCACCAAGATCCAGTCATTGTCCTCCCGGGAGGTGGCGGCCTTCGGAACCCAGAGCCTGGCCACCCGGGCCACCAACGACACCCAGCAGATCCAGGCGTTCGCGGTCCTCGTGTTCACCATGCTGGTTGCCGGCCCGGCCATGGGCCTGGGCGGCATTGTCCTGGCACTCCAGCAGGACCTGCCGCTGTCCGCGGTTGTGATCGTCATTGTGCCCCTGCTCCTGATCATCATGTACCTCATCGTGGGCCGCCTCATCCCGCTGTACCGCGAAGGGCAGGAACACCTCGACCGTGCAGGGGGCATCCTCCGCGAGCAGATCATGGGCGCCAACGTCATCCGGGCCTTTGTCCGCCAGGACCACGAAGTCCGGCGCTTCGCCCGGATCAACAGCATCCTGACGGCCAACAACCTCCAGTCGGCGCTGCTGGTGGCAGGAATGCTGCCTCTGGTCATGCTGGTGGTGAACCTTTCCTCCGTGGCCGTTGTCTGGTTCGGCGGGCAGCGGATCCAGGCCGGACTGATGAACATCGGGGCGTTGGCCGCGTTCATTGCCTACATCCTGCAAATCCTCCTGGCCATCATGATGGCCATGTACGTGCTTATGACGGCGCCCCGGGCTGCAGTGTGCGCGGAGCGCATCGGCGCCGTACTTGATACCGAACCCTCCGTGCGCGACCCGCAGCAACCCAGTCTGTTGCTTCCCGCGCCGGCGGGCGGCGCGCAGCATCCGTCGGCCAGGCAGGGGGTTCTCCAGTTCAAGGGCGTGGGTTTTTCCTATCCCGGAGCGGAAGCCCCCGTCCTCGCGGACATCAGCTTCACAGCCGTTCCGGGCACTACCACCGCCATCGTGGGGTCCACTGGCAGCGGAAAGTCCACGCTGCTGAACCTCATTCCGCGATTCCTCGACCCGACGGCAGGAACCATCACCCTCGACGGCGCGGACATCCGGGAGCTGCGGCTCGACACCCTTCGTGCCGCCATGTCCATAGTCCCCCAGCAGTCCCACCTGTTTTCGGGGACCATCGCGGATAACCTCCGGATGGCAGCACCGGACGCATCGGACGCCGAGCTTTGGCGCGCCCTCGAGACGGCCCAGACCATGCGGTTCATGAGCGTGCTGCCGTTGGGGCTTGCCACCCCCGTTGGCCAGGGCGGGACCAACCTGTCCGGGGGACAAAGGCAACGTTTGTGCATCACCCGCGCGCTGCTGAGGAAGGTGCCGCTGTACCTTCTTGATGACAGCTTCTCGGCGCTGGACTACGACACGGACGCGAGGTTGAGGCAGGCGCTGGCCGCGGAACTTGCCTCCAGCACAGTGATAGTGGTGGCGGAACGGATTGCCGCAGTGGAAAGCGCAGACCGCATTTTGGTCTTGGACGGCGGGCGCCTGGTGGCGCAGGGGACGCACGCCGAACTGCTTGAGATTTCCCCCACGTACCGGGAGATCGCGGACTCGCAGTTGGCCCTGGAGGGCCGGTCATGACGCTTCCGGCCGTTGCCCCAGGGGTGCCAGGGAGGTTTTGGCCAACAACTGGACGGCTTCTGGGCCTGCTCCTCCCGTTCAGGCGCTTCATGGTGGGCGCCGTGGTGGCTACCTGCACCTTTGCGGGGCTCAACGTGGCCGCGCCGAAATACCTCGGCGACGCCACCGATGTGGTGGTGGACGGCGTCGTGCTGGGATCCCTTGACCAGGGGCGGCTTGGCCTGTTGCTGGCGGGGGTGGCGCTGATGTACGTCCTGGCCTCGCTGTTCAACTGGATCCAGGGAGCGCTGACAGCCCGGTCGGTGCAGGGGCTCATGTACAACTTGCGGGCCTCGCTCGAGGACAAACTCCACCGCCTGCCCTCCACCTATTTCCAGGAACGCTCCCGGGGCGATGTCCTGAGCCGCGCCACCAATGACATCGACAACATCGCCCAGGCCCTGAACCAGCTCCTCACCCAGCTGATCATGTCCTTCCTCATGCTCTGCGGGTCCCTGGCAATGATGCTCTGGATCTCGCCGCTGCTCGCCGCAATCGCGGTGGCGACTGTTCCGCTGTCCACCCTGATCACCGTGCTCGTGGCCCGGCGTTCGCAGGCGCACTTCGCGAGGCAGTGGACCGAAACCGGCCAGTTGAACGCGCACGTGGAGGAGCTCATAACCGGACACGAGGTGATCAAAGCCTTCGGACACCAGGACAAGGCCGCCGAAATATTCGCCGGAAGCAACGGCCGGCTGGCGCGCGCAGCTACCAGGGCCCAGTATTCAGCCGGTGTGGTCCAGCCCCTGATGGTGCTGATGTCCAACCTCAATTACATCGCCGTGGCCGTGGTGGGCGCGCTCCAGGTCCTGGCCGGCGCCATGACCATCGGCGGGATCCAGGCGTTCATCCAGTTCAGCAGGCTCTTTAGCCAGCCGGTGGGCCAAATCGGCGGGATGCTCAACCTCATCCAGTCCTGCGCCGCGTCCGCTGCACGTGTTTTCGACCTCCTGGACACGGAGGAGGATCCCGCGGAGCCGTCCGCGGGATCCACCGCGGCCCTGGCCGGCGGCCGGATCGTCTTTGACGACGTGACTTTCGGATACCCGGAATCAGCCCCGGCGGTGCGCAACCTTTCCTTCTCCGTCGAGCCTGGCCAGACCGTAGCGATTGTGGGGCACACCGGTGCAGGGAAGACGACTGTGGTGAACCTCCTGATGAGGTTCTACGGGCCCGGATCGGGCCGCATAACCATGGGAGGACAGGACATTGCCGGGATCCCCCGGGACCGCCTCCGGGAGCAGTTCGGGGTGGTGCTCCAGGACGCGTGGCTCTTCGCCGGCACCATCAGGGAAAACATTGCCTACGGCCGGCCGGACGCCACGGACGCCTGCATCAGGGCGGCCGCCGAGGCCACTTACGTCGAACGGTTCGTCAGGGCACTGCCCGACGGCTATGACACCGTCCTGGAAAACGGCGGGGAACCCCTCAGCCAGGGCCAACGGCAACTGGTCACCATAGCCCGGGCACAACTGGCCGGCAGGGCTGTCCTGATCCTGGACGAGGCCACCAGCTCGGTCGACTCCCGGACCGAGCTGCTCATCCGCCAGGCAATGCAGCGCCTGCGGCAGGGCAGGACGAGCTTCGTGATAGCCCACCGTTTGTCCACCGTCCGCAACGCTGATCTAATTCTGGTCATGGATCACGGCCGCATTGTCGAGCAGGGCACACACCGAAGCCTTCTGTCCGCCAACAGCTACTACGCCCGGCTTCACAACGCACAATTCTCCGTCCGGCCCGGCCGTGCGGACGCCCTTGAGGCCGGCCTTTGATGCCCGCATCCGGCTTCCCCGGAACATGGAAACCGAACACTGCCAGTTCCGTGGCGCTGTTTGAACAGCTGCGGCTCCAGGTCATCCACCAGGTGGACAACGGAGCCCTCCCGCCGGGGACCCGGCTGCCCGCCGTCAGGGCCCTGGCCGAGCGCCTGGATGTGGCTCCGCATACAGTGGCCCGCGCCTACAAGGAGCTCGAAGCCGCCGGAATCGTTGCCACCCACGGCAGGAACGGAACAACGGTGTGCGCACGTGACGAACGTCTCGGCGGGCTCTCAGCCGCCGCAGCAGCCTACGCTGCCGCGGCCAAAGCGCAGGGCGCCACGTTCGCCGAGGCGGTGAAGCTGCTGGCCGCCGCCTACGACGCCGGCTGACCGCCCCCGCGTGGATGTTCGAAGAAGTTTTCGATTAGCATAGTGGAGTGCCTAAAGCCGTAGCCGAAGAAACAGCCGTCCACCCCGTTTCCGTCGCAGCAGCACCCGCCGCCGCACCACACCGTCCGGACCTCTCCCGCCTGGTCGTCAAAGGCGCGCGGGAGCACAACCTGCGGAATGTGGACCTCGACCTGCCCCGGGATGCGATGATCGTCTTCACCGGGCTGTCAGGATCCGGGAAGTCCTCCCTGGCTTTCGACACCATCTTCGCAGAGGGCCAACGGCGCTACGTGGAATCGCTGTCCGCCTACGCGCGCCAGTTCCTGGGCCAGGTGGACAAGCCGGACGTCGACTTCATTGAGGGACTGTCGCCGGCGGTCTCCATCGACCAGAAGTCCACCAGCAAGAACCCCCGTTCCACGGTGGGCACCATCACCGAAATCTACGACTACATGCGCCTGCTCTGGGCCCGTGTGGGCCGGCCCCACTGCCCCGTGTGCGGCGAGCCGGTGGCCAAGCAGACTCCCCAGCAGATCGTTGACCAGCTGCTGGAGCTTGACCAGGGTACCCGCTTCCAGGTCCTGGCCCCGGTGGTGCGTGGACGCAAAGGCGAATTCGTTGACCTCTTCAAGGAACTGACCGCAAAGGGCTACTCCCGTGCACGCGTTGACGGGAACCTGGTCCAGCTGAGCGACCCGCCCAAGCTGGGCAAGCAGTTCAAGCACACCATCGAGGTGGTGGTGGACAGGCTAGTGGTCAAGGAAGGCATCAGCCAGCGGCTCACCGACTCCATTGAGACCGCGCTGGGCCTGGCCGAGGGCCGCGTCCTTGCCGAGTTCGTGGACCTTGAAGCGGACGATCCCGGCCGGCTGCGGGCCTTCTCCGAAAACCTGGCCTGCCCCAACGAGCACCCGCTTGCCATCGACGAGATCGAGCCCAGGTCCTTCTCGTTCAACAACCCCTTCGGCGCCTGCGCGGCCTGCAGCGGCATCGGCACCAAGCTGGAGGTGGACGAGGAACTCATCGTTCCCAACCCGGAACTTTCGCTGGCCGAGGGAGCCATCGCCCCGTGGTCGCTTGGCACGGCCACCACTGAGTACTGGAACAGGCTCCTGGAGGGCCTCGCCAAGGAACTCGGCTTCTCCATGGACACGCCGTGGGAGAAGCTGGGCAAGGACGTGCGCCAGACCGTGCTGCACGGCAAGGACCACAAGGTTGTGGTGCAGTACCGCAACCGCTTCGGCCGGGAACGGAAGTACAGTACCGGATTCGAAGGCGCCATCCAGTACGTCCACCGCAAGCACGGCGAAACGGACTCCGACTGGGCCCGCGACCGCTACGAAGAGTACATGCGGCAGATTCCCTGCCCGGCCTGCAACGGGGCGCGCCTCAACCCGGCCTCCCTGTCGGTGCTGATCAACGGCAAGTCCATTGCCGACGTCGCCGCCCTGCCCATGCGTGACTGCGCCGCGTTCCTGAACAACCTTGTCCTGACGGGCCGGGAAGCGCAGATTGCCCACCAGGTGCTCAAGGAGATCCAGGCCCGGCTGACCTTCCTGCTCGACGTCGGGCTGGAATACCTGAACCTTGAGCGTCCGTCCGCCACCCTCTCCGGCGGTGAGGCCCAGCGCATCCGCCTTGCCACCCAGATCGGCTCGGGCCTGGTGGGTGTCCTGTATGTGCTGGACGAACCGTCCATCGGGCTGCACCAGCGCGACAACCGGCGGCTGATCGACACCCTGACCCGGCTCCGCGACATGGGCAATACGCTCATCGTCGTTGAGCACGACGAAGACACCATCCACGTGGCTGACTGGATCGTGGACATCGGACCCGGCGCGGGCGAGCACGGCGGCCAGGTGGTCCACTCCGGCTCCTACAAGGACCTGCTGGAGAACACCGCATCCCTCACCGGCGACTACCTGTCCGGGCGCAAGAAGATCGAAGTCCCGAAGAAACGCCGCAAGTACGACAAAAAGCGTGAGCTGAAGGTGGTGGGCGCGAGGGAGAACAACCTCCTGAACGTGGACGCGGCGTTCCCGCTGGGACTCTTCACCGCGGTCACCGGGGTGAGCGGCTCCGGCAAGTCCACGCTGGTCAACGAGATCCTCTATAAGGTGCTGGCCAACAAGCTCAACGGCGCCAAGCAGGTAGCCGGCCGGCACAAAACCGTCCAGGGCCTGGAGCACCTGGACAAGGTGGTCCACGTGGACCAGAGCCCTATCGGGCGCACCCCCCGTTCCAACCCCGCCACCTACACGGGGGTGTTCGACAACATCCGCAAGCTGTTCGCGGAAACCACTGAGGCGAAGGTACGCGGGTACCTGCCCGGCCGGTTCTCGTTCAACGTCAAGGGCGGCCGCTGCGAAGCGTGCTCGGGTGACGGAACGCTGAAGATCGAGATGAACTTCCTGCCCGACGTCTACGTCCCCTGCGAGGTGTGCCATGGTGCGCGGTACAACCGGGAGACGCTCGAGGTGCACTACAAGGGCAAGACCATCGCGGACGTGCTGAACATGCCCATCGAGGAAGGCGCCGAGTTCTTCGCTGCCTTCTCGCCCATCGCCCGGCACCTCAACACCCTCGTGGACGTTGGCCTGGGCTACGTCCGCCTGGGCCAGCCGGCCACCACGCTGTCCGGCGGCGAGGCGCAGCGCGTGAAGCTGGCCGCCGAACTCCAGAAGCGGTCCAACGGGCGCAGCGTCTACGTGCTGGACGAGCCCACCACGGGGCTCCACTTCGAGGACATCCGCAAGCTGCTGATGGTCCTGCAGGGGCTGGTGGACAAAGGCAACACCGTGATCACCATCGAACACAACCTGGACGTCATCAAGAGCGCGGACTGGATCGTGGACCTCGGGCCGGACGGCGGTTCCGGCGGCGGCCAGATCGTGGCATCAGGAACGCCGGAGGAGCTGGCCAAGTCCACTGCCAGCCACACAGCCGCGTTCCTCGCTGAAATCCTGTAGAAGCGCGGCGAGGTCTCCTGACGTAATCCAAATGTATGCCGCTGCGCGTATGCGAGTTTCAGGCATGAGTGGTGTCGTGAGAAACTAACCCGGTGACTCAAACAACAGTGCCCGTGATCTTTGACCTGGACGGCACTCTTGTCGATCCGGTCGGGGGAATAACAGACGGAATCTCCTTTGCCCTGAACGCCATGGGGCTTCCCGTTCCCGGGCAGGACCTGCTCCACTCGATGATCGGCCCGAAACTCAGCGATGCCCTGCTGAATGTGGCCAACGTGCCGGCGGACCTGCTGGACGAGGTCATCCGCCTGTACCGCGAGTACTACGTCGCCACCGGGATCGCGCAGGGCCGGATCTACCCGGGCGTCCGTGAAGTCCTGGAGTCCTTCGCGGACGCCGGGCTTCCGGTGGCTGTTGCCACCCAGAAGCCGCAGCGCCTTGCCCGCACTGTGCTGGCACACCATGGAATCGACGGGTTGTTCCACGGCATCCACGGCTCTGAGGATGACGAAAGCGCGGTGCAGGGGGTTCCGCTCGGCAAGACAGGGATCATCGCCGCTGCATTGAAGGACCTGAACACGCAGCATGCCGTGATGGTGGGGGATCGGGCACAGGATGTTTCAGGGGCCATCGCCAACGGCCTGGACTGCATCGGCGTGGCTTGGGGATTTGCGCCCGACGGCGAGCTGGAGGAGGCCGGTGCGGTGGCCGTGGTGGAAACCGCGGAGGGCCTGCTGGAGCTTCTCCGGCAGATGCAGGCCATCCACTCCGCGGCCCTGGGGGAGGTGACCAACGATGGCAATGTTTGATGCTGTCCGCTGGACCACGCGCAGCCTGATCTCGAGCACCTGCCGGCCCACCGTCGTCGGCCTTGAAAACGTTCCTGCCGACGGGCCGTTCATCGTCGCCCCGAACCATCTGTCATTCTTCGACAGCGTGATCGTCCAGGCCCTGATGCCGCGCCCCGTTGCCTTCTTCGCGAAGGCCGAATACTTCACAACCGGAGGCGTCAAGGGCAAGGTCATGAAGGCCTTTTTCGAGTCCGTGGGTTCCATTCCCGTGGAGCGGGGTGAGCAGGCCGCAAGTGTCCAGGCACTCAAGACGCTGCTGGACATCCTGGAATCCGGCAAGGGAATCGGCATCTATCCGGAAGGCACCCGCTCCCGTGACGGCATCCTCTACCGGGGACGCACCGGCGTGGGATGGCTGGCGCTCACCACCGGGGCACCGGTGATTCCCGTTGGACTTATCGGTACGGAAAACCTCCAGCGCGCCGGTGAGAGCGGGGTACGCCCGCAGCATTTCACCATGAAAGTGGGGGAGCCGCTGTACTTCGACAAGACCGGGCCGGACCATTCGCTGCCGGCCCGGCGGGCAGTGACTGACCGCATCATGGACGCCATTGCCGAACTCAGCGGACAGGAACGCTCCACCAGTTACAACCAGAGCAAGGCCACGGAATAACCCCGGTTCCAGCCGGATTTAAGGGCCGCGAGGACCGCCGGGTGGCAAAGGCACCCGGCGCGCCTCAGTAGACTGGATAGGTGGCAAATCCAGCAAGTTACCGGCCCAAGACGGGGGAGATTCCCACCAACCCGGGGGTGTATCGCTTCCGTGATGCGCACGGCCGCGTCATCTATGTCGGCAAGGCCAAGAGCCTCCGTTCCCGCCTGAACTCCTACTTTGCCAACCCTGCCGGCCTGCTGCCCAAGACCTACGCCATGGTCCACGCCGCCAGCAGCGTCGAGTGGACGGTGGTGGGCAGCGAACTCGAGTCGCTGCAGCTGGAATACACCTGGATCAAGGAATTCAAGCCGCGGTTCAACGTGGTGTTCCGTGACGATAAGACCTACCCCTACCTGGCCGTCACTGTCGGCGAGAAGTACCCGCGCGTGCAGGTGATGCGCGGCGACAAGCGGAAGGGCACCCGCTACTTCGGCCCCTACACGGCAGGCGCCATCCGGGAGACCATGGATACCCTGTTGCGAGTCTTTCCGGTCCGCAGCTGCAGCGCCGGGGTGTTCAAGCGCGCCGAGGCCAGCGGCCGGCCCTGCCTCCTGGGCTATATCGATAAATGCTCTGCCCCATGCGTGGGAAGGATCTCCCCGGAAGACCACCGGGCACTGGCTGAGGACTTCTGCGCCTTTATGGGCGGCGAGGCCAAGCGCTTCATAGCGAAGCTGGAAAAGCAGATGGCGGAAGCAGTAGCCGAGCTTGACTACGAGCGTGCTGCCCGGGTCCGCGATGACATCACCGCCTTGCGGAAAGTCTTTGAGCGCAACGCCGTGGTCCTCGCGGAGGACACCGACGCCGACATTTTCGCCCTGCACGAAGACGAACTGGAAGCTGCAGTCCAGGTGTTCCATGTCCGCGGCGGCCGCATCCGCGGCCAGCGTGGCTGGGTAGTTGAAAAGGTGGAGGATTCCACCACCCCGGACCTCGTGGAGCACCTCCTGCAACAGGTGTACGGCGAGGACGGCGATAGCCATGGCAGGCTGCCGCGCGAGGTCCTGGTGCCCGTCGCCCCCAGCAATACCGAGGAACTGGCGCTGTGGCTGGGCGGACTGCGCGGGGCAAAGGTTGATATCCGGGTCCCGCAGCGCGGGGACAAGGCCGCGTTGATGTCCACGGTGCGCGAAAATGCCGAGCATGCCCTGAAGCTTCACAAGACCCGGCGCGCGGGGGATCTCACCGTGAGGTCGCAGGCATTACAGGAGCTCCAGGAGGCGCTGGACCTGCCGGTGCCGCTGCTGCGGATCGAGTGCTTCGACGTCTCGCACGTCCAGGGCACCAACGTGGTGGCCTCCATGGTGGTGGTGGAGGACGGGCTGCCCAAGAAAGCGGACTACCGGAAATTCTCGGTCACCGGACCGGCAGCGGCGGACGACACCGCCGCGATGCATGACGTCCTCACCCGCCGGTTCCGCCACTACCTGCAGGACAAGTCCGCGCAGGTGGGTGAGGCTGCCCTGGCCGGCGTCCCGGCCGAGGCCGAAGAGGGGCCTGGACAGGAACAGGAAGCGCAGGCCGGCCTGCTGGATACCACCACGCCTGCACCGCGGGCCAGGTTCGCCTACCCGCCCAACCTGGTGGTGGTGGACGGCGGCAAGCCCCAGGTCAATGCCGCAGCCCGTGCCCTCGCCGATCTCGGCATTGACGACGTCTACGTGGTGGGCCTGGCCAAGCGGCTCGAGGAAGTGTGGCTGCCGGACAGCGACTTCCCGGTCATCCTCCCCAGGACGTCCCAGGGGCTGTACCTGCTGCAGCGGATCCGTGACGAAGCCCACCGCTTCGCCATTTCCTTCCACCGGCAAAAGCGGGGGAAGGCCATGACCGTGTCCGCCCTGGACGGCGTGCCGGGACTGGGTGCCTCCAAACGGAAAGCCCTGCTGGCCCACTTTGGTTCCGTGAAGGGCGTCAAGGCCGCCTCGGCGGCTGAGCTGTCCCAGGCGAAGGGCATCGGCCCTGCCCTTGCCGGCGCCATCGTGAACCACTTCGCGCCGGACGGACCGGAAGCTGCGGCTGTCCCTGCCATCAACATGACCACCGGCGAAATCATTGAAACTTAGCGGAGTCCCCTGAAACTTGGCTAGGGTAATGAACGGGGTTTCCGCCAACGCGGCAGCCTGCAGGACAACAACAGGAACGGGGCGGACTTAATGGCAGAGACGACGGCGGAATCCGGGGCCGGGGAGGACGGGCTGCAGCCCGTCAAGCCCCTCGAAGCGGAGCTGCTGGTGGTCACCGGAATGTCCGGAGCCGGGCGGAGCACGGCTGCCGATGCGCTGGAGGACCACGGCTGGTATGTCGTGGAGAACCTTCCGCCGCAGATGCTCGGAACCTTGGCCGACCTTGTGTCCCACGCCCCGCAGTCCATTCCGCGGCTGGCGGTGGTCATCGACGTCCGCAGCAAGGGCCTGTTCGCCGACATCCGGGCCGCGCTGGGAGCATTGGCCTCCAGCGGAGTGGCTTTCCGGGTGCTCTTCCTGGACGCCAGCGACAACGTCCTGGTCAGGCGGTTCGAGCAGGGACGCCGGCCGCATCCGCTGCAGGGCGGCGGCCGCATCCTCGACGGCATTGCCGCCGAACGGGAGTTGCTCCAGGAACTGCGCGACAGCTCAGACGTCGTCCTGGACACCTCCGGCTACAACGTCCACGGCCTTGCCACCGCCATCACCGAACTCTTCAGTGAAACGGGGCCCGTTGCCCTGCGGCTGAACGTCATGAGCTTCGGCTTCAAGTACGGCCTGCCCGTTGACGCCAACTACGTTGCGGACGTCCGGTTCATCCCCAACCCGCACTGGGTGCCCCAGCTGCGCCCGCACACCGGGCTGGACAAGGATGTCAGCGACTACGTCCTGGAGGCGGAAGGGGTCAAGAACTTCGTGGACCGCTACGTCATGGCCCTCGAGCCCGTCCTGGACGGTTACCGCCGCGAGAACAAGCACTACGCCACCATCGCCGTGGGCTGCACGGGCGGGAAGCACCGCTCAGTGGCCGTCGCCGTCGAGCTTTCCAAGAAACTGGCACAGTTCCCCAGAGTCACGGTGACCACCACGCACCGGGATCTGGGCCGGGAGTAATGTCGCTTTTCACCGGGGCCCTGCCGCTGGTTCCGCCCGCCGGAGCAGCGGGCGGCCAGCAAAACAAAGGCCCCAAGGTAGTTGCCCTGGGCGGCGGCCACGGCCTGTCGGCGTCGTTGTCCGCGCTGCGCCTCCTCACTTCGGACCTGACGGCGGTGGTGACGGTAGCGGACGACGGCGGCTCGTCCGGGCGCCTGCGCGAGGAGTACGGTGTCCTGCCGCCGGGGGACCTGCGCATGGCGTTGGCCGCCCTGTGTGACGACACTGACTGGGGACGCACCTGGCGGGACGTCATGCAGCACCGGTTCCGTCCCGGCAAGGGCCCGGGCGGCTCCCTGGACGAACATGCCATGGGCAACCTGCTGATCGTCACCCTCTGGGAACTGCTGGGCGACGCCGTCGCCGGGCTCAAGTGGGCAGGCGCGCTCCTTGGAGCACGCGGCCAGGTCCTGCCCATGTCCACCGTGCCGCTCACCATCGAAGGTGACGTCCGGATCACCGCCCCTGACGGCGGCTCCGCCCTGCACACCATCCGGGGCCAGGCGCGCTGCGCGGTAGCGGGATCCCTGGAGGAGGTGCGGCTCCTGCCCGGAGCCGCCCCCGCCTGCGTTGAGGCACTTACTGCGATCGAGCTCGCGGACTGGGTCATCCTGGGGCCCGGCTCCTGGTACACCTCCGTGCTGCCGCACCTCCTCCTGCCCGAGATGCGGGAGGCACTGTGCCAGACGCCGGCGAAGCGCTGCCTCACCATGAACCTGGCCACGGATACCAAGGAAACGTCCGGCATGACCGCCGCGGACCACCTTGACGTGCTGCGAAGATATGCCCCCGGGTTCAGCGTGGACGTTGTCCTGGCAGATCCCGCCTCCGTCCCTGACCGGCAGGAGTTCGAGAAAGCCGCCGGGATGATCGGCGCCGAGGTGGTCTTGGGTAAAGTAGGGGCGTCGGGCCGCCGTCCCGTCCACGACCCCCTGCGTCTGGCGACGGCGTACCACGACGTTTTTGGGAACAGTTAGGAAGGTGCCATGGCACTGACAGCATCGGTCAAAGAAGAACTGTCCCGTCTGGACATCAAAAAGTCATCAGTACGCAAGGCCGAGGTATCCGCCATGCTCCGCTTCGCGGGCGGGCTGCACATCATCTCCGGCCGGATCGTCATCGAGGCCGAGGTGGACCTGGCGTCCACCGCGCGGCGCCTCCGGGCAGCAATCGCCGAAGTGTACGGCCACCAGAGCGAAATCATCGTCGTTTCTGCCGGGGGACTGCGGCGCGCCAGCCGCTACGTGGTCCGGGTGGTGCGTGACGGCGAGGCGCTGGCCCGCCAGACAGGCCTCCTCGACGGCCGCGGCCGCCCCGTGCGCGGGCTGCCTTCCGCCGTCGTCAACGGCTCAGCGGCCGACGCCGAAGCGGTGTGGCGAGGGGCTTTCCTGGCGCACGGCTCGCTGACCGAGCCGGGGCGCTCATCGTCGCTGGAAGTCACCTGCCCCGGACCGGAATCGGCCCTGGCGCTCGTGGGGGCGGCGCGCCGGCTGGACATCCAGGCCAAGGCCCGCGAAGTCCGCGGCGTGGACCGGGTGGTCATCCGGGACGGCGACACCATTGCGGCGCTGCTGACCCGCATGGGTGCCCATGACGCCCTGATGGTGTGGGAGGAACGGCGGATGCGCAAGGAGGTGCGTGCCACCGCCAACCGCCTGGCCAACTTCGACGACGCCAACCTGCGCCGCTCCGCCCAGGCCGCCGTGGCAGCAGGGGCGCGCGTGGACCGGGCCCTGGAAATCCTCGGCGACGACGTGCCGGACCACCTGAAGTACGCCGGCGAACTGCGGGTGGCGCACAAGCAGGCCAGCCTGGACGAGCTCGGCCGCCTGGCGGACCCGGTGATGACCAAGGACGCGATTGCCGGAAGGATCCGCCGGTTGCTGGCCATGGCGGACAAACGTGCGCTGGACCTGGGCATCCCCGGGACGGACGCCAATGTGACGCCTGAAATGCTGGACGAGTGACAGCCCCATAGAATCAAAAAGATTCCGGGCGCCAGCCGCCCGGATGCATAATCCGAGAGTTACCAACCGGACCGAATGTCCACGATATTGGAGGATTTTGTGACCGAGTACGTATTGCCCGAACTCAGCTACGATTACGCCGCCCTGGAGCCGCACATTTCCGCGCGGATCATGGAGCTGCACCACAGCAAGCACCACGCAGCCTACGTGGCCGGCGCCAACAACGCACTGGCCCAGCTGGCCGAAGCCCGGGAGAAGGGCGACTTCGCCAACATCAACCGGCTCTCCAAGGACCTCGCCTTCCACACCGGCGGCCACGTCAACCACTCCGTCTTCTGGAACAACCTCTCCCCGGACGGCGGCGACAAGCCCGAGGGTGAACTCGCTGCGGCCATCGATGACGCGTTCGGCTCGTTCGACGCGTTCCGCGCGCAGTTCTCCGCTGCGGCACTGGGCCTGCAGGGCTCCGGCTGGGGTTTCCTCGCCTACGAGCCCATCGGCGGCAACCTGGTCATCGAGCAGCTGTACGACCAGCAGGGCAACGTTGCGCTCGGCACCACCCCGCTGCTGATGCTGGACATGTGGGAGCACGCCTTCTACCTGGACTACGTCAACGTAAAGGCCGACTACGTCAAGGCGTTCTGGAACATCGTGAACTGGGCCGACGTCGCCAAGCGGTTTGAGGCTGCGCGCACCAACGCCACGGGGCTCATCACCCTCCCGTAGTGAACACCGCCGCACCGCGGTGTAACAAACTTCACATTTCGGACATATGACGGCCGGGATGTGGACGGTCCGCCCCCGCACTTGCGGGGGCGGACCCAGTTAAACGTAAGATAGGTCACGGAAGGCGGTTAGCCTTCAGCAATGAGGCTGGTCGCCCTCCGTATGTAAATCATCTCTGCCCAATGGCGTGCGGGATCTGTTAGTTGGCTTGATAGCCCGCTCAACTAGTTGTGCTTCTGAAAGCACCAAGGAGACTGAACAAGTGACGACCCGTATTGGTATCAACGGCTTTGGCCGTATTGGCCGCAACTACTTCCGCGCAGCACTCGCACAGGGCGCGGACCTGGAGATCGTTGCAGTCAACGACCTCACCAGCCCCGAAGCACTCGCGCACCTCTTCAAGTACGACTCCGTCGGCGGCCGCCTGAAGGAAACCATCGAGGTCAAGGACGGCAACATCGTCGTCAACGGCAACGTCGTCAAAGTCCTCGCCGAGCGCGATCCCGCCAACCTCCCGTGGGGGGAACTGGGCGTTGACATCGTCATCGAGTCCACCGGCTTCTTCACCAAGGCCGCCGCTGCACAGAAGCACATTGATGCAGGCGCCAAGAAGGTCCTGATCTCCGCCCCGGCGTCCGACGAGGACATCACCATCGTGATGGGCGTAAACCACGGCCTGTACGACAACGCGACGCACCACATCATCTCCAACGCTTCCTGCACCACCAACTGCCTCGGCCCGCTGGCCAAGGTCATCAACGACGAGTTCGGCATCGAGCGCGGCCTCATGACCACCGTGCACGCCTACACCGCGGACCAGAACCTGCAGGACGGCCCGCACAGCGACCTGCGCCGTGCGCGCGCCGCGGCCATCAACATGGTTCCCACGTCCACCGGTGCGGCCAAGGCCATCGGCCTGGTGCTGCCCGAGCTCAAGGGCAAGCTGGACGGCTACGCCATCCGCGTCCCGGTCCCCACCGGCTCCGCCACCGACCTCACCGTCACCGTCTCCCGCGAGACCACCGTGGAGGAAGTCAACGCAGCCCTCAAGCGCGCCGCCGAATCCGAGGAACTGCAGGGATTCCTGACCTACACGGACGAGCCCATCGTGTCCTCCGACATCGTCGGCGACCCCGCATCCTCCATCTTCGACTCCGGCCTGACCAAGGTCATCGGCAACCAGGTCAAGGTTGTTTCCTGGTATGACAACGAATGGGGCTACTCCAACCGCCTCGTAGACCTTACGGAGCTTGTCGCATCCAAGCTGGGCTAGGGTTAGACACATGACATCTCACACCCTCAACGAACTGATCGCTGAAGGTGTCCGCGGGCGGTACATTCTGGTTCGAAGTGACCTGAATGTGCCGCTCGACGGCTCTACAGTCACTGATGATGGCCGCATCAAGGCCTCCCTGCCAGTGCTGTCAAAGCTCACGGACGCCGGTGCCCGCGTGCTGGTAACAGCCCACCTCGGACGCCCCAAGGGCGCCCCTGAGGACAAGTACTCCCTTCGGCCCGCAGTAGCCCGCCTGGCGGAGCTGGCCGGCTTCAAAGCCACCCTTGCCGCGGACACCGTGGGCAGTGCCGCCAAGGAAGCAGCAGCCTCCCTGCAGGACGGCGAAGTGCTTGTCCTGGAGAATGTCCGCTTCGATGCCCGCGAAACCAGCAAGGACGACGCCGAGCGCGGCGCCTTCGCTGACGAGCTGGTTGCCCTGACTGGCGGCAACGGCGCCTACGTGGACGATGCCTTCGGAGCGGTGCACCGCAAGCACGCCAGCGTGTACGACGTCGCCACCCGGCTTCCGTCCTACCTTGGCGACCTCGTGCACACCGAGGTGGAGGTCCTGCGCAAGCTGACGGCCGACACGCAGCGCCCCTACGTGGTGGTGCTCGGCGGTTCCAAGGTCTCCGACAAGCTGGC
Source organism: Pseudarthrobacter sp. CC4 (assembly GCF_048957775.1). Taxonomy (NCBI): domain Bacteria; kingdom Bacillati; phylum Actinomycetota; class Actinomycetes; order Micrococcales; family Micrococcaceae; genus Pseudarthrobacter; species Pseudarthrobacter sp. CC4. The sequence continues at coordinate 109,304 of NZ_JARCCZ010000015.1, read as the reverse complement.
AGTCATCGAAAACCTGCTGGGCAAGGCCGACACCATCCTGGTGGGCGGCGGAATGCTGTTCACGTTCCTCGCCGCGGCCGGGCACAAGGTCGCCTCCAGCCTGCTCGAGGAAGACCAGATCCCGGTGGTCCAGGACTACCTCAAGCGTGCGGCAGGCGCCGGCACCGAATTCGTGGTGCCCACGGACGTCGTGGTGGCGGAGAAGTTCGCCGCCGATGCCGCCCATGAGACTGTCCCCGCGGACAACATCGAAGGCAGCAGCTTCGGTGCCCAGGGCATCGGCCTGGACATCGGCCCCGAGTCCGCCGCAGCATTTGCCGAGCGGATCAAGGGTGCCAAGACGGTCTTCTGGAACGGTCCGATGGGGGTGTTCGAGTTCGAAGCGTTCTCCGCCGGGACACGTGCCATCGCCCAGGCCCTGACTGAGACCGAAGCGTTCACCGTGGTGGGCGGCGGCGACTCTGCTGCGGCCGTACGCACGCTTGGCTTCGCTGACGACCAGTTCGGACACATCTCCACTGGTGGAGGCGCAAGCCTGGAATACCTCGAAGGCAAGGAACTCCCGGGGCTCAGCGTCCTCGACCGCTAAAGCCTTTCCGGCAGCAGTACCTGTCCCTCCGGCCGGCAGGTTGCCCCGCGGCAGCCTGCCGGCCGAACACATATCTAGAACTTTTTGGAGAATACGTGACTACGTCAACGAACGGCGCTTTCGACCGCAAGCCCTTCATCGCGGGCAACTGGAAAATGAACATGGACCACGTGCAGGGCATCACCCTCCTGCAGAAGCTCGCCTGGACCCTCTCGGACGCCAAGCACGACTACAGCCGGGTCGAAGTTGCTGTCTTCCCCCCGTTCACGGATCTCCGCGGCGTCCAGACCCTTGTCCAGGGCGACGACCTGGACATTGCCTACGGCGGGCAGGACCTCTCCCAGTTCGATTCGGGAGCGTACACCGGAGACATCTCGGGCCAGTTCCTTAACAAGCTGGGCTGCAAGTACGTCCTGGTGGGCCACAGCGAACGCCGCACCATCCACAACGAAACCGACGACGTCCTCAACGCCAAGGTCAAGGCCGCCTTCAAGCACGGCATCACGCCCGTGCTCTGCGTCGGTGAAGGCCTGGAGATCCGCCAGGCCGGCACCCACGTCAGCCACACCCTGGAGCAGCTTCGGGCCGGCGTTTCCGGGCTTAGCGGCGAGCAGGCCGCCGAACTGGTCGTCGCCTACGAACCCGTCTGGGCCATCGGCACCGGTGAAGTAGCCGGACCGGAGGACGCCCAGGAGATGTGCGCCGCCATCCGCGCTGAGCTCGGGACGCTGTTCGGCGCCGATGTTGCCGCCAGGACGCGGCTGCTCTACGGCGGCTCGGTCAAGGCCAACAACGCCGCCGCAATCCTCAAGGAACGCGACGTGGACGGCCTGCTCGTGGGCGGGGCAAGCTTGGATCCTGCCGAGTTTGCTAATATTGTCAGGTTCGAGAGTCACTTGGTGACGGACTAGTCCGTCCGCCCAACTCCCGCAATCCCCAACTTCCGGAAAGGCCGTCGTGGACGTTCTTCATGTCATTCTGCAGATCCTCCTAGGCATCACCAGCCTCCTGCTGACGCTGCTCATCCTCCTTCACAAGGGCAGGGGCGGCGGGATGTCGGACATGTTCGGCGGCGGCATGAGCTCAGGCCTCAGCTCGTCGGGCGTCGCCGAACGCAACCTGAACAGGTTCACGGTGGTGCTTGGCGTGACGTGGGGCATCGTCATCATCGCGCTGGGACTGATCATGCGGTTCAGCGGCGGCGGGGACTCCTGACTGCCTAATCAGCGAAAAGTGCCGTGGCGGAAACTGCCGCTGCACAGGTCTGCCAACTAAACTGTGGCTGTCGGTTCCCGACAGCCACAGTTCTGTTTAAGCAGGCAGGAGTCCCGATGATTCATCCGTCGTCAGGCTTCCGGGGCACCCGCGCGGGCGTCACGGAAGGAACGGGTTTCAGCTTCGAGTCGGAGGACCATGGGAAGCCGCTGCCGCGCATCCGGGTCTCGTACTGGTGCGCGAAGGGCCACGAAACCACCCCGGTATTCCTCAAACTCCCCGAGGACCAGATTCCGCTCGTCTGGGACTGCCGGAAGTGCGGCGGCCAGGCATCCCGGGATGGCGAGGCAGCGGCCGCCGACGCCTTGGACGACGGCTATAAAAGCCACCTTGAGTACGTTAAAGAGCGGCGCTCCGACCAGGACGCCGAAGATGTCCTGGCCGGAGCGCTGGAAAAACTACGCGCCCGCGGCGTCCTTCCGGACGAGCTGCTGGGGGACACGTGAGGCCGCGTTTTCGTCGATAAGCCACAGGGTCTGGGACGTCCCCCGTGGTCCTGCGGCCGGGACCTGGACGGGGTTGGCGCCTGCCAGTGCCAGACCCACGGCGCCGGCCTTGTCCTCGCCCGCCACCACCATCCACACCTCGGAGGCCGTATTAATGGCCGGCAGCGTCAGGGATACCCGCAGGGGCGGCGGTTTTGGCGAGTTCCTGACTCCCACCACAGTGCGTTCCTTTTCGCGGATGCCGGCCTGCTCCGGGAACAGCGACGCGACGTGCGCATCCGGACCGACGCCCAGCAGGACGACGTCAAGGCGCGGCAGCGCGGACGGCTCCTCCGGCCGGTCGTCGGACATATCGGCAGCGTGCTCGGCGGCTGCAGCTTCCCGCAACCGCCGGGCGTAATCCTCGGCGGCTTCTTCCGGGGTGCCGAAGTCATCCGCGGACCCCGGTTCGTGGATCCGTTCAGGGTCCACGGGGATGTGCGACAGCAGGGCGTCGGACGCCTGCTTCGTATTCCGTTCCGGGTCCCCGGCGGGGAGGAAGCGCTCGTCGCCCCACCAGAAATTCACCTTTGACCAATCGACCGCCGGGGCAGCCGGGGAGTCAGCAACAGCCTTTAGCGTGCCGATACCCACGGTTCCCCCGGTCAGCACCACGGTGGCCTCGCCGAACTTGTCCTGCACATCAACGAGCTTGGTGATCAGGCGGGCCGCGATCGCGGCCATCAGGACGGACGAATCAGGATGAATGCTTACTCTTGGGTCAACGCTCACTGGGTCGGACGCTCCTTAGATTGGTTCGTGGCAGTCCCATAGTAATCACTTCCCCAAACACCTCGTCCGGGTCCAGGCGCCGCAGTTCCTCGGCAAGGCAGTCACGCAGGCTGCGCCGGGGCAGCGAGATGCGCTGGGCGGGCTGGCCGGGCTGCGTTAGTTCGGCGACGGACAGGCCGGGCCGGAAGAGCTGGATGTCGCCACCGGGCCGGGAAAGCCGGACCCGGCGGATGCCCGTACCGGCCGGGTCGGCGACGATGGTCACGGGCGCGTCCAGGGTAAGCGTCAGCCAGGCTGCCAGCAGGATGGTGCTCGGGGAGTCCGAGGCCCCTTCGACCGCGACGGCCGTGACGGGGGAAGAGTCCACCTGGTCCAGGACGGCCGCGAGCTGGATCCGCCAGTTGGTCAGGCGCGTCCAGGCGAGGTCCGTGTCTCCGGCCTTGTAGGTGGACCGGATGTTCTCCAGCGCACGCTGTGGATCCGGCTCATTCGCGGAGTCGGTGATCCGGCGGTGGGCGATTCTCCCGATGGAGGTTTCGCACGCGTTTTTCGGCGCGCCGTGCGGCCACCAGGCCACGATCGGTGCGTCCGGGAGGAGCAGCGCGGCTACCAGGGATTCGCTTTCGTGCGCGAGCTCGCCGTAGCCGCGCAGTACGATCACCTCGGATGCGCCGGCGTCACCGCCGACCCGGATCTGGGCGTCCAGGCGGTCAGGCGCCGTGGCCCCGGCGTCGGCCAGGACGATGATCCGGCAAGGGTGCTCGCGGCTGGCCTCGTTGGCTGCCTCGATAGCCTCTTCCTCAAGCCCGGACTTGGTGACCACCACGAGGGTGAGCACCCGGCCCAGGGCAATCACGCCGCCCTGCTCGCGCAGGGACATGATCTTCTTGGAGACAGCGGAGGTTGTGGTGTCCGGCAGGTCTACAATCATGGCCTTCTCCAGGTTCGTCCGTCGCGGGCCAGCAGCTCGTCAGCCGAGGCGGGGCCCCAGCTGCCCGGGGCGTAGGGTTCGGGCTGTTCGTCCAGGGTGGCCCAGTATTCCTCGAACGGGTCGAGGATCTTCCAGGACAGCTCCACTTCCTCATGCCGCGGGAAGAGCGGCGGCTCGCCCAGGAGCACGTCCAGGATCAGCCGCTCGTATGCCTCCGGGCTGGATTCGGTGAAGGAGTGGCCATAACCGAAGTCCATGGTCACGTCCCGGACTTCCATCTGCGTGCCGGGGACCTTGGAGCCGAACCGGATGGTCACGCCTTCGTCGGGCTGGACGCGGATCACCACGGCGTTCTGTCCGAAGTCGTCCTCGGCGTGGTCGCGGAACAGCAGGTTGGGCGCACGCTTGAAGACCACGGCGATCTCTGTGACGCGGCGGCCCAGGCGCTTTCCGGCGCGGAGGTAGAACGGGACGCCGGACCAGCGGCGGGTGTGGATGTCCACCCGGATCGCGGCGAAGGTCTCGGTGGTGGAATCGGCCGGGATGCCTTCCTCCTCCAGGTAGCCCTGGACCTGTTCTCCACCCTGCCATCCGCCGGTGAACTGGCCGCGCGCCGAGTGCGTGGAGAGGTCGTCCGGGAGCTTGACGGCGGCGAGGACCTTTTCCTTCTCGGCGCGCAGGTGATCGGCGTTGAAGGAGATGGGCTCCTCCATCGCGGTCAGCGCCAGCAGCTGCAGCAGGTGGTTCTGGATGACGTCGCGGGCTGCTCCCACGCCGTCGTAATAGCCCGCCCGGCCGCCGGTGCCGATGTCTTCGGCCATGGTGATCTGGACGTGGTCCACATAGTTCGCGTTCCACAAAGGCTCAAACAACTGGTTCGCGAAGCGCAGCGCCAGGATGTTCTGGACCGTCTCCTTGCCCAGGTAGTGGTCGATCCGGAACACGGCGTCCGGCGGGAACACCGATTCCACGATGTCATTCAGCTGCCGGGCAGACTCGAGGTCGTGACCGAACGGCTTCTCGATCACCACGCGGCGCCACTTGTCACCCTCAGCCTGTGCCAGGCCGTGCTTGGACAGCTGTCGGCATACCTGCTCGAAGGCCTTGGGCGGAATCGAGAGGTAGAACGCGTGGTTGCCGCGGGTACCGCGCAGCTCATCAAGCTCATCGATGACTTCACCCAGCCGCTCGAAGGCGTCGTCGTCGTCGAACTCTCCCTGGACAAAACGGATGCCCTCGGAAAGCTGGTTCCACACCGCCTCATCAAAAGGCGTGCGCGCATAGGACTGCACGGAAGCCTTCACCTGACCGGCGAAATCCTCATCAGTCCATTCCCGGCGTCCGAAACCCACCAACGCGAAGCTGGGCGGCAGGAGCCCGCGGTTGGCGAGGTCGTACACGGCCGGCATGAGCTTCTTGCGGGCGAGGTCGCCGGTCACTCCGAAGAGCACCAGCGATGACGGGCCGGCGATCCGGTTCAGGCGGCGGTCGCGCGGGTCGCGCAGCGGGTTCCGCAGCGTTCTCCCGGAACGCGTCCCGGGCGTCCTGCCGTATTCAGTTTCTGGCATGTTGCTTCTGTGCCTTAGCTTTCGGTAACGGAGGCTGACCTGGCGGACAGCGCAGCAATAATGTCCTGCAACTGTGCCACACCGGCGGCACGGTCGGTCAGGTGCAGGCGCAGCACGGGCCGGCCATGCCCTTCCAGGACCTGCGCGTCGCCGGCTGCCTGGGCGGCAATGAGTTCCCCGAAGGTGAAGGGACGCTCCGGGATGGCGACGTCTTCCGCTGAGGCCGCGGTGACCTGGAGGAACACACCGATGGCCGGCCCGCCCTTGTGGAACTGCCCGGTGGAGTGCAGGAAGCGCGGTCCCCAGCCGAATGTCACGGGCCGGCCGGTGACGGCTGCGAGCTCGTCGCGGACGCCTTCAAGCTGCGCGAACGCAAGGCGGTCGAAGTAGGCCTGGACGCTGAGGTAGCTGTCGGGCTGGAGGGTATCCAACAGTGCGCGCACTGCCTCTTCCGCCGTTGCCGCGCTGCCAAGCCAGTCTCCGCCGCGCACCTCGATGGAGCCGTCAATGAAAGCTGCGGGCGTGGGCTCGGGCTGTGCGTCCAGCAGGCCGCGCGCCGCGACCTTGGCGGCTTCGACATCGGGCTGGTCGAAGGGGTTGATGCCCAGCAGGCGGCCCGCCACGGCAGTGGCAAACTCCCACACCATCATCTGGGTGGGAAGTCCGCCGGCAATGGCCACTTCGTTGTCCCCGAGTTCGACGTCGGCATCGGCGGCTACCAGCCGGACCACCAGAACGTCGTCGGCGCCGGAAGTCACCTCGGGCGAGTTGGGGCCGGCCACCACCGGCAGGACGCCGGTGCCGAGCTTGCCGGTGGACTCGGCGATGAGCTGCTCGGCCCAGTCCGCGAAACCAACAATCCCGGAGCCGTCCTCGGCGATGACAATCTTGTTGCGCAGCGGGCTGGTTCCGCCTAGCGCGGTTCCGAGTGCCAGCCCGATGTTCTCAGGAGCATCCTCGTTGAGGACTACCGCCGCTTCCTCGGCCTCGTCCAGAAACGCCTGGATATCCACCCCGGCCAGGCCCGAAGGCACCAGTCCGAAGGCAGTCAGGGCGGAGAAGCGGCCGCCGACATTGGGGTCGGCGTTGAAGACGGCCCGGTACCCGGCCTCGCGGGATGCCTTGTCCAGGGGCGAGCCCGGGTCCGTGACGATGATGATCCGGCTGGCGGCATCGATGCCGGCGTCGTTGAACGCCTTTTCGAAGACCCTCCGCTGGGAGTCGGTTTCAACGGTGGAGCCGGACTTGGAGGAAACCACAACGGCGGTTTCCGCCAGCCGGTCCGCCAGGGCAGCACGGACCTGGTCCGGGTCCGTGCTGTCCAGCACAGTCAGCTCGACGCCGGCGGTGCCGGCGATGACCTCCGGAGCCAGCGACGATCCGCCCATGCCGCAAAGCACGATGCGGGTCACACCCTCAGCCCGGAGGGCGTCACGCAGTTCGAGGATCTCTTTAACGAGCGGCTGGGAGACAGTGGCAGCCTCAACCCAGCCGAGGCGGATGGCCGACTCTGCTTCGGCGTCCGGACCCCACAGCGTGTGGTCCTTCGCGAAGATCCGGGTGGCGATCCGGTCCTCCACCAGGGCGGGAAGGTGCTGTTCGAGTGCCTGCTGTGCGGCACCGGTGGCTTCGTAGCTGAGTGTGCTCATGGTGGGTTAGGAAGCCTTCCGTGCGGAGGCGAGGGCGCCCTCGACGTCGCCGAGCAGTTCCTTCCAGCTGGCCACGAACTTGTCCAGGCCTTCGGATTCAAGGATTGCGACGACGTCGTTGTATGAAATGCCGAGCTTCTCAAGGGCATCCAGGGTGGCATTGGCCTCGGCGTAGGTGCCGGTGACCGTGTCCCCGGTGACCACACCGTGGTCGAAGGTGGCGTCCAGCGTCTTCTCGGGCATGGTGTTCACGACGCCCGGGGCCACGAGCTCGGTGACGTAGAGGGTGTCCGGGTAGGCCGGATCCTTGACGCCGGTGGAGGCCCACAGCGGGCGCTGGGGGAGGGCGCCGGCTTCGGCCAGCAGGGCCCAGCGTTCAGTGGCGAAGAGTTCCTCGTAGACCTGGTACGCCAGGCGGGCGTTGGCCAGGCCTGCCTTGCCCTTGAGTGCCTTGGCTTCGTCGGTGCCCAGGGCGTCGAGGCGCTTGTCGATCTCAGAGTCCACGCGGGAAACGAAGAACGAAGCCACGGAGTGGATCTTGGAGAGGTCGTGGCCGTTTTCCTTGGCCTGCTCCAGGCCGGACTGGAAGGCGTTGATGACTGCGCGGTAGCGCTCGAGCGAGAAGATCAGGGTCACGTTGACGCTGATGCCCTCGGCCAGGGTGGCGGTGATCGCTTCCAGGCCCTCAAGGGTGGCCGGGATCTTGATGAGGACGTTGTCCTTGTTGACGCGCTTGTACAGGTGCTTGGCTTCCGCGATGGTGCCTGCCGTGTCCCAGGCCAGGCGGGGGTCGACCTCGATGGACACCCGTCCGTCCACGCCCTTGGTGGCTGCGGCGACCGGTGCGAACAGGTCGCAGGCGTCGGCGACGTCGGTGGTGGTGATCTCGAAAATGGTGTCCTCGACGCTGGCGCCGGCTGCTGCCTGCTTCGCGATGGTGGCGTCGTAGTCCGTGCCGGCGGTGATCGCTGCGTGGAAGATCGACGGGTTGGTGGTTACGCCAACCACGTTCTTCTCTTCGATGAGCTTGGCCAGGGTGCCGGTTTCCAGGCGTCCGCGGGAAAGGTCATCAAGCCAGATGGAAACTCCGGCGTCGGAGAGCTGCTGGGTGGGAGTAGTCATGGTGTTTATCTCCTCGAAAATTGGGGTTATGCCTGGAGGCTGGCGAGGGAGTCCTTGGCGGCCGCGGTAACTGCTGCTGCGGTGAGGCCGAACTCCTGGAAGAGGCGCTTGTAGTCTGCGGAAGCGCCGTAGTGCTCGAGGCTGATGGAACGGCCGGCGTCGCCGACGAATTCCTTCCAGCCAAGGGCCAGTCCTGCTTCAACGGACACGCGTGCCTTGACGGCGGCCGGCAGGACGGATTCGCGGTAGGCGGCGTCCTGCTTGTTGAACCACTCAACGCAGGGCATGGAGACGACGCGGGCGGCGATGCCTTCGCCCTGCAGTGCCTTGCGGGCCTGCACGGCCAGCTGGACCTCGGAACCGGTGGCGATGAGGATGACGTCGGCCGGGACGGTGGCGCCGTCCTTGGCGGCCTCGGCCAGGACGTAACCGCCCTTGGCGACGCCCGCAACGGAACCGAACGTGTCGCCGTCGGCCTCGCCTTCGCCGCGCTCCCACGTGGGGATGTTCTGGCGGGTCAGCACGATGCCGGCAGGGTTGCTGTGGTTCTCCAGCATGGTCTTCCACGCAACGGCGACTTCATTGGCGTCACCGGGACGGACAACATCCAGCCCCACGATGGCGCGCAGCGAGGCCAACTGCTCCACCGGCTGGTGGGTGGGTCCGTCCTCGCCCAGTCCGATGGAGTCGTGCGTCCAGACGTACAGGGACGGGACACCCATCAGCGCGCCAAGGCGGATGGCCGGGCGCTGGTAGTCGCTGAAGATCAGGAACGTGCCGGAGAACGCACGCGTGCGGCCGTGCAGGCTGATGCCGTTCACGATCGAAGCTGCGGCGTGCTCGCGGATGCCGAAGTGCAGGACCCGTCCATAGGGGTTGCCGGACCAGGCATCAGTCTGCTTGGAGGCGGGAACGAACGACGGCGAACCCTCGATGGTGGTGTTGTTCGACTCGGCGAGGTCGGCCGAGCCGCCCCACAGTTCCGGCAGGACCGGGCCCAGGGCGTTCAGGACCTTGCCCGAGGCGGCGCGGGTGGAGACGTCCTTGCCGGCGGGGAACACCGGAAGCGCTGAGTCCAGGCCTTCGGGAAGTTCCTTGGCCTCGATGCGCTGCAGCAGGGCCGCGCCCTCGGGGTTGGCTGCCTGCCATGCGTTGAAGGACTCCTCCCACTCCTTGCGGGCAGCGGCGCCGCGGTCGACGACGGCGCGGGCGTGGGCCAGGACATCCTGGTCGACGTCGAAGGACTTGGCGGGATCGAAGCCCAGGACTTCCTTCAGCGCTGCGACTTCCTCCGCACCGAGCGCGGAACCGTGGATCTTGCCGGTGTTCTGCTTCTTGGGTGCCGGGTAGCCGATGATGGTGCGCAGGGAGACGATCGAGGGCTTCGAAGTCTCGGCCTTGGCGGCGAGGAGTGCGGAGTACAGCTCCTGCACGTCTTCCTTGTACTCGCCGGTCTTGGTCCAGTCCACGCGCTGGACGTGCCAGCCGTAGGCCTCGTAGCGCTTCAGGACATCCTCGGTGAAGGCGATGTCGGTGTCGTCCTCGATGGAGATGTGGTTCTCATCGTAGACAACGACGAGGTTGCCGAGCTCCTGGTGGCCGGCCAGCGAGGAAGCCTCTGCCGTGACGCCTTCCTGCAGGTCGCCGTCGGAGGCGATAACCCAGATGGTGTGGTCGAACGGGCTCTCGCCGGCGGGAGCATCGGCGTCGAACAGTCCGCGCTGGCGGCGCTGGGAGTAGGCGAACCCGACGGAGGACGCCAGGCCCTGGCCCAGCGGGCCGGTGGTGATCTCGACACCCGCGGTGTGCTTGTACTCGGGGTGGCCGGGGGTCAGCGAGCCCCAGGTGCGCAGTGCCTGCAGGTCCTTCAGTTCCAGGCCGTAGCCGGAAAGGAACAGCTGGATGTAAAGGGTGAGCGAGGTGTGGCCGGGGGAGAGGATGAAGCGGTCACGGCCCAGCCAGTCAGGGTTGCGGGGATCGTGGCGCATCAGCTTCTGGAAAAGAAGGTATGCGGCCGGCGCCAGGCTCATGGCCGTTCCGGGGTGGCCGTTGCCCACCTTCTCCACCGCGTCCGCGGCCAGCACGCGGATGGTGTCCACCGCGCGCTGGTCCAGGCTGGTCCAAGACAGTTCTTGCTCTTCCAAATGTGGCACGAAAACCGGGCCCCTCTCTGTGCTGATGGCAGGCGGCACACGGGATCCGTACAAAGGCACGCTGTGTGGCGCCCGCTCGGTGTGTACCAGCCGTTCACCATCGAAACGTTGATCTTTTCACTCAGCCACTGGCCAGTCAGGGAATGCGTTTTCCACTGCTTCCTCGCTGCGTGCTGATCTTGTGACAGCTTAGCTCTATTCCATCCTTTGGTCGCTGCAAATCTCACGTTTTGGACGCAATTTCCGCTTATATGAATGCGTCTGAAGTGAGGTTGAGTTAATCTGCTCGAATCGGTGCGCGAGCAATCACCAGCACCTAATGGCGGGCCGTCGGGAGCAGGCCGGCGCGGTATGATATTTGGAGGCCAGCGCCGGGTCGGGGAATAATTCCAGCCGCCCGCACTCCCGGCTGTTGCGTGGATCACTGTTCCGCGGGCGCCCGGTTGGACCGGGCCGCATGACTAGCTGGACAGCCAGACAGAACTGCCAACAGAACGGGTGACTGCCACCGTGAGCACAACAGATACGCCGCTGAACGCATCCCGGGCCTCACGACCCGGGATCGCCCGTAAGGCAAAGGCGTATCTCGCCCTCACCAAGCCCCGCGTCATTGAACTGCTGCTGGTCAGCACGCTGCCCACCATGATTTATGCGGAACGCGGCTTTCCGTCCATCGGGCTCATCCTGGCCACGCTGGTGGGCGGGGCCTTTGCTGCAGGCAGCGCCGGAGCCTTCAACTGCTACATCGACCGCGACATCGACAAGCTGATGCACCGGACGGAGAACCGGCCGCTGGTCACCGGTGAGGTCAGCCCGCGCGAGGCGCTGGTCTTCTCCTGGCTCCTCGGTGCCGCCGCCATCGCCATCCTCTGGTTCGGCGCCAACCCGCTGTCCGCGTGGCTTGGGCTTGGGGCGATCTTCTTCTATGTGGTGATCTATACGATGATCCTCAAGCGCCGCACCGCGCAGAACATCGTGTGGGGCGGGGCGGCCGGCTGCTTCCCCGTGCTGATTGCCTGGGCCGCCGTCACCAACTCGGTGGAATGGCCCGCCGTCATCCTCTTTATGGTGATCTTCCTCTGGACGCCACCGCACTACTGGCCGCTGTCCATGCGCTACGGCGAGGACTACCGCAACGCCAAGGTCCCCATGCTCGGCGCCATCGCCGGCGCCCAGGTGGTTTCCGTGCAGGTGGTCCTCTACGCCTGGGCCATGGTGGCCTGCTCGCTCCTGATGGTTCCTGCGGGCGGTGCCGGCTGGGTCTACACCGTAACCGCCGTCCTGGCCGGGGCCTGGTTCCTTTACGAGTCACACGCCCTCTACAACAGGGCACAGCGTGAGGACATCTCCGACAAGCGGGCCATGAAGGTCTTCCACGGCTCCATCAGCTACCTCACCCTGCTCTTCATCGCCCTGGCGGTAGACCCGTTCGTCGGGCCCGCCGTCATGGCCGGCTAGCAGGGGAAAGCGGTCCGGCGGGTTCCTTTCGCACCCGCAGCTCTCCATCACTTTCCGCGGGACTCTCCGCAACGCCCTGGCACCTTGGACTCAGCCCCCCGGGGGGCGCATTCTGTAGCGCCCGGGCGTATGACATTTTTGTCATGTCGATCACGTTTCCTGTCATTTGAAATGACGGCGTGGTTACGGTGGAGGGGATCCTGCCCGCTAGCAAAGGAAGTTCCATGGCACAGGCACCCGATCCATCCTCCGTCCGCACCGCGGCCAGTCCGCCCGGACCAGGGAGCGGGGGGATGGGACGGCGCCGCCTGAAGTTCCCTGGCCATCTGGGCGCAGACATCCCGGCGTCACTCGTGGTGTTCCTCGTGGCACTGCCACTTTCCCTTGGTATTGCCGCGGCATCCGGTGCGCCCATCATGGCGGGCCTCATCGCGGCCGCCATCGGCGGCATCGTTGCCGGCAGCCTGGGCGGGTCTCCGCTGCAGGTCAGCGGACCGGCGGCCGGACTCACCGTCGTCGTGGCCGGGCTGGTCCAGGAGTTCGGCTGGCAGGTGACGTGCGCCATCACCGCAGCGGCCGGCGTCGTGCAGCTGCTGCTGGGCTTCAGCCGCGTGGGGCGCGCCGCGCTGGCAGTCTCGCCGGTGGTAGTGAAGGCGATGCTGGCCGGCATCGGCGTCACGATCATCCTTCAGCAGATCCACGTACTGCTTGGCGGCCAGCCGGCGGGCTCGGCTGTTGAGAACATCGTGGGCTTGCCTGCAGCTATCACCAATGTCGAACTGCACGCAGCCCTCCTGGGACTGGCCGTCGTCGTAATCCTCCTCGGCTGGAAGCACCTTCCCGCGGCTGTGCGCCGTATTCCGGGGCCGCTTGCCGCCGTCGCCGCCGGCACCGCGCTTTCCATCGCCTTCGCTCCCGGGGTGGGACGCATTTCCCTCGAAGGGTCGATCTTCGACGCCGTCGCGCTGCCGCAATTGCCCGACGACAACTGGCGCGCCGTTGCCTTCGCCGTCATCTCAATGGCGCTGATCGCCAGCATTGAATCGCTGCTGTCCGCCGTCGCCGTGGACAAAATGCACCACGGCCCCCGCACCAACCTGGACAGGGAGCTCGTGGGCCAGGGCGCAGCCAACATTGTTTCCGGGTCCTTGGGCGGACTGCCCGTGACCGGCGTCATCGTCCGCAGCGCCACGAACGTGGAAGCCGGCGCCGCCACCCGTTCGTCCGCAGTCCTGCACGGCATCTGGGTCCTTGCCTTCTCCGCCATCTTCGCCGGACTGATCCAGCTCATCCCGCTGGCCGTCCTTGCGGGCCTCCTTGTGGTGATCGGCGCGCGCCTCATCAAAATTGCGGACATCAGGATCAGCCTCCGCACGGGCGACCTCCTGATCTACTCCGTGACCCTCCTCTGTGTCGTCTTCCTGAACCTGCTCGAAGGTGTCATGATCGGCCTCGTGCTGGCGGCGGCGAGCGTGCTTTGGCGTGTGTTGCGGGCGGCGGTCCACGCACACAAGCCCGTTTCGTCGTCGGATCCCTGGCGCATCACCGTCGCGGGGTCCTGCAGCTTCTTCGCCCTGCCGCGGCTCAGCCGCGTGCTGCATTCCGTGCCGAACGGCAAGGGGGTTGTGGTGGAGCTGAACGCGGACTACGTTGACCACGCATTCCGCGAGGCGCTGATCGCCTGGCAAAGGCAATATGAGGCGGCCGGCGGAAAGGTCCGCCTTGAGGAACACGGCAACAGCCTGTTCCAGGATGCTGCTGACCGCACGCCCAAGCGCCAGGACGCCAGGGAGCTTCCGCTGCCGCCCAGGACGTCATGGCAGTCCGCCATGCCAACCCGGGAAGGGGCCGGGGAAGCAGCCGGACGGCAGGCCGGGCCGCTGGATTCGCTTCTTCAGGGGATCAGCAAGTACCACCGGCGGTTCGCCCACCAGGTCCGGCCTCTGGTCCGGGATCTGGCAGAGGGCCAGAACCCGGACACCCTGTTTATCGCCTGCGTTGATTCCCGCGTCAACCCCAACCTGATCACCAGCAGCGGCCCGGGCGACCTGCTGACCCTGCGGAACATCGGGAACGTGGTGTGCCACGAGGGCGAGGATGCCTCGATTGACTCGGCCCTGGCCTTCGCCGTGAAGGGCCTGAACGTGGATTCGATCGTGATCTGCGGGCACTCCAACTGCGGTGCCATGAAGGCGCTGGTCGAGGAGGCCAACGGCAAGGGGAATGGTGTTTTGGGGGCGGCCTTCGATTCCTGGCTGGACCACGCGAGGCCCAGCTACGCCGAGCTTCTCGCGGAGCATCCGGTTGCATTGGAAGCTGCAGCCGCAGGCTACAACGAGGTGGACCAGTTGGCCATGGTGAACGTTGCCATTCAGCTGCGGAAGCTGGAACGCCATCCGGCGGTTGGCCCTGGACTCGTTACCGGCAAAGTGCAGGCAACAGGGCTGTTCTATGACATCGCCACGGCGCGGGTGCTACTGGTGGAACCCAGCGGCATCCGGTTCCTGGACCCGGCCCGGGCCGCCGCCCCGGTGTGTGCCGGGTGACGCGCACGGCAGGACCAAGGCGCCCGCGCTCCGGCGCGGAATGAAGAGTGAATGTTTTCCCTCAGGTGTCGCGAGGGGAGTCCCGGCGAAAGGTTCAATTTTTCGGGCGGACGGCTTTGACCACCAGGACGACGGCGGCGATCGCCCAGAACGCCATGCCCCAGGCCAGCGAGGGAACCAGGATGGCAAGGCCGGATCCAGTGCCGGAGGCCGCCATGAAGGAGAGGATGAAAGCGGCCGCCGAAAGTGGCGCATGCATCGCCATCGCCAGGGGAAGGCTCCCCGTCCGCTCGTACACCCACACCATCAGCACCCTGTACGGGGGAAGCCACGCGAAAAGGTACACGGCCACCACCAGGGCGGCGGGTACGGCTCCTGACGGATCAGCGCTCCCGGCGAACATGGGGTAGTGCCAGGCGCCCCACAGCAGGCCCATGATGAGCCCGGTGGAGAGGATGCCGAACCGCTGCCGGAGCCGGGGAAGCGCAAAGCCTGTCCAGCCGAGCTCTTCCAGGCTGCCGACCACGGTTCCCACCACGACGCCGGCCAGCACGATGACGGCCAGTTCACCGGGGGTGGCAAAGCTCCGGTAGAACCCCGGGAACGCCCATGTGACAGCAGCCGCAGTGGCAGCCATGACCAGGGGTCCGGTCAGGAGCGCAACCGCGTACCAGCGTGCACCGGCCGGCCATGTACGGAGCCGGATTCCGAGCTGCCGCAGGCCGGCTTTTCCGTGCAGGAGCCAGGTGAGGAGGACGCCTGCGGCCGCCGGGCCCAGCGGGCCTGCCGTTAGCGCGACGCCCATCGGTACCGGCCCCACACCCTGGATGGTAGCTACGGCGCCCCAGGAGATGGCGAAGGTCAGGAGGTAGTAGGCAGGGGCGGGATGCCGCCGCATGAACGCTGTTGGTCCGTTCCCGCTGCCGGCAGGTACCCCTGGCAGCGGGACTCCGGGCTGTGGCTGGCCTGCCATCGCGGATCCTCCTGCCCGTAGCCCCCTGGGACCGCCTTTCGGCACCAGGGAGCAAGCCAAAGTGTTTCAATACCCAGCCTGATGGCGCAGGGGTCGGGGGAGTAGGGGCGTTGGTCACAGATTGGCAGCGGCCGGACCGATCCGCTGCAGGGGGTTATTCCACCGGACTTGCTTTTGCGAGATCCCAGGCGTTCGTGGAGGCAACCATCAGCAGCGCGGCCCCCAGCATGTGGGCGGCCACCAGCAGGGCCGGGATGCCGTTGTAGTACTGGGTGAAGCCGATGACGGCCTGGAGGACTGTCACGCCAAGGAGTCCCAGGACTGCCGTTCGCATGGGGCCTGTGATCCGTCGCAGCAGCACCAGCGCAAGCGCAACCAGGGTTCCTGCGGTCACCAGGTAAGCCGGCACGGCGTGGATGTGGGAGAACAGGTCCCAGTCGAGCCCATTGCGCGGGGCGTCCGCGTCGCCGGCGTGGGGGCCGGCTCCCGTTACCACCACTCCCAGCATGACCGCGAGGGCGGAAAAAAGCGCGACGGCGGCGGTCACCGGGCGCATGGCCCCGGGCAGGACGGCGAGGGGAACGGTCCGGAACCGGCCGGTCCGGCCGAATGCCCGGTTGACCAGAAGCGTGGCGAACACCACCAGCGCCATGGATACCAGGAAATGAAGTCCGACTACCCAGGGGTTCAGGTTGGTGAGGACGGTGATGCCGCCGATCACGGCCTGGGCGGGGATGCTGGCCAGGAGGCCCAGTGCCAGCAGGAAAAGGTCGCGCCGCTCCTTGCGGAGGTTCCACAGGTACACCAGCATCAAAGCGGCGACCGCGGCCAGGGCGAAGGTGAGGAGGCGGTTGCCGAATTCGATGAAGCCGTGGATGCCCATCTCGGGGGTGTTCACCAGGGAGCTGTCAGTGCAGCGGGGCCAGGTGGGGCAGCCCAGGCCGGACGAGGTCAGCCGTACGGCGCCACCGGTGACCACCAGCAGGGTCTGCCCGATCAGGGAAGCTACGGCCAGGCGGCGGACGCTGGTGTCCACAGTGCGGGGCAGCCGCGCAGCCAGGCGGCCGGCGAACTCAGGAAGGCGGAAGGCGGTGCTCACGAATATCTCAATTCCACTTGAACCAACGGATTGCTGCTGCGCCGGCTATGAGTGTCCAGAGCACCAGTATGAGGGCGGCGGCGCCATTCACCGCACCGTGCAGGAAGGCGTCCCGCAGGGCTTCGCCGAGTGCGCCCGAGGGCAGGTATGCAACGATCTGCTGGGCCCCGGCGGGGAGCCTTTCCGCGGGAATCACGATGCCGCCGAGGGCCCCCAGGAGGATCCACAGCAGGTTGGTGATGGCCAGGGTGGCTTCCGGACGGACAGTTCCGGCCACCAGGAGGCCCAAGGCAGTAAAAGCCGCCGCCCCCAGCGCAAGGAGCAGGAGCCCCGGAATCCAGCCGGCCGCCGTCGGCCGCCACCCCAAAGCCAGCCCAACGGCGGCCACCACGGCAACCTGCAGGCACAGCACCGCCAGGACCGAAAGCACCTTGCCCGCGATCAGCCCGCCGCGGCCCAGCGGCGTGGTGGAGAGGAAGCGGAGCACGCCATAGCGCCGGTCGAATCCGGTGGCGATGCCCTGCCCGGTAAAGGCCGTGGACATGGCGCAAAGGGCGAGGATGCCGGGCACCGCCACATCGATGCGGGTGGGTCCGAGCCCGTCCAGGAAGGGTGTCACGGTCAGGCCGGCAAGCGCCAGCAGCGGCAGCACCACTGCGAGGATCAGCTGCTCGCCATTGCGCAGCATTGCCAGCGCTTCGTACTTGCCCTGCAGCAGTATGCGCCGCAGCAGGGGTGCGGGCGACTGGCGGCCGGGGCCTGGAGCGGTGCCTGCGGCACCCGCGGGAGTCCCGTTCATCGGAGGTCCTTTCCCGAGATGTCCAGGAAGACGTCTTCAAGGCTACGCGCCTGCAGGGTCATGGAAGCGGGCATGATGTCGTGGACGGCCCACCACTCTGCCAGGGCTGCAAGGTGGCGGGGGGTCAGAGTACCGGTGGCGGTGTAGCTGCCGGCCCGTTCCTCGGAGATGACGACGTCGGCGGGCAGCACGGCGGACAGGTCCAGTCCCGGCTTCGCCTCGAAGGAGAGGGTCCGCACGTGGTGGGCGCCTGCTTCCAACGCGGGTCCGCGCTGAAGGAGTTCCTGGACTGTCCCTTCGGCGACGTTCCGGCCGCCGTCGATGATGTAGACGTAGTCGGCCAGCCGCTGGGCGTCGTCCATCAGGTGCGTGGTGAGGATGATTCCCAGGCCGGCATCCCGCAGTTCGCCGATCAGCTCGAACACCAGCCGGCGGGACTGCGGATCCAGCCCGGCGCTCGGCTCGTCGAGGAACAGGACTTCCGGCCGGCCGATCAATGCTGCCGCAAGGGCAAGGCGCTGTTTCTGGCCGCCTGAGAGCCGCCGGACGGTGGTCCGGCCGAACGCGTCGATCCCCAGCCGCTCAACCAGGTCCTCCACGGGCCAGGGGTGCGCGTAGAGTCCGGCAATGTGCCGCAGCAGCGGCAGCGGCCTGGCCGACGGCGGGAGGCCGCCGTCCTGGAGCATCACGCCTACGCGGGACCGCAGGTCCGCCCCGGCCGACGCCGGGTCCTGGCCCAGCAGGGTGATGCTGCCGCCGCTGCGCTTCTGCAGGCCCTGGGCGCATTCGAGCGTGGTGGTTTTGCCTGCACCGTTGGCACCCAGCAGTGCAGTGACCTGCCCGCGCTCGGCGACCAGTGAGATGCCGCCCACCACCCGGAGCATTTTTCCGTCCAGGCTGGAAAGCGGACCTACATCCTTGATGAGCCCGTTAATGGACAGGACGGGGGATTGGGGCGATCGCACCCCAGTATTCTACGGGAAGTAGTATTGCCGGCAGTCCGCTGTTGCGGGTCAGGTCAGCCTCGCCTTACTGGAACCCGGGACTAAATTACGACACTATTGTGTTGTGTATTCCATGACCAACGCTACTGCTGTGCCTGTTGTCCGGCACGGGGCTTCCGCTGTTTCCGCGGAAGGCGGCGTCATGCCCGCAGGGCCGGTGGCTGACGCAGATGAGCGTACCCGCGACCGCGTCCTTGCTGCGGTCCTGGAACACGGACCAGTCAGTGCCGCCGAACTGGGCGACCTGCTGGGATTCACGCCCGCGGCAGTCCGCCGCCACCTGGACCATTTGTCCCGTGCCGGCGTTATCGAAGTCAAGCGGGTGGCCAAGTCGGGTGCAGGGGCAGGCCGCCCCGCCCGGCGTTACGTCCTTAGTTCCCAAGGCCAGTCGAGCCTTGGCAACGACTACCTTGATATTGCCGCCCTCGCCCTCCAGCAGCTCCAGGAAATGGCAGGCCCGGACGCGGTGCGGGCCTTCGCCGTCGAGCGCTTTGCGGACATGGAGCGCCGGTACGCGCCCGAGATCGAAAAGGCGGGTCCGGACATCACCGACCGCGCCAAAGCGCTTGCGGACGCCCTGAGCCGGGACAACTTCGTGGCGTCGGCAGCCTCCATCGAGGCCAAGGCTCCGTTGCCGGCAGCCCTTTCCAGTGTCCAGCTGTGCCAGGGCCATTGCCCCATCCAGCAACTCGCCGCCCGTTTCCCCGTGTTTTGCGATGTGGAGACCGAAGTGTTCTCGAGGCTTGTGGGCGTAGACGTACGCCGGCTCTCCACACTTGCCCGCGGCGGCCACGTCTGCACCACCCACATTCCCACAGGAAGGCTGTCTGCCGGAGGGCCTAAACCGCTCCCGGCAGCCCCCGCCCGCCTGAATGAAGTAACCAACCATCAGCAAGAAAGGCCGTGATGACGGACCAACTATCAGAGAAAGCAGTCGCCGAAAACACTGTGATCTCGGAGATTCTTGAGAAGAATCCCGAGCTTCACGGCATCGGCAACTACGAGTACGGCTGGGCTGACAAGAACGACGTCGGCGCCAACGCCCGCCGTGGGCTCGATGAAGAGGTAGTCCGGGACATTTCGGCCAAGAAGAGCGAGCCGGAATGGATGCTCGACCTGCGCCTCAAGGGCCTGAAGTACTTCGACCGGAAGCCCATGCCCACCTGGGGTGCGGACCTCTCCGGCATCGACTTTGACAACATCAAGTACTTCGTCCGCTCCACGGAGAAGCAGGCTGCCACCTGGGAAGACCTGCCCGAGGACATCCGCAACACGTACGAGAAGCTGGGTATCCCGGAAGCCGAGCGCAGCCGCCTCGTCTCCGGTGTTGCCGCACAGTACGAGTCCGAGGTTGTCTACCACCAGATCCGCGAGGACCTCGAAGCCCAGGGCGTCATCTTCCTGGACACCGACACCGCCCTCAAGGAGCACCCGGAGATCTTCCAGGAGTACTTCGGCACGGTCATCCCCGTGGGCGACAACAAGTTCGCGTCGCTGAACACCTCGGTGTGGTCAGGCGGTTCCTTCGTCTATGTGCCCAAGGGCGTCCACGTGGACATCCCGCTGCAGGCATACTTCCGCATCAACACCGAAAACATGGGCCAGTTCGAGCGGACCCTGATCATTGCCGACGAGGACTCCTACGTCCACTACATCGAAGGCTGCACCGCGCCGATCTACACCTCGGACTCGCTGCACTCGGCCGTCGTGGAGATCATCGTGAAGAAGGGCGCCCGCGTCCGGTACACCACCATCCAGAACTGGTCCAACAATGTGTACAACCTGGTGACCAAGCGTGCCATCTGCGAAGAAGGCGCCACCATGGAATGGGTCGACGGCAACATCGGCTCCAAGGTCACCATGAAGTACCCCGCCGTCTACCTCGTAGGCGAGCACGCCAAGGGCGAAACCCTGTCCATCGCGTTCGCCGGCGAAGGCCAGCACCAGGACACCGGCTCCAAGATGGTCCACATCGCGCCGAACACCAAGAGCTCCATCATCTCCAAGTCCGTGGCCCGCGGCGGCGGACGCGCAGCCTACCGCGGCCTGGTCCAGGTCCGCGAAGGCGCCAAGCACTCCGCAAACACCGTCCGCTGCGACGCGCTGCTGGTGGACACCATCAGCCGTTCGGACACCTACCCGTACATCGACATCCGCGAGGACGATGTCGTGATGGGCCACGAGGCAACTGTTTCCCGGGTCAGCGAAGAGCAGCTCTTCTACCTCATGTCCCGCGGCATGCGCGAAGACGAAGCCATGGCGATGATCGTCCGCGGCTTCATCGAGCCGATTGCCCGCGAGCTCCCCATGGAGTACGCACTTGAGCTGAACCGCCTGATTGAACTGCAGATGGAAGGGTCCGTCGGATAACGATGACTGAAATCACTACTGAAAAGGCACGCATCGGCGCGCCCTCAGCCCAGCCGTTCATTGACGGCTTCACGGAGGAAGGCGAGAGCCTTTCTCCCATCAATGCCGGGAACAAGGCACCGCTTGCCGGCGCTCCGGCCAAGCGCCACTCCCACGGCGGCGGCGTCGGTGTCCCGGACAGCTCACGCGCCGGCCGCCTGACGTCCTACAGGCTTGCCGATTTCAAGCCGCTGACCGGCATGGAGGAAGACTGGCGGTTCACCCCGCTCAAGCGCCTCCGCGGCCTTCACACCGAGGTCCTTTCCGGCGCGGCGCCCGCAGTGGTTGTCACCGGTCCGGAGCAGGTCATCGTTGAGAGCGTCGGCCGTGACGACCAGCGCATCGGTACGGCCGGCATCCCCGAGGACCGCGTGTCCGCCAACGCCTGGGAGAACTTCGCCGGCGCGACGGTGGTAACCATCCCGTCCGAGTTCGAAGCCACGTCGGAGATCAACGTGGACATCGAAGGCACGTCCCTCGAAGCCGCCGCCCAGCACCTCGTGATAGTCGCAGAGAAGTTCTCCAAAGCGGTGGTTGTCCTGAACCACAGGGGCTCCGCCGTTGTTTCGGAAAACGTCGAGATCATCGTGGAAGACGGCGCGAACCTGACCGTGATCACGCTCCAGGAATGGAACGACGACGCCGTCCACGCCTCCTCCCAGCAGGCGAAGATCGGCCGCGACGCCAAGCTCAAGCACGTCATGGTGAGCCTCGGCGGCGACCTCGTCCGAGTCACGCCGTCGGCCCGCTTCACCGCCCCCGGCGGCGAAGCCGAGATGTTCGGCCTGTACTTCGCCGACGCCGGCCAGCACCTGGAGCAGCGCCTCTTCGTTGACCACGCCGTGGCCAACTGCAAGTCCAACGTGCTGTACAAGGGCGCGCTGCAGGGCCGGAACGCCCACGCAGTCTGGGTTGGCGACGTCCTGATCCGCAAGGAAGCCGAAGGCACCGATACCTACGAGGCCAACCGCAACCTGCTGCTGACGGACGGTGCCCGCGCCGACTCCGTGCCCAACCTCGAAATCGAGACCGGCCTGATCGAGGGTGCCGGCCACGCCAGCGCCACCGGCCGCATGGATGACGAGCACCTGTTCTACCTGATGGCACGCGGCATCCCCGAGGACGTTGCCCGCCGCCTGGTGGTCCGCGGCTTCCTGAACGAGATCATCCAGCAGATCAAGGTCACCTCCATCGAGGAGCGGCTGACCGAGGCTGTTGAGCACGAGCTCGCCCTCACGGACAACTAGGAAGCACGGAGCACGGTTTACAGATGACTGACCAGCCAAAGGGCGAGCTTGTCTGCAAGGTGGATGAAATCCAGCTGAAGCAGGCGCTGCGGATCCTGATCGACGACTACCCTGTGGCCATCGTCAAGGACTCCATGGGGGAGATCCACGCCATCGGCGACACCTGCTCGCACGCGGACATTTCGCTGTCCGAGGGCGAGGTCGAGGGCTGCGCCATCGAGTGCTGGGGCCACGGGTCCCAGTTCGATCTGCGCAGCGGGCAGCCGCTGCAGCTGCCGGCCTACGATCCCGTCCCGGTCTTCGCCGTCGACGTCCGCGGGGACGAGGTCTACGTGGACGTCACCACTGTCCTCAACGGCGCCGAAGCTCCGAACTTCAGCTAGCACCACAGAATTACGAATCAACTTCCAGACAGAGAGCGCACCGCGGCCGGCAGGCACGGTGCAGAGGAGAACAAGACACATGTCTACTCTTGAGATCAAGGACCTGCACGTCAGCATTGAGACGGAGCAGGGAACCAAGGAAATCCTGAAGGGCGTCAGCCTGACCATCCGGACCGGCGAGACCCACGCCATCATGGGCCCCAACGGCTCCGGCAAGTCCACGCTGGCCTCCACCATCGCGGGCCACCCGCGCTACAACGTCACCAGCGGCTCCATCACCCTCGACGGCGAAGACGTCCTGGCGATGAGTGTTGACGAGCGCGCCCGTGCAGGCGTCTTCCTGGCCATGCAGTACCCGGTGGAGGTCCCCGGTGTCAGCATGACCAACTTCCTGCGCACCGCAAAGACTGCCATCGACGGCGAAGCGCCCAAGCTCCGCACCTGGACCAAGGACGTCAAGGCTGCCATGGAGAAGCTGCGGATCGACGCCGACTTCGCCCAGCGCAACGTGAACGAAGGCTTCTCCGGCGGCGAGAAGAAGCGTGTGGAAATCCTGCAGCTGGAACTCTTCAAGCCGAAGTTCGCCGTCCTGGACGAGACCGACTCCGGCCTGGACGTCGACGCGCTGAAGGTCGTCTCCGAGGGCGTCAACCGCGCCCACGCCGAGGGCAAGATGGGCACGCTGCTCATCACGCACTACACGCGCATCCTGCGCTACATCAAGCCTGACTTCGTGCACGTGTTCGTGGACGGCCAGGTTGTCGAGGAAGGCGGCCCGGAGCTGGCCGACCGCCTGGAAGAAGAAGGCTACGACCGCTACGCCAAGGGCGCCGGCGCGGCCACCATCGCGGCCTCCGCCGCAGCACAGGCCTAGTAAAGGACACTTGCCATGACCGAAATCAACACGGCACGCACGAGCCTTGAGGACGTCGAGGAGGCGCTGAAGGATGTCATCGACCCCGAACTCGGCGTCAACATCGTTGACCTGGGCCTGCTGTACGGCTTGAAGTACTCCGATGACGACGGCGCGCTGCTGATCGACATGACCCTGACCACCGCGGCCTGCCCGCTCACCGACGTCCTGGAGGAACAGGTGGGCAAGGCCCTGGACGGCGTTGTTGACGACTGGCGCCTGAACTGGGTCTGGATGCCGCCATGGGGTCCTGAGCGGATCACGGACGACGGCAAGGACCAGATGCGGGCACTTGGCTTCAACATCTGAGAGCTTCACAAGTACGACGACGGCGGGTCATCTTTCCCAGGAAAGGTGACCCGCCGTCGTCGTTCCCTCATCCATTGCTCCATTCTTGTCGTTTTCACCGCTCTAAACGACATTTGCGGAGCAATCGATGGGGCTAGAGCTGCAGAGCGCTCGGCGGAGTTAGAGCGAGGGTGCCGAGAACGTGTCGCACTGGTTGATGTCCCCGGTCTCGTAGCCGCGGTAGAACCAGCGCTGGCGCTGCTCGCTGGATCCGTGGGTCCAGGCCTCGGGCGTGACACGGCCGGTGGCCGCCTCCTGGATCCGGTCGTCGCCAACCGCAGACGCGGCGGACAGTGCATCGTTCAGGTCCTGCTGCGTGAGGGCCTCCAGGAACGGCTGGCCGTCGGGGCCCGGCTGGGTGGATGCGTGTTTTGCCCAGAGTCCGGCGTAGCAGTCAGCCTGCAGTTCAACCCGGACTGCACCGGACTCCGGCCCCTGCGGATCCTGCTGGGCTTGGTCGAGGCTCCCCAGCACGTTCTGGATGTGGTGTCCGAACTCGTGGGCCACCACATACTCCTGCGCCAGCGGCCCGCCTGAGGAACCGAACCGGTCCACGAGTTCCTGGAAGAACCCGGGATCAAAGTAGGCGGTGGTATCGGTGGGGCAGTAGAACGGTCCCACCGCGCTGGAGGCCGTGCCGCAGCCGGTGCTGACCGCCTGGTCGAAGATCACGGTCTCCGGCTGCGGGTACTGCACGTTGTACTGCTGCAGGTAGGCAGGCCAGAAAGCGTTCAGGCTGTTGACTGTGCCGGTGATGCGGCAGTCCACGCGGGCGTCCGCATCCGCCCCGGTCTGGCAGGCAGGAGCCGTGCCCTGGCTCTGCGGTGCCTGGCCCGCACCGGCCAGGCCCTCCAACAGCTGGGGATTGACGCCCAGCAGCGCGGCAATGAGCAGGATGAGCCCGCCGCCGATGCCGCCGCCCACTTTGACTCCGCGGCCCATGCCGCGCCGGTCCTGGACCTGCGAGGGGTCCAGCTGCACATTGTCATTGAAACTCATAAAGTCACAATACCCGCGGGCCCGCGGCTCAATCCGTGCCGGCCGGTAAAGTTGATGCGATGCCTTTCCTCAACCGAATCCAGCGCTGGGCCGATGAACGGCCGCACGACACCGCCGTCGTGATTGCAGGACGGCGCCTTTCCTGGTTGGAGTTCCGGGATTCCGCCGCCGCGCTGGTAGCCCAAGCCAAGTCCGTCACGGCCCTCTGTGAGGCCAATTCGGTTGACTTCGCCACCAAATTCGCCGCCGCGGTGGCGGGCGGGCGCCAGTGCGCCGTCCTCGACCCGGCGTGGGCCGCCCAGCTGCAGGAGGACATCAGGCGGCGCGTCGAAGCATCCGCACTTCCGGCACCGGTGTCCCCGGACGATGAGCTGGCGGACGGCGTGCCGGAGGGCACCTTCCTCATCGGACTGACGTCCGGCACCACCTCGGTTCCCAAAGCCTTCACGCGCTCCCGGCGGTCCTGGCAGGAATCCTTCGACGCCTCGATCGAGTTCTTTGGGCTCCGCCAGGATGATGTGACGCTGGCGCCGGGGCCGCTCGCCGCGAGCCTCAACCTCTACGCCCTGGCAGAGTGCCTTTATGCGGGGTCCGAGTTCCAGACCCTCGAATCCTTCGACGTCGGGGACGTCCATACCGCCATCGCGCATGACCGCGTCACCAGGCTGGTGCTGGTGCCCACCATGCTAAGGATGCTCAGCGAGCGCGGCCTGACCGGATGCGTGGACGCTTCCGGGGTCCGCACCATCATCTGTGCAGGCTCGAAGCTGGACGCGCGGACGCTGGAGGCTGCGCGCCGCTGGGCCCCGAACGCCACCATCTTCGAGTATTACGGCGCCTCGGAGCTGAGCTTTGTGTCCGGGGCCGGGCTGCCGGCCCGCCAGCCTGCCGTGCACGGCGGCACCGGAATTGGCCGGCCCTTCCCGGGCGTGGACGTCCGGATCCTCGATGACGCCGGCATGCCCCTCCCGGACGGTGACGCCGGGAACATCTGCGTCCGGAGCCCGATGGTCAGCAACGGCTACCTCTGGGGCGACGACGGCCGGGCCCTGAAGTCCTTCGGCGGCTGGTTCACAGTGGGGGACCAGGGGTATCTCGCCGAGGGGGAACTGCACATCCTGGGCCGCCGCGCGGACATGATCCTCACGGCCGGCAGGAATGTCTATCCGCACGAGGTTGAACTGGCACTGTCAGCGGTGCCCGGGGTCTCCGCCGCCGTGGCTGCCGGAATGCCCGACGACCTTCGCGGCCAGAGGGTGGTGGCCGGCGTCGTCCCCTCCCATGGGGCGGTCACGGCAACGCAGCTCCGGGCGGGACTCGAAGAGCTGCTGGCACGGGACAAGCGGCCGCTCCAGTACTACCTGCTGGCCGAATTGCCCGCCACGGACCGCGGCAAGGTCAGCAGGAGCCTGCTGCTGGACTGGATAGAGTCCCGGGACCCGAGGGTGCGCAGCCTTGGCGGCTGACCAGCTCCCTCCGGACCGGCAGCCCGTCATCATCGCGGCCCTGCGGACGCCGGTTAGCCGCACCAACGGCGCCCTCCGGAAACTGCGCGCCCACGAGTTGCTGGCGCCTGTCCTGCGCGGTCTTTTGGCCGGCGTCGGGGTTGAGCCCGGTGCCGTTGCCGACGTAGTGATCGGCAACGCCGTGGGCGGCGGCGGAAATGTGGCGCGCCTGGCCCTGCTCGAGGCCGGAATGCCCGTCAGTGTTCCCGGCATCACCGTGGACCGCCAGTGCGGTTCGGGGCTGGACGCGATCGTCCTCGCGTCACGGCTGGTGGCAGCGGGCGGTGGTCCGCTGTTCCTTGCCGGAGGTGTTGAGAGCACCAGTACGGCGCCATTGCGCGCGTACAGGAACGACGACGGCAGCCCGGAGTTCTACCGGCGGGCCCAGTTTGTGCCGGCGGCCTTCGGGGACCCGGACATGGGCGTGGCCGCGGAAACCGTGGCGCAGAAGTTCAGTGTCAGCCGGGAGCGGCAGGACGCCTTCGCGCTCCGGAGCCACCGGCTGGCGCTTGGCGCCTCTCAAGCAGGGTATTTCGACGGCGAGCTGGTTCCGCTGGACACCGCCGCCGGGACTGTTGCTGCTGACGATGGTCCACGGCGGGGGTTGAACGCCGCGGTGATGTCCCGGTTCCCGGCCGCCTTCGTGGAGGGAGGAACTGTCACCGCGGGGAACTCATGCTTCGACGCGGACGCCGCCTCCGCCGTCGTCCTGACATCCCTTCAGCGGGCGCGGGAACTGGGCGCGGCGGACGCGCTGCTGGTGCTGGGCGCCGGGACGGCAGGAGTGGACCCCGAGGTGCTGGGCGTCGGTGCCGCCGCCGCGGCGAAGAACGTGCTCGGTGCCGCGCAGGTGGGCGCCGGAGAGCTGGACCTGGTGGAGTTCAACGAAGCCTTCGCCTCACAGACGCTTGCCTGCCTGGATCTGCTGGGGATTGACGGTGAGCGGGTAAACCTCGACGGCGGGGCGCTGGCCTTGGGCCACGCGTACGGTGCGTCCGGCGCTGTCCTGGTGACGCGGCTTCTCGCCCAGGCGCGCAGGAACACGGCGCCGGGAAGCCTGGCACTGGCCATGATCAGCAGCGCCGGAGGCATGGGTACGGCGGCGTTGCTGCAGTACGAGCGCCTCTAGGAAGTTCCCGGGCTTCAGTCCTCCGCTTCGCCCAGGCCGCGGGCGGCAAGCGCCTCGCCCGTCTGGCGGGCGAAAGCCACCGAGGTGATGAAGACGGGCAGGATCAGGGCCCTCGGATTTCGTTCCAGGCCCCGGGCGCGGGCGGAATCCCGGACGTCGGCAAAGGTGCCGGCGATGTAGGGGATGCTGCGCAGCATGATGCCGATGGTGAGGGCGAACCGCTCGGGATCGGCACCAAACCTCCTGAAGGGCGTGGCTGCCCTGACTACTCCATCCAGGAGCTGCTGCACCGGGGTAGTGGCTGTGAGCAGCGAGGCCGCCACAACGCAGATGACGATGTTCAGGACGATCCTGGCCGCAGTCGGGGCTCCCAGCTGCCACCACTGGAACAGCCCGATGACCAGCAGGACGGCGGCGAGCGGGCGGATTGCTCCCCAGAGCCGTTTCAGGCCCGCACCGGTGAGCAGGAAGAGGCCGCAGAGTCCGCCAAGTACCGCCGCCGAGATGAGCCAGTCCTGGATGATGAACGAGGCCAGGCCGCAGCCGAACACCAGGAGGAACTTCAGCGCGAGCGGTGACCGGTGGAGCAGTGAATTCCCCGGCACGTAGTTGGCCAGGAGGAAGCCGTGCCCCCTCATCGGACGCCCGGCTCCGTGGCACGGAGGCCTTCCATGCACAGGGCGCGGTACGCTGCCACCGCTTCCGCCGGGGCACCGTCGAACGCGACTTTTCCCTGGTCGATGACCAGTACGCGGTCCATCTCCAGTGCAAGGTCAAGGTCGTGGGTGGACATGATGACCTGCTGGTCCAGCCCCGCCAGGGTCCTGCGGAGAAGCTCCCGGTTGCGAAGGTCCAGGAGGGTGGAGGGTTCGTCGAGCACAAGGACCTGGGGGTTCACCGCCAGGACGGCCGCGAGGGCCATCAGCTGCCGCTCGCCGCCGGAGAGTTCGTAGATGCTCTGATCCGCCAGATGCAGCAGTCCCATCCGCTCGAGGGCCGCTTCGGCCTGGCTGCGCCGCTCGGTGCCGTTCTTCACCGAGCGGCGCAGCGAAAGCTCCACGTCCTCCCGGCCGGTGGGCATCACCAGCTGGGAGAGGGGATCGGTGAAGACAAAGCCGACGTTCCGCCGGACTTTCCGGACGGCACGTACTGTGTCCTCGCCGTCGACCGCAACGCTGCCCGCTGTCGGCTGGATGAGGCCGTTGACCAGCCGCAGCAGCGTGGACTTCCCGGAGCCGTTGGCGCCGATGACGCCCACGCGCCGTTCCGTGAGTTCGAGGTTGACGTCGGCGAGGAGGACCTTGGGCTCAGGGGAGTGGTCCGTTTCGACGGCGACTGTTGCCTTGTCAAAGGTCACGGAAGGCATGGCGGTTGTTCCTAGGCTTCGGTGGTCTGGACGGTGCTGCAGCGGACGCGGCGGACCAGGATGTCCGGGAATGCGCGGTGGAGGGCGACGGCGAGGATGGCGGCGAGGATGTTCTTGACGATGTCTCCGGGGTAGAAGACCAGATCGCTTACGAATGCCTGCGCCAGGGTTGCCTTGGTGTTCAGGGCAATGCCGGCGACGCCGAGCGAGTGCACCACCAGCACGCTGGTGGCCATGGCGGCCAGGAAGAGCCAGAGGGCACGGACTTTGGTGGTGCGGCGGATCACCAAGGTGGCGAGCCAGCCTACGACCAAAGCTGCGATGGGGAAGGCGATGATGTAGCCGGCGGACGGACCGGCGAGGATGCCCAGTCCGCTGCGGCCCTGGCTGAAGATCGGAAGGCCGGCGAGGCCCAGCAGGGTGTACAGGCCGACGGCGGCGAAGCCCCTTCCGGGGCCGAGCACCAGGCCGGTGAGCATCACGGCAAGGGTCTGGAAAGTGATGGGGACGCCGAAGCCGTTCACGGCCAGGCCGGGAACGAGGGCCGCGCCGGCCACGAGGGCGGCGAAGACGGCGATCAGGCCCAGGTCGGTGGCGTTCCAGCTGTGGCGCTTGGTCTTGCCGGTATTGCTGACGGCAGTGTCGGTGTTGCTCATGGTGGTCCTGTCGGGGTAGTACAAGCGGGATCTGGTGTAATCCCGACGTTACCGGGGCAGGGCAGGAGGTATTTTGTAGGGGCCCTACTAAAGCAGGCCCCGGCGGATGAGGGCTGGGCACAACTGGCCCACCGTTCATGCCAGTAACGGTTCTGGTTTTTGGGGGCCGCGATGGGTTCTGTGAGCTGTGAGCTCCTACGGTTATTGCAGCTGAAGCACCAGCTTTGGCGGGGTGCTTGTCTCCCTTGAGCCGAAGTCGGCCCCGTCGCTGCTGGTGGCGTTGATGCCAAGCGAGAGGATGCCGCCGAGCTCGCCCTGCAAAGCTGACGCACTCAGCGTCACTTCATAGCTGGTGTTCGACGCGACGGGTCCGAGACTGCCCAGCACACTGCTGCCCAGGGCCGGCCTTGTGCTGTACGTGAGGCCGCTCTCAGTCCAGGTGTCGTCCGTAACCAGCCTGACGTTCTGCATACCCACTGAGCCGCTGGTCGTCGCCCGTAGTTGGAGCTTCGCGCTAACGATCGTCTTTCCTGCGAGCGCCGACACATCAAACTTCAGGTAGGCATTCTCCACCGGACTGTTGTCCACGGCGAGCTTCGGCGCCGTCCCGTAATTCGCCGTCGCCGCCCCGCTGGAAACATAAGCGTCCGCTGTGGCCGTCAACGTCACCGTCACCGTCTCCGGGGGCGTCGTAGCCGCAGCTGTCGTGAAAGTCCACGTCTTGGCAATGACTGCATTTCCGGAGGAATCTTTCGCCCCGGTGACCCTCGCGGTGTACTGCGTACCAGGATTCAAACTGGCGGTGGGATCCAGCGTGGCGGTGTTGTTGCTGAGGGTCACGACCGCATTCACAGGAGTGGTTGAAGTTCCCTCGGCCAGCGTGAACGTCGTGTTGTTGACCGTCGTCGAGTCCATTGCCTCCGAAAACGTAGCGGTGACATTGCCGGTGACCGCTGCGTCTGCTGCATTTTCTGCAGGAGTCACCGAGGTCACCGTAGGCGCGGTGGTATCTCCGGGCGGGGTCCCCGTGCCCGATCCCAGCTGGAGGACCAGCTTGGGTGGGGTGGTTGTCTCTCTTGAGCCGAAGTCGGCCCCGTCGTTGCTGGTGGTGTTGATGCCAAGCGAGAGGATTCCGCCGAGCTCGCCCTGCAGAGCTGACGCAGTCAGTGGCACTTCATAACTGGTGTTCGACGAGACGGGTCCGGCGGTGCCAAGGATGCTGGTGCCCAGGGCCGGCCTTGTGCTGTACGTGAGGCCGCTCTCAGTCCAGGTGTCGTCCGTAACCAGCCTGACGTTCTGGGTTCCCACTGAGCCGCTGGTCGTTGCCCGAATCTGGAGCTTCGCGCTCACGATCGTTCTTCCTGCGAGTGCCGACATATCAAACTTAAGGTAGGCATTCTCCACCGGGCTGTTGTCCACAGAGAGCTTCGGCGCCGTCCCGTAATTCGCCGTCGCCGCCCCGCTGGAAACATAAGCGTCCGCTGTGGTGGTCAAGATCTCCGTTTGCGGCGCCGTGGTGTCGATCAGCCACGTTCGCTCCGCGGGAGTCGGGTCCGCGTTGCCGGCCGCGTCGGTCGCCCGCACCGTGAAGACGTGCGAGCCAACCGCGAGATCAGCGTATCTCTTCGGCGAGGCACATCCCTCGAAGGCACCTCCATCCAAGGCACACTCGAAGGTCCCGGGCTCCGTGGCAGTGAAGGTGAACTCGGCCGAAGTGCTGCCACTGGTCCCTGACGGACCACCTGTAATCGATGTATCGGGCGGGGTGGTGTCCGGTACGGGGTCGCCGCCTCCGCCCTCTGCTCCTATTTGCCGCGGGTCAAAAGTCGTGTCCACAAGCAGGCGGGGGCTGAACGCATCGGCAATCTGCTGCCAGGAGACAAGCTTGTGGTTTTGGTTACCGCTGTTACCGTTGCCCGCATCCGTGTTGTTGTGGTCCTGGCTCGTGAAAAGACCAGCGGGATAGGAGGGTCCAAGTGGGAAATTGGTGACATCAATCCCGTCTTGGCCATTGACACCGTCGACGCCGCCTCCAGCGACGATCTTGAAGGAGCCGACGAAGGCGTTGTCACCGCGGTTGTAGACAACGAAGTTGGATCCGCCCTGGCTCGACACAATCAGATACCCGGTCCCCTGCCGGCCATAGTAAATGGCGGAGTTTTTGACGTTCTCCACTATTCGTCCGCCGGTCGCCACCGTGCGGTCCACGAGCGACCGGGTTGAGCCGTCCCCCGGCTCAGCTCCGTAGCGCCAGAGGCCGACTTTCTCCTCGGACACGTATAAACGTTGCAGCTCATCATCTGCGGAAATACCCTCGGAGCTGTCGCCATTGTCGAAAGAACGCACCGCTGTCCCGCGAACCGATCCGTTGGCGCCATCCAACTCGAACTGGGTAATCACATTCGTATTGAAGTCATGCACAAAGGCGTAGTACTTCCCCGACGCCGGGGAGTGATACATTCCAAAGCCGCGGGGCCTGCCTGGAGTGCTGATGCGCCCCACCTCTGTCAGGGACCGGTCCGCGACGTTCACCTTGTAGAACCGAACGCCGGTCGACTCCACATTCCTCTCCGTCACGCCGACGAGGGCGACGCGCTCACTGCCCAACCGAAAGTTGTACCGGAGATCGACGTTGTTCATGCTGCCGTGCAGGTAGAAATGCAGCTGGCGCCCGGACAGGTCGTAGACCCCCACTCCTCCGGTACTTAACTTGTCTGTGCCGATCACCACGCTCTGCGACGGATCCGTGGGGTGTATCCAGATCGCGCTGTCGTCTGCCGCGTCACTGGAGCTCGGAACGGGTGTAGTCTCTCCCGACGGAACCACGAGGACGTCCGCCGCATGCGCCTGCGGGGCGATGAGTACGTTGAGGCCTGCGAGGGCGGCGGCTAAAACCGCAACAAGCAGGATCCGGAACAGCGTGGGAGCGTGGCGCAAGGATCCGCCAGCGGCCCGCGTGCGTCGAGCAGCAACCGTGTGAGCCATGGACTTCCTATCCGTTGGCCGGTGCTGCATAAATGCACCGGATGTCCGATACGGACGCCCCAGGCCCCCAGCAGCATTCAGCGTCGTAGGGGAAGCCTACGCGCGGCCGGACCAGGCAAGAATAAGGGCGATCACCCATTTCACTCATTAGGTATAGGTGTTTTGTCAGTCCCGAAAACTTGGGTATAGGGGATCGATTGCTCCGTTATTGTTCCAGGCTTACGCTTTGAGATAACTCGCATTTAGCCGTCGTTGTTTCTGGGGTCGACACTCGCGCGGGCAGCCGGTACATCAAAACCCCTGGTAGAAACAGCGACGACCATGAAGGCTACGAGCGTTCAAGCGCTGCAAACTCAGCAGAACCGGCGTGGCATTGACTTCCGGCGTAAATGCGCAGCGGTTGCTTCGTCCATTCTGATTATGTTCGCAATTATCACTCCGACAACCGCAAGCGCCGCAGCGACAACCTCGTTAGTCATGGATACTTACGTGCAGGCCGACAAAGCGAATTCGAACTTTGGGAACAGCATCCGTTTATCTACGGAAGGCCGGGCGTATATCTGGCGGAACTCGCTCCTACGGTTCTCCGTGCTGGTGCCCGCAGGCGAACATGTCGTATCAGCCAAACTTCGGGCGTATTCCGAGGCATCTGCAAATTCCACTCAGTTCGTTGACGCCTTTACTACATCTGGCGGCTGGACCGAGAGGGGCGTCACGTGGAATAACGCACCGGCACGCGGGACATGGCTCGGGAAGGCCGGCGGATTCGCGAGCGGCTCCTGGG
The DNA here is from genome assembly GCF_048957775.1 of Pseudarthrobacter sp. CC4. Taxonomy (NCBI): domain Bacteria; kingdom Bacillati; phylum Actinomycetota; class Actinomycetes; order Micrococcales; family Micrococcaceae; genus Pseudarthrobacter; species Pseudarthrobacter sp. CC4. Next base: position 76,197 of record NZ_JARCCZ010000015.1, on the reverse strand, counting down.
TTGAATGGGATGTAACGAAGGGCGTCAATCCGAAGGGCGGCGAGCAAAACTTCAAGCTGGAAAGCAACGCGCAGAAGTGGATCGGGTTTAAGTCCAGGGAATCGTCGAACTCCGCCCTGCGCCCAAGACTGGTGGTGACGACAGCGCCTGACACGGTGACCTCCACCGAGGCGGCCGTAGTCCAGGGGTGGGGCGCGAGCGTGGCCGGGGACGAGTTCAATTATTCCGGCGCGCCCGATGCCGCGAAGTGGAATGTCTACAACAGTGCCGGCCACGCAGGAAACGGTCTCCGGAGTCCTCAGCAGGTAACCGTGAACGGGTCCACAATGGTCATGACCGGAACTCCGGATGGCACGACTGCCGGAATGGGCGCCAAGTTTGCTAACCAGAAGTACGGGCGGTGGGAAGTCCGGGCGGCCGGGTCCGGTGATAACGAATACCACCTGGTGTCCATCCTGTGGCCCGACAGTGAAAATTGGCCGTGTGACGGCGAGATTGACTATGCGGAGACGACCGGCGACTGGAACGTCATCCAGTTCTTCCACCACTATGGATGCTCGAACTTACAGACCGCGGCGTCCAAGCCCCTGGATGTGACGCAGTTTCACAACTACGCGGTCGACTGGTCGTCGCGCGGGATCGTCGGCTATATCGATGGCATAAAGTGGTTCGAAGACACCGACCCTGCACATCAGCCTCCCGGTCCGATGCATCAGACCTTACAACTGGACTGGTTCCCTGACGCCAGTGCCGACGGAGCCGGCGAGATGCGGGTTGACTGGGTCCGCGTGTACGCGGCAGGGTGAACATCCAAGCGCAAGCAACGCCGGACAATTCCTGGTGGACATACCGGTTCCCGTCGTGCCTTCGAACGTGACAGCCATGGTCCGGGTACTCCAGTCCGTGAGACCCGTCTCGAAGTAGCCCTCCCCGGCGCGTTGAACGGTAGACTTGGATGGGCCGTTCTCCGGCCATTGCCGCCCACGCCCGTCACAGATACTTGGGGCTGCGGCTTATCCCTGCTGTGAAAGGCTTTACCTGCTGTGATTACTGTCCAGGACCTCGAACTGCGTGCCGGCGCCCGGCTCCTGATGGATCAGGTGAGCTTCCGCATCGACAAGGGAGACAAGATCGGGCTGGTGGGCCGGAACGGTGCCGGGAAGACGACGCTCACCCGCGTGCTCGCGGGCGAAGGGCTTCCGGCAGCCGGCAAAGTTACCCGCACCGGTGAAATCGGCTACCTTCCCCAGGATCCGCGCACGCCGGACATGGAGCAGCTCGCGCGGGATCGGATCCTGTCCGTCCGGGGCCTGGACATCGCCGTCGGCAAGCTCCGCTTGGCGCACGAAGAGATGGCCAGCGAGGATGCTGCCGTGCAGCGCAAGGCAATGAACCGCTACGACCGGCTCGAGTCCGAGTTCCTGGCGGCCGGCGGTTACGCCGCTGAAGCCGAGGCCGCAGCTATCTGCTCCAACCTCGCCCTGCCGGACCGGCTGCTGAACCAGCCGCTCAAGACCCTTTCCGGTGGCCAGCGGCGCCGCGTGGAACTGGCGCGCATCCTGTACTCGGATGCGGAGACCATGCTCCTCGACGAGCCCACCAACCACCTCGATGCCGACTCCATCGCGTGGCTCCGTGACTTCCTGAAAAACCACCAGGGCGGACTCATCGTGATCAGCCACGACACTGAACTCCTCGAAGCCACCGTTAATAAGGTGTTCCTGCTGGATGCCAACCGTGCGCAGATCGACTTCTACAACATGGACTGGAAGCGCTACCTCACGCAACGCGAAACCGACGAACGTGCGCGCAAGCGCGAGCGGGCCAATGCCGAGAAGAAGGCCCAGGTGCTGTTCGACCAGGCTAACAAGATGCGGGCAAAGGCCACCAAGGCCGTTGCCGCCCAGAACATGGCCAAGCGCGCCGAGCGCCTGTTGAGCGGCCTGGAGGCTGTCCGCGAGCAGGACCGGGTGGCAGCGCTGCGCTTCCCGGATCCCTCGCCGTGCGGCCGGACCCCGCTTACCGCCGAGGGCCTCAGCAAGTCCTACGGTTCCCTGGAGATCTTCACTGACGTGGACCTGGCCATCGACCGCGGCTCCAAAGTGGTCATCCTGGGACTCAACGGTGCTGGCAAAACTACCCTGCTGCGGATGCTCGCGGGCGTGGACAAGCCCGACACCGGTGACGTGATTGCCGGGCACGGCCTGAAGGTGGGCTACTACGCGCAGGAGCACGAGACCCTCGACGTCGAGCGCACCGTCCTGGAGAACATGCGCTCCGCTGCACCGGACATGAAGGACGCGGAGGTGCGCGGCATCCTGGGCTCGTTCCTGTTCTCCGGCGACGACGTCGACAAGCCTGCCGGCGTCCTCTCCGGCGGCGAGAAGACGCGCCTCGCCCTGGCCACCATCGTGGCCTCCAGTGCCAACGTGCTCCTCCTCGACGAGCCCACCAACAACCTCGACCCCGCCAGCCGTGCCGAAATCCTCGGGGCCCTCAAGAACTACAGCGGAGCCGTCGTCCTGGTCAGCCACGACGAGGGGGCTGTCGAGGCCCTCAACCCCGAGCGCGTCGTCCTGCTGCCGGACGGTATCGAGGATCACTGGAATGAAGACTATTTGGACCTGATTACGCTGGCTTAGTCCCGCCGCAGTCCGCCTTGCGTTCGCTGCGCGACGCCGGTGGGTTGCGTCCGCTTCGCGGCGTGGGCGATTTCCCGCGTGCTGGCTCCTTCGTCGCCTTTGACGCACGCTACATAAATCGCCCACGCCGCTGCGCTTGTGCCCCGGACACCTTTTGTGTCAGCGCACCTTCAGTTCCCTGGCTTCGGTGATTCTTCGCAGCTCTGCATACGTGATGCTGAACATTGAGTTGTGGTCTCCTGCTCCGGCCCAGAGTAGTTCCTGTTTCTTGAGGGAGCTGTCCAGGAGGGCCCTGATCTTTTCCGGGTGGCCCACCGGGGCCACCCCGCCTACCGCCTGGCCGGTATGCTGCAGGACGAACTCGGGGGAGGCGCGGCGGATTCTGCCTTCACCCAGCTGCCCGGCCACCAGCCTTGTGTCCACCCGTGCCGCCCCACTGGCAAGGATCAGCAGGGGCTCCCCATTGAGGTCGAAGATCAGGCTGTTCGTGATCGCCGCGAGGTCGCAGCCGAGCGCCTCAGCTGCCGCGGACGCCGTCGGAACGCCCGCCGGAAAAGTCCGCACGGTGTCCCCAACTCCGGCAGCCACCAGGGCCGCGCGCACCAGGACCACCGGGCCGCCGTCGTGCTCCGTCATCCGTCAGTACCCCTGGGCGTCGAGGAGTGCGTCTTCCTCTTCCTCGGATGTCGCCTTCTTCCGCTTCCTGGGAGGTGACGGACGACGGCGTGGTGCCCCGGCCGCCGCGCGGGGCGTGCCGTCCGCAAACGCATCGTCGTCCTCTGCGTCAATGGCCGCGTTGCGCGCCTGCTGGCGGGCGGCGTAACCGAAACCGACAAACATCAGGACGCCGAACGCGAACCACTGCAGCGAGTAGGAAAGGTGCGTGCCTTCCTCTGTGGAAGGCTTGGGGAACGCCATGGGCATCTCGGCGGCCGGGGGAGTCTCGGAGGCGAGCTGCCCGTAGGCTCCGGTCAGCAGCGGGTACCCAAGCTGGGCGGAGTAGGCGGGAAGGTCGATGGACGCCAGCTGGCCGTCGGGGGCGCCGCGCTTGAGTTCAGGCTCGGGATGCTTCAAGCGGACGACGGCGGTCACCTCACCTGGAGGGGGCGCCGGCACGGAGTCGGGGCTGCCGGGATTCCTGTTGCCGATGGGCAGCCACCCACGGTCGATCACGACGGTTTCACCCGTGGTCAGCCGGAACGGGACCACCACTTCGTAGCCAGGCTGGCCATTGAGCGGACGGTTCCGAACCACGCGCTGGCCGTCAACAAGATAGGTGCCCCGCAGCTCCACCTGCGCCCACTCCAAGGCGGAATCCAGCCGGCTGAATTGTCCTTTGGCGTCCTCGAACGGAATGGGCGCCGCAGAGTAATTGGTCACCACCCGGTTGATCTCGGCGAGGGTCTCGGCGCGGCGGTCCATCTGCCAGCGGCCCAGGAACACGCAGGCGGTGGCGAAGATTGCGGCCAGCAGGAGATAACCCAGCCACTTGCTGGAAAAGAGGAAACGGTACATTCAGCTGTCCTGCTCCGGGGCACCAAAGATCCGGTACTCCTCAAGCGGCAGGGTTTCCTTCCACAGCCCCCTCGTCTGGAGGTAGTCTTCCAGCCATTCCCGGTGGTCCGCACAGGCGAGCCAGGTCTTGCGCCGCTCGGGGGTGTGGATTTTAGGGTTGTTCCACAGGAGCTGCCAGGAGGCCTCGGAGCGGCAGGCCTTGCGTGAGCAGATGGCAGCGGATTCCGCGAGCGTGGGATCGGATCCCGCCGCGAAGTCGAAAATACTCATGATGCCCTCCGCTCCTGCCCGGTTGTTGTTTCGTCGTCGTCATTGATGAGTTCGCCCTGAAGGACCTCGTTGCCGTGTTCGTCATTGGCCGAGCGTGCGGGGGGACTCTCGAGTTCCGCCAGCGGCGCGGAGTCCAGCAGCAGGTCACTGTGCCCCTCCGCCTTGTCGCTGCCGTTCGCTATGACCACCGCAATCCACGGCAGGAACACGGCTCCGGCCACCGCGATAATCTTGAACCAGCCGTCCACCACGAAGATCAGGATCAGGCACACCATGCGGATACCCATGGCCAGCGCGTACTTGATCATGCGCTGGCGCATATCCTCGGAATGGGCCGCCGCAGCATCCGTGATGCTATGGACTTCCGCATCGCCGGAGAACCGGCCGGGTTCTCCAGTCGCGGATTGTCCCGCATGGTTTTCAAGGGTCACGGTGATTCATCACGCTCCAAAGGCTTAGCTCAATTCTCTCACCATCGGCAGTGGCACCCAAACCCGGGCCGGGCCGGACGCTAAGATCGAAGTCAGCCAAATTACCCCTACCTACCGCGGCCCCAGCGCGCCGCAGAATACCGGAGCCCCTCCATGACTGAAGCAGCCACCGCCCCCCGCAGCGTCCTCATCACCGGCGGCAACCGCGGCATCGGCCTGGCCATCGCCGAGGCGTTCCTGGCCAACGGCGACAAGGTGGCCGTCACCTACCGCAGCGAATCGAAACTCCCGGAGGGGATCCTTGGGGTCAAGGCCGACGTCACGGACGAGGCCTCGGTGGATGCCGCCTTCAAGGAAGTGGAAGCGGCGCACGGTCCCGTGGAGGTCCTGGTGGCCAACGCGGGCATCACCAAGGACACCCTGCTGCTGCGCATGAGCGAGGACGACTTCACGTCCGTCATCGACACCAACCTCACCGGCGCGTTCCGCGTCATCAAGCGCGCCTCCAAGGGCATGATCCGGCTGCGCAAGGGCCGCGTCGTCCTGATCTCCTCCGTGTCCGGCCTGTACGGGGCTCCCGGCCAGATCAACTACTCGGCGTCGAAGGCAGGCCTTGTGGGCATCGCCCGTTCCCTGACGCGTGAGCTTGGATCGCGGGGGATCACGGCCAACGTCGTCGCCCCGGGCTTCATCAACACGGACATGACTGCCGAACTCCCCGACGCCACCCGGAAGGACTACCTTTCCAGCATCCCGGCGGGCCGCTTTGCCGAGGCCTCCGAGGTAGCCAACGTGGTCCGCTGGATCTCCAGCGACGAGGCCGCCTACATCTCCGGAGCTGTCATCCCCGTCGACGGCGGCCTGGGCATGGGGCACTGACCGGCGCCGGCAAACTAGCAGCCCGGCGCTTCTTTGTGTAGGTCACACAAGGGAATTGGCCGGGGGCGCTGGCATGATGGACTGCAGGCCATCAGCAATTTAGACGTTTCAGACAAAGGAGCCCGCATGGGACTGCTGGATAACAAGACTGCCATCGTGACCGGATCCTCGCGCGGAATTGGCGCGGAGGTAGCCAAGAACCTTGCCCGCGAGGGCGCCGCCGTCGTGGTGAACTACCGCCAGAAGGCACCGCGCGCCAACAAGGTGGTGCAGGGCATCGAGGCCGCCGGCGGCCGCGCCGTGGCCGTGGGCGCCGACCTCACCAGCCAGGAGGGCGTGCAGGCCCTGGCCAGCGCCGCCATGGAGAACTTCGGGTCCCTGGACATCCTGGTGCTGAACGCTTCCGGCGGCATGGAAACCGGCATGGGCGAGGACTACGCGCTCAAGCTGAACCGCGACGCCCAAATCAACATGCTCAACGCCGCCGTGCCCCTGATGCAGGAAGGCTCCCGCGTGGTGTTCGTGACCAGCCACCAGGCCCACTTCATCAACACCGTGCCCACGATGGAAGCCTACGAGCCCGTTGCCCGCAGCAAGCGCGCCGGGGAGGACGCCCTGCGCGAACTCATTCCCGGCCTCGCCGAGAAAGGCATCACCCTGGTGGTTGTGTCCGGCGACATGATCGAGGGCACCGTCACCGCAACGCTCCTGGACCGCTCCACGCCTGGTGCCATAGAGGCCCGCCGCGCTGAAGCCGGAAAGCTGTACTCCGTGGAGGAGTTTGCCGAGGTGGTGGCCAGCATGGTCACCGCCGACGTCGAATCCGGCCACACCGAATACGCCGGCGGGGCAGACTACTTCGGCAAGGGCGCCGGCCAGGCCACGAGCTAGGCCCCAGCCAAAACGCCGGATGGCACGTTGCGGCGCGACGTGCCATCCGGCGTTTAAGGGGAGGCGCCGCTCAGACGCCGGCGACGTACCGGACGGCGTCGAGGTACGGCATGTTGACGGCGGCGTCAGCCACGGCGCGCACGGCGGGTTTGGCGTTGAAAGCGATGCCAAGGCCGGCCGCACCGAGCATGTCCAGGTCATTGGCGCCGTCACCCACGGCCACCGTGTGCTCCAGCGCGATGCCCTCCGCTGCTGCCCATTCACGCAGGTATTTTTCCTTGGCTGCCCGGTCCACCACGGCGCCGAGCACCTTGCCCGTCAGCGCGCCGTCGACAATCTCCAGCTCGTTCGCCTGCCAGTAGTCCAGGCCCAGCTCATCGGCGATCGGCTCCAGGATCTGGTTGAAGCCGCCCGACACCACTGCAACCACGTGGCCGGCAGCCTTGAAGGCGGAAACCAGTTCCCCGGCTCCCAGGCTCAGCTTCACTTCCTGGCGGACGGAGTGGACGACGTCGGCCGGAAGCCCCGCGAGGACTGCCACCCGTGCGTGGAGGCTTTGGGCGAAATCCAGTTCCCCGCGCATTGCGGCTTCGGTGACAGCGGCCACTTCTTCGCGTTTCCCGGCGTAGGCGGCCAGGAGTTCGATGACCTCCTGCTGGATCAGGGTGGAGTCCACGTCCATGATCAGGAGTTTGCGTTCGGCTGACCGCAGGCCGGCAGGGACCAGGGCGGTGTCCAACCCGCCGATGGAGGCCCCGGCCAGGGCATGGCGAAGGGCGGCAAGTCCGGCGGCCGTCGCATCCGGGAGCGCCAGGTCCGCGACGTGGACCTGGTACCGCTCGTCGCCAAGGCTTGCCTCTGACAGAATGGCGGCGCCGTGCGCGGTGAAAATGGAACGGAGCTGCTCCAGCCCGGTTGTGGTTACATTCAGGCCGTAGCTGACCGCAGTCACGTTCGAAGTCATGCCTGCAATCTTAGCCAGCGGGGGAGGGGTCCCTTGAATTCATTTCACGGCTGCTGAAAGGTGGCAAGCGGACAGCAAAAACGGTCGCACCTGGAGGAACCCATGATTGAGCTGCTCACGCCCCGCGAGGTTGACGAGGCCCGTGTTTCGGGCCAGTTCGTGGCGAAGACCTTGGCGGCGTTGAGGGAGAGAGTCGGGCCGGGAACGAACCTCCTGGAAATAAACGACTGGGCTGCCTCCATGATCCAGGCCGCGGGCGCGCGCTCCTGCTACGTCGACTACGCCCCCTCATTTGGGCGCGGCCCCTTTGGGAAAGTCATCTGCACGTCCGTGAACGACGCCGTCCTGCACGGGCTGCCCCATGACTACGTGCTGATCGACGGGGACCTGCTGACGCTCGATTTCGCCGCGAGTGTCAACGGTTGGGTGACGGACTCGGCAATCAGCTTCGTCGTAGGGAATTCGTCCGCGCCCGAAGACCGGCACATGATCGAAACCACCGAGAAGGCCCTCCTGGCCGGCATCGGCGCAGCGCAGCCGGGAGCCAGGATCGGAGACATCTCCCACGCGATCGGCTCGGTGCTTGAAGCGGCACAGTTCCAGGTCAATACCCAGTTCGGCGGGCACGGCGTCGGGAGCACCATGCATCAGGACCCGCACATCCCCAATACCGGTAAACCCGGGCGCGGATACGTGCTTCGCCCGGGACTGCTGTTGGCCATAGAACCTTGGGTCATGGACGGCACCAGCAAGCTCGTTACCGATCCGGACGGGTGGACGCTGCGCAGTTCCAACGGCCGCCGGACCGCGCACTCGGAGCACACGATAGCCGTCACCGGATCCGGTCCGCTGGTCCTCACTCAACTGGCCTGAAGGGCATGCGGGGAAGCTGCCCATCCAGGGTTTCGCTGTTACCTGCGCCGGTTATCAGTCGGCCTCTTTTTTGTCCTAGTGTCTACTCCTATGAGTGATGTTCTGGAATTGGCTTCCGTCAGCGTTGTCCGCGGCAAAAAGACCCTGTTGGACAAAATCGACTGGGAGGTCAATGAAGGCGAACGCTGGGTGATCCTCGGACCCAACGGCGCCGGCAAGACGACGCTCCTGCAGATCGCTGCAGCCCGGCTCCACCCCAGCAGCGGTAAGGCCGGCATCCTTGACGAAATCCTCGGGCGCACGGACGTCTTCGAGCTCCGCCCCCGGATCGGGCTTTCCTCCGCCGCGCTGGCCACCCAGATTCCTGAACAGGAGAAGGTCCTCAACGTCGTGGTCACCGCCGCCTACGGTGTCACCGGCCGCTGGCGCGAGGGCTACGAGCGCGACGACGAGCGGCGGGCTTTCCGACTGCTCAACGACTGGGGGATGGGCCCGCTCCTCAACAGGACCTTCGCCACCCTGTCGGAGGGGGAGCGCAAGCGTGTCCAGATCGCCCGTGCCCTCATGACCGATCCCGAGCTGTTGCTGCTTGATGAACCGGCGGCCGGCCTGGACCTTGGTGGCCGCGAGGAACTCGTCCACAAGCTTGGGGAACTCGCACAGGACGAGGCCGCGCCGGCCATGGTCCTGGTGACGCACCACCTGGAGGAAGTCCCGCCGGGCTTCACGCACGCCATGCTGCTGCGTGACGGCGGCGTGGTCGCCGCGGGTGTGATCACGGACGTCCTGACAGCGGAAAACCTCAGCAAGACCTTCGGGCTGGACCTGGACGTGAGCGTCAACGCCGGCCGGTACACCGCCGTCGCCCGCCGCTAAGGCGGCACTGCAGCACCTTGGATCTTCTCAGCAGCATCTTTGTGACCATCGCCGGCCTCTGGGCCGGCACCATCAACGCCGTCGTTGGCTCGGGCACCCTGGTGACGTTCCCCGTGCTCATCGCCCTTGGGGTCGCCCCGGTCGTTGCCTCCATGAGCAATGCCATGGGCCTTGTCTTCGGTACGGCAGCGGGAGCGTTCGGTTACCGGCGCGAGCTGAAGGGCCGCGGACGGCAGCTGATGAGGCTCCTGCCGGCCTCGCTCCTGGGCGGCATCTCCGGCGCCTGGCTCCTCCTGCACCTCCCCGAAGAGGTATTCCACTACGTAGCGCCCGTCCTCATTGTCCTGGCCCTCCTGATGGTGGTCTTCCAGCCCCGCCTGCAGGCCTGGGTGCGCACCCGGGAGGCGAACCCGGAACACGCCGTACGGGACAAGGGGCACGGCATCCTCCTGGTGGTGCTGGTCTACCTCGCCGGCGTGTACGGCGGCTACTTCGTTGCGGCCCAGGGAATCCTGCTGGTGGGCATCCTGGGCGTCTTCCTGACGGGCACCATCCAGAACGCCAACGCCATGAAGAACATCCTGGTCCTGGGCGTGAACCTGGTGGCCGCGGTGTCCTACGTGCTTTTCGCGTTCGACCGGATCAACTGGCTTGTGGTGCTGCTGATTGCCGTGAGCTCCAGCATCGGCGGTCTCATCGGGGCCAAAGTGGGCCGCCGGCTCCCACCCACGGTGCTGCGGGCCGTGATCCTTGTCCTGGGCCTGGTGGCCCTCGGATTCATGATCGCCAATCTGCTGAAATAATCACCCGGTGACAATCCACTATCTTGAATCGGCCGCGGACCCCCGGGTCTCCGACTACACGCAGCTCACTGACGTGCACCTGCGCAAGCTCCGGGAGCCGGCTGAAGGCATGTACATTGCCGAGTCTTCCCGCGTGCTGCGCCGGGCGCTGGCCGCCGGACACCAGCCGCGGTCCTTTTTCCTGGCGGAGAAGTGGCTGGACGACCTCCAGGACGTCCTGGCCGCCCACCCGCAGGTCCCCGCCTTCATTGGCAGCGCCGCCCTGCTGGAGGAGATCACCGGTTTCCACCTGCATCGCGGGGCCATGGCGGCGATGCAGCGCCCGGCTCCGGTCCCGCTGCCGGAGCTGCTGGCCGGTGCACGCAGGGTGGCCGTCCTCGAGGACATCGTGGACCACACCAACGTGGGCGCCATCTTCCGGTCGGCAGCCGCCTTGGACATCGACGCCGTCCTGGTCTCACCCCGCTGCGGCGATCCGCTTTACCGGCGGAGCGTCCGGGTGAGCATGGGCACGGTCTTCCAGGTGCCGTGGGCCCGGCTGACCGGCTGGCCGCAGGACCTCCTCCTGCTCAAGGACCACGGCTTCACGGTCGCGGCGCTGGAGCTCACCAAGGACGCGGAGGACGTGGACGCGGTGGCTGCCCGGAACCCGGAAAAACTCGCCCTGGTGCTTGGCACCGAAGGTGCCGGAATGAGCCCTGAGACCCTCGCCGCCGTCGACCTCGCCGTCAAGATACCCATGCGCAACGGCGTGGATTCCCTGAATGTTGCGGCCGCATCGGCGGTGGCGTTCTGGGAGCTGCGCCCCCGGGACCACGCCGGGCACCCCGTTCGCGGGCACCATGGTTATCCGCTATGATTGATAGCTGGCTGCCCTGCGCTTCACCGCACAGAACGCGGCCATCCCATTCATACCTGGCAGCTGGCAAAATCCAGTTGTGCGAACAAAGGTCCCATTATGAAGTCTGATATCCACCCGAAGTACGAAGCTGTTGTTTTCAACGACCTGGCTTCCGGCACGAAGTTCCTGACCAAGTCCACCGTTTCCTCCTCGAAGACCATCGAGTGGGAAGACGGCAACACCTACCCGGTCATCGACGTCGAAATCTCCTCTGAGTCCCACCCGTTCTACACGGGCAAGCAGCGCATCATGGACTCCGCAGGCCGCGTCGAGCGCTTCAACGCCCGCTTCAAGGGCTTCGGCGGCAAGAAGTAACATACTTCCGCAAGGTTCTTTGGGAAAGCCCGCACCGGAAACCGGTGCGGGCTTTCTGCGTTCCGGCACCGTATTACTTGGGTGCGCCGCTCCTGGGGCAGGATGGAAGCATGACCGGCACACCTGTTCCAGAGCATCCTTCCGCCGCCCGCCTGCACGGTGAATATAAGGTACCCGGCGGCAAGCTCGTGGTGGTTGACCTGGACGTCATTGGCGGCCGGCTCGCCAATGTGAGCGTCAGCGGCGATTTCTTCCTGGAGCCGGACGAGGCACTCCTGGACATCAACCGTGGCTTGACCGGACTGCCTGACACGACGACGGCGGCCGAGCTTGCCGCCGCCGTCTCGGCTTCGCTGCCGGCCGGGGCAGCCCTGTTCGGCTTCTCCGCGGACGCCGTCGCGGTCACCGTCCGCCGTGCCCTCGCGAAGGCGACCTCGTGGGCGGACCACCAGTGGAACGTCATCGCACCCACCGTCCTGCCGACAGAAATCAATGTTGCCCTCGACGAGGTCCTCACAGAGGAAGTCGGCGCGGGCCGGCGCAACCCGACGCTCCGATTCTGGGACTGGCAGGAGCCGTCCGTGGTCATCGGCAGCTTCCAGTCGGTCCGCAACGAGGTGGACCCGGCCGGCGTGGAGAAGCACGGCATCACGGTGGTCCGGCGCATCAGCGGCGGGGGAGCAATGTTCATGGAGGCAGGCAACTGCATCACCTACTCCCTCTACCTGCCGCAGACCCTCGTTGACGGCATCAGTTTCGCCGACTCCTATCCCTTCCTGGATGCCTGGGTCATGGCGGCACTGGAAAATCTCGGCATCAACGCCTTCTACGTACCGCTGAACGACATCGCCACGGACCAGGGAAAAATCGGCGGGGCAGCGCAGAAACGCCTCGCCAACGGCGGCATGCTGCACCACGTGACCATGAGCTACGACATCGACGCCGACAAAATGGTCGAAGTGCTGCGGATTGGCAAGGAGAAGCTCTCGGACAAGGGCACCCGCAGCGCCAAGAAGCGGGTGGACCCGCTCCGGCGCCAGACCGGCCTGGCACGCACCGCCATCATTGCCGCCATGAGCGAGGTATTCACCGGCAGGTACGGCGCAATTCCCTCACAGCTGACCGAAGCCGAACTTGGCGCGGCCCGTGAACGCGTCGGCAGCAAGTTCGGCACGGCAGACTGGCTGCACCGCGTCCCGTAAGCCCATCCATTGTCCCTGCCGGCCCCTAACCTCACAAGTTCGGCCAGGGAACCCTGCCGGCATGGGCCCACCTACTGTCGTTTTGGGGGTTCGAAACGGCACTTAGGGAGCAATCGATGGTGAATTCACGACGGCGGTCTGTGCGTTGAGCGTCCGCAGCAGGTGGCTGCGCTGCTCCACGATGATGCGCCGCAGGGCGCGGGGAGCGTCTCCGTTGTCCGCCAGCCACTTGTCAGTGCGCAGGATGACCGGATGCTCCGCCGGTGCCGAGCCCTCCGCCACGTCCTGCGCCAGGGGATAGAGGCCCCGGATGATCCGGCCGGCGATCTCGATGCTGCGGCTCTCCCATACGCTGCGCAGGCACTCGAAATAAGGTTCAACATAAGGCTCCAGCAGCTCCGCGGGGGACGTCATGAAACCGCTGATGGTGGCGCTCAGGAGCTGGTTGGAGAGCTCATGCCCGTGCACCGCCGCCGTCCAGGCCGCTGCCTTCACGTCCTTGCAAGGACGGGCGGCGATCGCTGTGGCATGCCCGGCGCGTCCGGAGGCCGTGGTGTCCAGGGCGAGTTCGGCGTCCAGTTCTTCCACCGTGGCCTGGCCATGTGCAGCCAGGGCATGCCAGAAGTGCCAGCGTAGTTCGGCGTCCACTGCCAGCCCGGCCACCTCGGCGGTGCCGTCCAGGAGGCCGCGCAGCCGGGACGCCATGGCGTCATCATGCCGGCTGAGGGTGGCCAGGGTCCTCGCCCATGCCAGCTGCTGGTCCGAGCCGGGCCTGGCTGCGTCCAGTTCGCCGGCTGCGGCAGCCAGGAAGGAGGACCGTACGGCGCTCCGGACGGAGGCGGGCGTGTAGCGTTCGACGGCGGTGCCGGCGTTCTCAAGGACATTCAGCAGTACGCCGATGCCGGTTTCGGCAGGTGCGAACGCTGCGACAGCCTCGACGTACCGTGATGCCGGGCTTTCCCCGTCGCGGGCTGAATTCCAGAGCGCCGTCCAGCACAGCGCCCGGGCCATGGGGTCGGCGAGCCGGTCCAGGGAGGAAAGGACCGTGGCTTCGGACGCCGGATCGAGCCGGACTTTGGCGTACGTGAGGTCCTCGTCATTAACGAGCAGGAGCGCGGGCCGCGGCCGGCCGGACAGCTGGGGGAGTTCGGTCCGCGCGCCCGCCACGTCCGTCTCGAACGTCCCGGTCCGCACCAGGGCCCCGTCGGCGTCGAAGTTGTAGGAGCCGACGCGGAGCCGGTGCGGGCGCAGCTCCTCGCGTCCGGTGACCGGGTCCACCGCTTCCTGGACGATGGCCGCTGTGCCCAGCCGGCCGTCGTCGCCCGCTGCATCTGCTGCGATGTCCAGGGACAGCGTGGAGATGCCCGAGGTCTGCAGCCACTGCTGCGCCCAGCCGGCCAAGTCCCGCCCGGAGGAGGCACTCAACGCGGCCAGCAGGTCGTCAAGCGTTGTGTTGCCGTAAGCGTGCTTACGGAAGTAGGCACGGGAGCCCTCAATGAACGCATCGAACCCTACGTAGGCCACCAGCTGCTTCAGCACCGAGGCGCCCTTGGCGTAGGTGATGCCGTCGAAGTTCTGCTTGGCGGCCTCGAGGTCCGGGATGTCCGCCACGATCGGGTGCGTGGTGGGCAGCTGGTCCTGGAGGTAGGCCCACGCCTTGCGCTTGTTGGCGAAGTTCACCCAGGCGGTGTCCCAGTCAGTGGCCTGGTCCACGCCCAGGGTTCCCATGTAGTCGGCAAAGGATTCCTTGAGCCACAGGTCATCCCACCACTGCATGGTCACCAGGTCGCCGAACCACATGTGCGCCATCTCGTGCATCAGCGTGTTGGCCCGCCCCTGGTACTGGGAATCGGTGGCGCGCGAGGTGAAGACGTAGCTTTCGGTGAACGTGACCAGGCCCGGGTTCTCCATGGCGCCGAGGTTGTACTCCGGCACGAAGGCCTGGTCGTACTTGCCCCAGGGGTAGGGGTAGTCGAAGAGCCGGTTGAAGAAGTCCAGGCCGTCTTTGGTGAGCCGGAAGAGTTTGTCCGTGTCGAAGGAGTGCGCCATGGAGGCGCGGCAGTAGAGGGCGAGCGGCACGTCCAGGGAGGTCCCGTCGTCGAGCGTTGCCTGCCAGCGGTCCTGCGCCTTGAAGTAGGGGCCGGCCAGCACGGTGGTGATGTACGTGGACATCGGTTCCGTGGCCGCGAAGTCCCAGCGTGCCGAGGCGGGGTCGTCGGGAAGGACGGTCCGGTCAACCTCTGCCCCGTTGGAGGCGACGTGCCAGCCGGCGGGGGCCGTCACGTGGAAGGTGTACGTGGCTTTGAGGTCGGGCTGCTCGAAGTTGGCGAAGACCCGGCGTGCGTCCGCGGGCTCGTACTGCGTGTAGAGGTAGCACTGCCCGTCGGCAGGATCAACGAACCGGTGCATGCCTTCGCCGGAGCGGCTGTACAGGGCAGTCCCGGCCACTGCCACCTGGTTGTGGGGCTGCAGGTTGTCCAGCCTGATCCTGGCGCCGTCCGCCACGTCCTCAACGCGGAGTTCCCTGCCGTTCAGGACAACGCTGTGGACCTCCCCGATGAAGTCCAGGAACGTTGCTGCCCCGGACTCGGCGGCGGTGAAGGTGATGATGCTGCGGGTTGGATAGCCGGCGGCGTCCGGGTCCGCAGCCTGCCGGACGTCCAGCGAAACGTCGTAGCTGGTGGTGCTGATCAGGACTGAGCGTTCAGCGGCTTCGTCGCGCTGCAGATTCTCATGTGACACCCAGCTATCTAATCACGGGATGGGTGACCGGAATCATGCGGCGATCAGCAGGGCAGCCGCCAGTCCCAGGACGGCAATCAGGAACCATGAGGCGAGGGCCGCCAGAAGTGCCCGCCCGCCGGTGTGCAGGAGCGTCCGCATCCGGACAGCGGACCCCAGCCCGAACAGCGCGGCGCCGAGCAGGATGTCCTGCAGTGCGCCACCTGCCTCCAGCCATTCCGGCGCCAGCCAGCCGGTGGAACGAAGCCCCACCATGGCGACGAAACCCAGGACGAAAAGCGGCACCACCGGCGGCAGTTTGGCGTTCCCGCCGTCCCCGGGAACTGCCGGCCCGGGGGCGATACGGTGGTGCGCGCCGGCTATTGCTGAGACCGGCGCCAGCAGGAGCACCCGGGTGAGCTTAACCACGACGGCGATGCCCAGCGCCGCAGTCCCCGCCGTTTGCGCCGTGGCCACCACCTGGCCGACGTCGTGCACCGATGCGCCCGTCCAGGCGCCGAAGACCGGCGCGCTGAGCCGGAGGGGATGAACCAGCAGGGGAAGGACGCCGATGGCAAGGGTTCCGCAGAGCGTCACGAGGGCCACCGGCAGGACGGTGTCCACATGCCGGATCCGGCGGACGGCCGCCATGGCGCCGATGGCCGAAGCACCGCAGATTGAGAACCCGGTGGCCACCAGGAGCGACGTCACCGGCGGGAGCCGGAAGAGCCGGGAGATGGCGTATGTCCCGCCGAAGCTCGCCGCCACGACGCCAACGATCAGGACCAGGGACAGCCAGCCCAGTCCCAGCACGTCGGTGATGCTGACCTTCAGCCCGAGCAGGACGATTCCGCCGCGCATAAGATGTTTCCCGGCGAAGTCCAGTCCGGGCCGGGCCCTGCCGGCTGTCCATGCTCCGGCCGCCGGCAGGTTCGCGGCAAGGACGCCCAGGGCCACCGCCAGTGTCATGGCCGGCAGCGCGGGCACCAGCCAATGGACCAGGAACGCGGCGGCCAGCGCAACTGCCGCTGAAGCCAGGCCCGGGAGGAGCCTCTCCGGCCGTCCGGGCAGGTCCGGACCGGGGTTGCGGAAGGATCTGCTGACGGGCACTCACCTACTGTGCCGGAAAAGGGGCGGAATCCACGAATAGGGGGACCTCCGCCAACACGCCACAATGGATGGCAGTAATGAATTCGAAACAAAAAGATGGTTGGCTATTGGACATGTCAGACCTATTCCAGGATTACTCCGTGGCCGCCGGCCGGTCCGGAGCCTATGACGAGATGTTCGCCCCCGGGCAACAGGCCCGTGACTCGTACGGGCAGGTGGCGGACGCCCTTCGCAAGCTCTCCCTGGCCGATGTCAGTGCGCGCGCCGACTCAATGGCGCGCACGTTCCTGGACCGCGGCGTGACGTTCGATTTCGCGGGGGAGGAGCGCCCGTTCCCGCTGGACATCGTTCCCCGCGTCATTCCGGCCGGCGAGTGGGATGTACTGGAGCGCGGGGTAGCCCAGCGGGTACGCGCCCTTGAGGCGTTCCTCAACGACGTGTACGACAAGATGACCGTGGTGGCAGACGGCGTGATCCCGCGGCAGCTGGTCACCACCAGCGCGCACTTCCACCGGCAGGTCCATGGCTTCGAACCGGCCGGCGGCGTCCGGGTCCACATCTCCGGCATCGACGTTGTCCGTGATGCCGCCGGAACGTTCCGCGTGCTGGAGGACAACGTCCGCGTTCCCTCCGGCGTGAGCTACGTCCTGGAGAACCGCCGGGCCATGGCCAAGGGCCTGCCGGAGGCTTTCGGCCAGCAGCTCATCCGGCCGGTCGAGGAGTACCCGCGGCGCCTGCTCTCTGCCCTGCGGAAGACCGCGCCGTCCGGGGTGGACGATCCCACCGTCGTCGTCCTGACCCCCGGCGTGTTCAACAGCGCCTACTTCGAGCACACCCTGCTGGCCGGACTGATGGGCGTTGAGCTGGTGGAGGGCCGCGACCTCATCTGCCGCGGCAACCGCGTATACATGCGCACCACGGCGGGCGAGCAGCGCGTGGATGTCATCTACAAGCGGATCGACGACGATTTCCTTGACCCCCTGCAGTTCCGCGCCGACTCCATGCTCGGCTGCCCCGGGCTGGTCAACGCGGCCAGGGCCGGCGGGGTCACCATTGCCAACGCCGTGGGCAACGGCGTCGCGGACGACAAACTGGTCTACAGTTACGTCCCTGACCTCATCCGCTACTACCTCAGCGAGGAACCCATCATCGCCAACGTGGACACATACCGCCTGGAGGAGAAGGAATCCCGCGAGTACACCCTGGACAACCTGGCCGAACTGGTGGTCAAGCCCGTGGACGGTTCCGGCGGCAAGGGCCTGGTTATCGGGCCGGATGCCTCCAAGGACGAACTGGACGCCCTCCGCCAGCGGATCATCGCGGACCCCCGCGGCTGGATCGCCCAGCCGGTGCTGCAGCTCTCCACGGTCCCGACGCTGAGCGGGGACAAGTTCGGCCCCCGCCACGTGGACCTGCGCCCCTTCGCGGTGAACGACGGCGAGAACGTCTGGGTGCTCCCGGGCGGCCTGACCCGCGTGGCACTCAAGGAGGGCTCGCTGATCGTGAACTCCAGCCAGGGCGGCGGATCCAAGGACACCTGGGTCCTGGCCGATTCCCCCCAGGTGCCGGTGGAGACCGTGCCGCGGCCTTCCATCTCCGTCCGGGAGCGCGTTTCCGTGTGGCCGGTGGAGAGCAACTGGCGGGACCGCCAGTCGGAGCAGCAGCAGTGAGCCGGGCCGTAGGCCGGACAGTTTCTTTTCCAGTTTCGGGCACGCAGGAGGTAGCCGCGAATGCTTAGCCGTATTGCCGAGTCCCTTTTCTGGATCGGCCGCTATGTGGAGCGGGCGGACGGCACCGCCCGGATCCTTGACGTCCACCTGGAGCGCCTGAACCACCTCCCCATGGAGGAACGCAAGAGCGTGGCGCAGGAGCTCCTGGCGGTCATGGGAGCCAGGCCGCAGAGCGAGGATTTTGGGCTGCCCGAACTGCTCCACGCACTTGCCTATGACAAAACCAGCGCCACCTCCATTGCCGGTTCCCTCGGGGCGGCGCGGGAGAACGCCCGGCGCGCCCGGGAGACTGTCTCTTCCGGTCTCTGGGAGAGCCTGAACACCACGTATTACGGGCTGAGCCAGCACCGGAAGGACGTTGTGGGCACGTACCGGTTCTGCAACTGGACCCTTGAACGGACGGCCATGGTCAGCGGCCTGGCGGACACCACCGTCAGCCACGACGAAAGCTGGCTCTTCCTGGTGCTGGGCCGCTCCCTGGAACGGGCGGACATGACGGCCCGCATGCTCTCCACCCGGGACGTGCTGTCCGCCGGCATGTCATGGGTCAACATGCTGCGGTGCGCCGGGGCGTACGAGTCCTTCCTGCGTACCCGGCGTGCCGCCTTTGGAGACCAGCACGCTGCCGAGTTCCTGCTGCTGGACCGCCTCTTCCCGCGGTCCATCGTCTATGCCCTGCGGGATGCCGATGAATGCCTTGCAAAACTTGATCCTTCCGCCCAGCGGGTGGGTTTCATCAATGATGCGCGGCGGATTGTGGGGCAGGCGCGGACGTTCCTCGAGTTCCACCGGACGGACGATCTCATGTCCGAGTTGCCCGAACACATGGAGCGGGTGCAGAAAGCCGTCTCACAGGCCTCGGACGCCATTTCCCGTAAGTACTTCAATCAGGCGGATGAACTGGCCTGGGTGGGAGAAGTTTCATGACCCGGCTGAGCATCGTCCACAAGACGGCCTACAAGTACAACAAGAGGGTCACGCTGTCCTACAACGAGGCCCGCATGACGCCGCTGACGGATTCCCAGCAGGTGGTGCTGGAGTCCGTGGTAAAGGTTTCGCCGTCGCAGGCTGCCGTGAGCACCTACCGGGACTACTGGGGCACCAGGGTTACTGCCTTCGACATGCAGATGCCGCACGATCACCTTGAAGTTGTTTCCAACATCACGGTGGAGGTCCACCGGGCCGAGAAGATCCCGTCGGAGTCGGACATTGCCGGCTGGGACGTCCTGGCCTCGCCCGAGACGCTCAATACCTTCAGCGACTGGCTTCCGCAGTCCAGGCTGAGCGGGCCAGGAGACGAAGTCCTGGGCATCATCCCGGGCGTCGTGGCCGGGAAGAACCCGCACGAGGCCGCCATGGCAGTGTTCGAGTGGATGCGCGGCGAAATGACCTACATGTCCGGTTCCACCGCGGTCACCACCAACGCGGAAGAGGCCTGGGGCCAGCGCCAGGGCGTGTGCCAGGACCTTGCCCACCTGGCCATCGGTGCGCTGCGCAGCTGCGGCATCCCGGCGCGTTACGTCTCCGGTTACCTGCACCCCCGTTCCAGCGCCGGAATCGGCGAAACCGTGGCCGGCCAATCCCATGCATGGCTGGAGTGGTGGGACGGCGACTGGCGCAGCTGGGACCCCACCAACCACAAGCCGGCCGGCGACTTCCACGTGACGGTGGCCCGGGGCAGGGACTACCGCGACGTGCCGCCGCTGAAGGGCATTCTTTCCGGCGGGGGCGGTTCAGCCCTGAGCGTCAGCGTGGAAATCACCCAGCTCGCCTGACGGGCCCGCGGGCTTTTACTCCTGCGCGGTCCTCACAGCGCCGCTGAGCTGGGTCCACCAGGTCATGGGTTCGGTCACCTTGAAGCGCCGGCCGGTGATGGAGTCCGGCGTGATCCGGACGAAGATGTCCTTTTTCCCTGCCTGCCAGGGAAAGAGGAAGAGCTGGGTGGTTTCCAGGACCTGCTCCGTGCCGGTGACGATGGCGGCCGTGCCCTTCACCACCACGCTCCAGGCCAGTCCCGTATTGGGGTCCACCCCGTCCGCCTCCAGCGCCACCGGGGCGTCCTCTGAGGCGCCGGAAAGCTTGGTGCCCTCGCTGGTGCGGAACACCAGGGTGCCCCGGTCAACCGTGTAGTTGATGGGGAAGATGTCCGGGCGTCCCGCCACCAGGACCGCCAGCCGGCCGACGGACACGGTGCGGAGCACGGCCCAGCACTCATGGTGTTCAAGATTCTGTACTTCAGATACGGGTTCGGCACTCATGCGGCGAGCTTACTCTCACCAGGGGCTGGGTTTGTAGTCCTTGAGGAACACGCCGTACTGGTCCTCGCCGTTCTCCCCCATGACGATGGGATCGTAGACGCGGGCGGCACCATCAACGAGGTCCAGGGGCGCGTGGAAGCCTTCCTCCATGAGCCTGACCTTGGTGTAGTGGGGACGCTCGTCGGTAATCCAGCCGGTGTCCACGGCGGTCATCAGGATGCCGTCACTGTCCAGCATCTCCTGGGCGCTGGTGCGCGTCATCATGTTGAGCGCTGCCTTGGCCATGTTGGTGTGCGGGTGGCCCGGACCCTTGTAGGCGCGGGAGAACTGGCCTTCCATCGCCGAGACGTTAACGATGTACTTCCGGCGGGCGGTGGATCGCTTCATGGCTCCCCGCAGCCGGCTCACCAGCAGGAAGGGCGCGGTTACGTTGCAGAGCTGCACCTCGAGCATCTCGAGCGGATCCACCTCGTCCACCACCTGGGTCCAGCTGTTGATGGTGGCCAGGTCCGGTACCAGCCCGCCCGCGTCGATGGCCGTTCCTGACGCAATGCGCTCCAGCGAGGCCGATCCGGTGGACAGTGCCAGCGACGTGATGGCGTCCCCGGCCAGGACCGGGTGTTCTGTCACGCTGCTGGCAAGCGCCAAGGGGTGCTTGTCATGGGCGTGGCCGAACGTCACCAGTTCCGGGCCGCCGTTGGCCTGCTCCAGCGCGGCCGGAAGCGGTTCATCCTCGGCGTCCACCAACGGCTTGTAGGCATTGCCGGAACGGCGGACCGTCTGCGCCGCGTTGTTGATGATGATGTCCAGCGGGCCTGCCTCATTGAGCGAGTCCGTGAGGGCCATGACCTGGGCGGGGTCGCGGAGGTCGATGCCCACGATCCGGAGCCGGTGCAGCCATTCGCCGCTGTCCTCCATGGCGGCGAACCTGCGGGCGGCGTCCTTGGGGAAGCGGGTGGTGATGGTGGTGTGGGCACCGTCGCGGAGCAGTCGAAGCGCGATGTACATCCCGATTTTGGCCCGCCCCCCGGTCAGCAGGGCGCGGCGGCCGGTCAGGTCGGTCCGGGCGTCCCGCTTGCTGTGGCTGAAGGCAGCGCACTCCGGGCACAGCTGGTGGTAGAAGGCGTCAACCTGGGTGTAGTGCTGTTTGCAGATGTAGCAGGGGCGTGAGCGGATCAGGTGCCCGGCAACCTTGCCGGTGGCCGAGGTGGCCAGCTTGTTCCCGCGGGTCTCGTCGTCGATCCGGTCCGGCGCGGCGGTTGCCGTCCGGGCAATGACTGCCCGGTCCGCCTCGGAGATCAGGTCGCGCTTTGTGACCCTGCGGTGCCGCTTGACGGCCTTGAACATCTTCCCCGTGGCGCGCCGCACCGAAACATAGTCCGGGTGCTCCTCGTCATAGGCATGGATGGTATTCAGGACCTTGAGGCAGGCCTGGATTTCCTCAGGGGTCAGATCGGGGGAGCTCACCGTATCGATTTTACAGCCTGGGATCAAGCCGGCCGCACCCCCTTGGGGTGGGCCGGCCCGCTGAACGATGTCAGGAAATCCGCGCCCCCTGCGCAGAGTCTGCAGCAGCCGCTGCGTGGTTCTGGGCGACCCTGTCCACGGACTCCCGCACTCCGGGGTGGAGGTCTGCAGCCGCCTTCACGGCGTTCGGGACGAGGTGGAGGTTCCTGGCAGCGAGCGTCCGTTCCTCCTCGCCGGGCTCGGGAACGTTCTGTCCCTTGGCGAGCACCGTGATGCCCGAGTCGGTGACCTTGAAGCCGCGGGCCCGGTCCAGCTCCGCGTCCAGGCCAATGGCCGCGCCTGCCGGTACCTTGACGTTCTTGTCAATGATGGCCCGGTTGATCACCGCGCCCTCGCCCACCTGCACTTTGTCCATCAGGACCGAGTCGATGACACGGCTGCCGGTGGCCACGTAGACGTCGTTGGACAGGACGGAGCCTTCCACGATGCCGCCGGAGATCACGACGCCGCTGGAGACGATCGAGTCCAGGGCCGTGCCCACCGTGTTGTTCTGGCCGCGGACGAACTTGGCGGGCGGCGAGATGCTCTGCCGCGTGTAGATGGGCCATTCCGAGTTGTAGAGGTTGAAGACCGGGAGCGGGGAGATCAGGTCCATGTGGGCGTCGTAGAAGGAGTCGATGGTGCCGACGTCGCGCCAGTACGTGCGGTCGCGTTCGGTGGAGCCGGGAATGTCATTGAGCGTGAAGTCGTACACGCCGGCCTCGCCCTGGTTCACGAAGTAGGGGATGATGTCTCCGCCCATGTCGTGCTTGGTGTCCAGCCGCTCGGCGTCCACGTGCAGCGCCGCTACCAGGGCATCGGCGTCAAAGACGTAGTTGCCCATGGAGGCCAGGAACTGCGACGGGTCCGCGGCCAGTCCGGGGGTGGTGGCAGGCTTTTCCACGAACGCGGCAATCTTTTGGGGATCGTTCTGGTCCACTTCGATCACGCCGAACTGGTTGGCCATGTGCAGTGGCTGCCGAACAGCGGCCACTGTTGCCTTGGCGCCGCTGTGGACGTGCTGGGCCACCATCTGGGCGAAGTCCATGCGGTAGACATGGTCCGCGCCGACCACCACAACAATGTCCGGGTTGGCGTCGTGGATCAGGTTCAGGGACTGGTAGATGGCGTTTGCGCTGCCCAGGAACCAGCTCTTGCCCACGCGCTGCTGGGCCGGAACCGAAGCCACGTAGTTGCCCAGCTGGGTGGACATGCGCCAGGTCTCGGAGATGTGGCGGTCCAGGCTGTGCGACTTGTACTGCGTCAGCACCACGATCTGCAGGTAGCGGGAGTTCACCAGGTTGGACAGCGCAAAGTCGATCAGGCGGTAACTCCCGGCGAAGGGGACCGCGGGTTTGGCCCGGTCCGCCGTCAGCGGCATCAGCCTGTTTCCCTCGCCCCCTGCGAGGACAATGGCCAGGACTCTTTTGTTCAACGGCATAATGGTCGCTCCTGTACGCCTTCGTATCTCCCCAAGACAGTCCGGCATGCCCGGACTCCTTCACACTAGAACAGTTAAGCGTGAAGGACTACCTTGGGTCTTGTGCGAATAGACATTGTGACTAAAGAGTTCCCGCCGGAGATCTACGGTGGCGCCGGAGTCCACGTAGCCGAATTGAGCAGGGTGCTTAGTAAGCATGTTGACCTGCAGGTTCGTGCTTTTGGCGCTCCCCGCGATACCGACTATCATGGCGCCACCGTGACGTCCTACCAGGTGCCCGAGGACCTTGGCGGGGCCAACGCCGCGGTGCAGACCCTCGGGGTGGACCTCCGGATCGTCCCGGACGTGGAAGGCGCGGACCTGGTCCATTCGCATACCTGGTACGCCAACATGGCAGGGCACCTGGCATCCCTGCTGCACGGCATCCCGCATGTCCTCAGCGCCCACAGCCTGGAGCCGCTGCGCCCCTGGAAGGCGGAGCAGCTCGGCGGCGGGTACGCGCTCTCTTCCTGGGTGGAGAAGACGGCTTATGAGGCTGCGGCAGCCATCATCGCTGTTTCCGAGGGTATGCGGCAGGACATCCTGCGCAGCTACCCGGACGTTGATCCCGCGAAGGTCAAGGTGGTCCACAACGGCATTGACGTCGAGCTGTGGCAGCGCGACGAGAATGACGACGCCGTCCGCGCCCTGGGCATTGATCCGGCCAAACCCAGCGTGGTTTTCGTGGGCAGGAACACCCGCCAAAAAGGCGTTCCCTACCTGCTGCGGGCTGCCGCGAAGCTGCCCGCCGATGTTCAACTGGTCCTGTGCCTGGGCGCAGCGGATACCCCCGAGCTCGCTGCCGAGACTGCCCGCCTGATCGAGGACCTGCAGAGCCAGCGAACCGGCGTGGTGCTCATTGAGCGCATGTTGCCCCGGCACGAGCTCATCCAGGTCCTCAGCCACGCCACCGCGTTCGCCTGTCCCTCGATCTACGAACCCCTCGGCATCGTGAACCTGGAAGCAATGGCCTGCGGCGCCGCAGTGGTGGCCAGCGCCACCGGCGGCATCCCGGAGGTGGTGGAGCACGGCCAGACGGGCCTCCTCGTGGACCTTGAGCAGGTCACCGACGGCACCGGGACCCCCCTTGATCCGGAGAAGTTCGTCACCGAATTCGCGGCCGCCCTCACCGAGGTTGTGTCTGATCCGGAGCGGGCACGCGCCATGGGCCAGGCCGGCCGGCTGCGCGCCGAGAAACACTTCTCCTGGGAGTCCATCACCGAGACCACCCTGGACGTGTACCGCTCGGTGCTGCCGTCCCACGGCTAACGACCCCTCACTATTAATTACGACGGCGCCGCTCCCCTCACGAGGGGGCGGCGCCGTCGTTCATTAGGCCGTTGGCCGTCAGTTCCGTTTCGCCGCAGCGGTCCTGGCCAGCAGGACCTTCTCATCCACCGGGGACTGGCCGCTTGCCCGCTGGCTGCGGAAGTAGGCCCGCGCCTCATCCTGCCGCTTCTTCTCCGCACCGGTCGCGATTGCGGCGCGCACGTGGTCGCCGCCGTAGCCAAAGGCGTCCACGAGGTCCAGCGCATGCGGGCGGATCTTCACCAGCAGCCTGTTGATGTATTCACCCACCGTTCTGGCCCGCTGCATGGAAAGGCGGCCGTTCATGAGGTACCAGGACAGGTTCTTTTCAATCAGCGACAGGCCGAAGAGGTCACGCAGCCACGTCAGCACCGTCCTGGTGCCTGGGTCCTCCACCTCGCGAAGCGCGTCGGTGAAGGCCTCCCATTGCAGCAGTTCGGCGTGCGCCTGGGCGGCATCGATGAGTTCGTTCTGGTGACGGTTGAAGAGTGCTGCGCCCTTTTCCTGGGAAAGCCGGTTGCTGCCTTTAAGGGCTGTTGCCGCTTCCGCCACCATGGTCTGCACCCTGTCCGTAAGGAGGGCACGCTGGCCCTCCTCGTCACGGAGGGCGATGGCGGCTTTCTGCACCGAGCCGGTGTCCGCCATGAACTGGACCACCTGCCGCAGTCCTGTCCGGTGGATTGCAGCGCCGGTTGCCTGGCCCACCACATAGCGGGCCAGTACCCCGAAGTCCACGTTCCGGAACTCCTTGGCGTAGTCGGCCAGGAGGCGCTTGGCCACCAGCTGCAGCAGCACGGTGTTGTCGCCCTCGAACGTGGCGTAGACGTCAAGATCGGCCCGCAGCGACGCAAAGCGGTTCTCGATCAGGAAGCCGGCACCGCCGCAGGCTTCGCGGCATTCCTGCAGGGTGTCCAGCGCATGCCAAGTGCTCAGGGCCTTCAGTGCGGCGGCGAGTGTTTCCAGGTCCTGGCGGTCGGCGTCGGTGTCGTGGGCGCCGGAAAAGACGTCGTCGAACTTCTCCAGGAGCTGCTCATGGGCGAACCCCGCTGCGTAGGTAGTGGCGAGCCGGGTGAACAGCCGGCGCTGGTGGCGCTGGTAGTCAAGCAGGACTTCTTCGTCCGTATGGGAGGAGGCGTTGAACTGGCGGCGCTCGGTTGCGTATCGGATGGCCGCCGTCAGGGCCACCCTGGACGCAGCCACGGCGGCGCCGTCCAGCGACACCCGGCCCTGGACAAGGGTTCCCAGCATGGTGAAGAACCGCCGGCCCGGGCTGGCGATGGGGGAGGTGTATGTGCCGTCCGGGGCTACGTCGCCGTAGCGGTTCAGGAGGTTCGTCCGGGGGATCCGGACGTTGGTGAAGTGCAGCCGCCCGTTGTCGATTCCGTTGAGTCCACCCTTGATGCCGTCATCCTCGCCGCCGATGCCGGGCAGGAACTCCTTGGTTTCCGGGTCCCGCAGGTCCACGTAGAGGGCATGTACGCCGTGGTTGACGCCGCGGGTGACAAGCTGGGCGAACACCACGGCGCCCAGTCCGTCGTTGGCCGCGTTCCCGATGTAGTCCTTCCAGGCGGCGCGGAACGGCGTGTGCACCACGAATTCTTCAGTGGACGGATCGTACGTGGCCGTGGTCGCGATGCTGGCCACGTCGGAGCCGTGTCCCGTCTCGGTCATGGCGAAGCAGCCCGGGATATCCAGGTTCATGATGCCGGGAAGCCATTTCGCATGGTGTTCGGCGGTGCCAAGGTGCATGACGGCGGAGCCGAACAGGCCCCACTGCACGCCGGCCTTGATCTGCAGCGAGGGATCGGCCACCACAAGTTCCTCGAAGCCGGCGATGTTTCCGCCGTGGTCGTCGGCGCCGCCCAAGGCTGCCGGGAAGGCGCGGTGCACCGCCTCATTGTCCACAAGGTACCTCAGCTGTCCGAACACCCTGGTCCGGTGCTCGGTGTGGGTCAGGCCTTCAATCTTGTGAAGCTCGGGGCGTGCGGCAAGGTCCCGGGCCTGCAGCCGGACGGCCGACCACTTGCCGAGCAGCTGCTTGCCCAGCGTTTCGACGTCGACGGCGGGCTGGGGCCGGGCGGCGGTGCCGGGGACCGCTTTTTGCGGTGCTTCCGGGCGCTTCCCCTTGCCGGTGGGACGGTCCACTACTTCAGTCATGTCAATGTCCTTCGTTGGTGCTGACAGTGTTTGGTGGTTTGCATTGGAGTTAGGTCATTCCCGCGCGGCCGGGGTGAGCTCGGGAGCTATGCCGACGCAGAGCCAGGCCGTGATCTGGCGTGCCATTGCTTCCTGGTCAGGTTTGGCGGGGGAGTCCGGCGTGCTGAGCCATTGCTCGCCGGCATTCCGTACCAGTCCAATCGCGGCCTTCGGCCAGTAGCCGATCACGGCGTGCTTGCCGTCCCCCAGGTGGGACCGCATGGGCGTAGCGATCATCTCCGCGATGGCGTCGAAGAAGTGCCCCAGCGCCCCGGAGACAGCTCCCGATGAACCCTCCGGGTCGCCGCTGCCATGCCGGGTGACAAACGTATAGACGTTGGGGCTGGTCTCCGCCATTTGCAGGTAGGCCGAGACCATGGCCAGAAGCCCTTCACGGGGGGTATGGGCGCTCTGCGCGGCTTCCTTGATCCTGCGCTGCATCTGGCTCAAGACCACTTCACCCACCGCCTGCTGAAGCCCGGCCTTATCGCCAAAATAGCGGTAGAACACGGACTTTGAGGTTCCTGCAGCAGCGGCAATCTCCTCCATGGAGGCGTCACTTCCCAGCAGGTGCACAGCCCGCCGCGCCGATTTGATCAGCTCCCTCCGGCGCTCCTCCCGATGGCTCTGCCAGCGCGAAGAACGTCCGTCGGGGCTGCCTGGCACAGAGGCATCCGGGGGGTCCGTGTGGGTGATGTTCACGATACCCAGCGTATCAGGTACGCTGGGTATCGGTAACCGAACGTGACCCGAGGAGAACCCATGTCCATTGACGGACAGTCCAGCACCGGACCCGAAGACCCAAACACCCGCACGGCAGGCACCCCTGCCACGCGCCGGGCCGTGATCGTCGGCGGGAACCGGATCCCGTTTGCCCGCGCCGGCGGATCTTACGCAAAATCCTCCAACCTGGACATGCTGACCGCCGCCCTTGACGGCCTGATCGCGCGCTTCGGCCTCCAGGACGAGCGCATCGGCGAAGTGGCCGCAGGCGCCGTCCTCAAGCACTCCCGGGACTTCAACCTCACCCGCGAAGCGGTCCTGGGTTCCGCCCTCTCCGCCGAGACCCCTGCCTATGACCTGCAGCAGGCGTGCGCCACCGGGCTGGAGACCGTGGTGGGCCTGGCCAACAAGATCAAGCTGGGCCAGATCGATTCCGCCATCGCCGGCGGGGTGGATTCGGCGTCCGATGCTCCGATCGTGGTCAGCGAGGGCCTCCGCGAGGTGATCCTGGACCTGAACCGGGCCAAGACCCTTACGCAGCGCCTGCAGGTACTCGGGCGGCTGCGGCCGAAGGATCTCGCCCCGCTGGCACCCGGCACTGCCGAGCCCCGGACCGGACTTTCGATGGGCGAGCACCAGGCCCTGACCACGGCGCAGTGGAAGATCTCCCGCGAGTCCCAGGACGAACTGGCCTACAACAGCCACAGGAACCTCGCCGCCGCCTACGAGTCAGGGTTCTTCGATGACCTCGTCACGCCCTACCGGGGACTGGTGCGGGACGGCAACCTCCGTGCAGACACCTCGCTCGAAAAGCTCTCTACCCTGAAGCCGGTCTTCGGCAAGAACCTCGGTGCTGCGGCCACCATGACTGCCGGCAACTCCACCCCCCTCACCGACGGGGCGTCCACGGTCCTGCTGGCTTCCGAGGCCTGGGCAGACGCCCGCGACCTGCCCAAGCTCGCTGCCGTGGTGGATGCGGAAGCCGCGGCCGTGGACTTTGTCCATGGCAAGGACGGCCTGCTGATGGCCCCCGTGTTCGCCGTGCCCCGGCTGCTGGCCCGCCAGGGCCTCACACTGGCGGACATTGACTTCTTCGAAATCCACGAGGCATTCGCAGCCACGGTCCTCGGCACCCTGGCGGCCTGGGAGGACGAGGAGTTCGGCCGTACCCGCCTTGGCTTGCAGGGCGCTTTCGGCAGCATTGACCGGTCGCGCCTGAACGTAAACGGGTCTTCGCTGGCTGCCGGCCATCCCTTCGCCGCCACCGGCGGCCGGATCGTGGCTTCGTTGGCCAAGCAGCTGCATGCCACGGGCAGCACCGCCGGCCGGCCCGCGCGCGGACTGGTCTCGGTCTGCGCGGCCGGCGGCATGGGCGTCGTCGCTGTTCTCGAATCACTGTAGGAGGTTCCGGTGACAGACAAGTACGCACAACTGGTTAACCAGGGCCCGGGCAGGAATGTGGCCAAGAAGCTCGGCCTGCCCCAGCCCGCGGTCCTTCGCCGCTACGAGCCCGGGCAGCCCTTGATCAACGGCCCCATCCTGGTCCAGGGAAGCACGGCGGGTGCCGATGCCCTGTCCGCGGAACTGCTTTCCTGGGACCTTGATGTCCGGCGGCACGCCGTACCGCGCGAAAAACTCGGTGCCATCATCCTGGTGCTGGATGAAGTGGCGCACCCCGGGGACCTCGAGAAGCCGATTCTCCCGGCAGCGGCTTCCCTGCGGGACCTTGCCGCCGGCGGACGCGTCGTCACGGTCTCCCGGCCGGCGTCGGACGCCGATTCGCCTGCAGCTGCCGCTGCCAGGCAGGGGGTTGACGGGTTCCTCCGCTCGCTGGCCAAGGAACTTCGGGGCGGCGCCACGGGCAACGGCATCATCCTGAGGGACGGTATCGAGCCGACCAGCCCCAGCGCCCTGGCAGCCCTCCGATTCTTCCTCTCCGGCCGTTCGGCATTCGTGGACGGGCAGTTTGTGACCGTGTCCGGCACCTCCGGAGAACTTGCCGGGGACCCGGACAAGCCGCTGGCCGGCAAGATAGCGGTGGTGACCGGAGCGGCACGCGGCATCGGAGCGGCCATCGCCCGCACCCTGCACCGCGACGGCGCAACCCTGGTCCTTGTGGACGTCCCCGCGGCCGGCGACCAGCTGGCGGCGGTTGCGAACGAGGTGCGGGGGACCGCGCTCCAACTGGACATCAGCAGGGAGGACGCGGGACAACGCATTCTTGAGCACGCCGCGCAGCGCCACGGACGACTGGACATCATGGTCCACAACGCCGGGATCACCCGGGACAAACTGCTGGCCAACATGGACCAGCCCCGGTGGAACTCGGTCATCAGCATCAACATAGCCGCGCAACTCCGCATCAACGAGGCTCTCCTTTCCTCAAAGCACTTCCGGGAATCGCCGCGCATAGTGTCAGTTGCTTCAACCAGCGGCATTGCCGGCAACCGGGGGCAAACCAACTATGCGGCGTCCAAGGCCGGGGTGATGGGAATGGTCAGGGCCACCGCTCCGCACATGGCCGCGCTCGGCGGCAGCATCAATGCGGTGGCCCCGGGCTTCATAGAAACCGAGATGACCGCCAGGATCCCGTTTGCCCTCCGCGAGATCGGCCGGCGGCTGAACTCCCTGCAGCAGGGCGGCCTGCCATTGGATGTTGCCGAAGCCGTGTCCTTCCTTGCCAGTGATGCAGCGGCCGGCATCAACGGCGAGGTGCTCCGGGTCTGCGGGCAGAACATGGTGGGGGCATGATGCCCGCCCAGCCGGTCATCCTGGGGGAAATGCCCTCGCTCTCCAAGCTCTACGTCAACGCCGCTGCCCAGGCCGCACGCCGCCGGCTGCTGGGCAGCCAGGATGGATCCGTCCTGCCGGCCGAAAGCCATGAAGTACGCGGGGTCAGCGTGGACGTTGCCACGCTCACCGCGTACCAGCACCTGATCGGCGAGACGGCCAGCGACGTGCTGCCTGCCGGGTTCATCCACGCACTCGCCTTTCCGCTGGCCATGAGCGTGCTGAACAGGGACGACTTCCCTTTGCCCCTGCTCGGCATGATCCACCTTCGGAACAGCGTGCAACAGCGTTCCCCGGTACTCTTCACCGACAGCCTGGACGTCTCCGCCAGGGTGGAAAATCTCCGGGGTCACCGTGCGGGGACGGTGGTGGATGTGGTGGCGGATGTGCGGTTGTCAGGGGCACCCGAGGCCTCCTGGCGGGGGGTGTCCACCTACCTGGCCAAGGGAGTCTTCCTGCCCGGGATCGACAAACCGTCCCCGGCCTCCGCCCGGGCGGAATTCAAGGCGCCGAACCCCACCGCTATCTGGCAGCTTGGTGTTGACACCGGCCGGGCTTACGCGGCGGTATCGGGTGACTTCAATCCCATACACCTAAGCGTGCTTTCCGCCAGGGCTTTGGGGATGCGGCGGTCCATAGCCCACGGCATGTACCTGGCGGCCAGGGCGCTCGCCGACGTCGGCCCGTCCCGTGGCGATTCCTTCACGTGGGATGTGGATTTTGACTCCCCGGTGTTTCTTCCCGGCATGGTTGCCCTGGAGATCAATACCGGAGAAGGGGACTCCGGCGCGCGGACGCGTTCCAGTTTCGTGGCATGGAATCCCAGGTCGGGGCGCCGCCACTTCAGCGGTTCGGTCAGCGCCCTCTAGTCGCGTGTCCGGACAGCGCGCAGGATGCGGTGGAGGCTCAGCAGGACCGATTCGGACGCGGGGACCATTCCCTGCTCCGCATCCCTTCCGGCGGTGGCAGCCATGCAGGCTTCCACCGCCTCCTTTGCCGCCCCGAAATGGCCGTCCTGCGCGGAGGTGTCGTCGTCGCTGAACGAGCGGAGAAGGTTGCCGGTGGCTGACAAAGCATCGGCTAGCGGACCGGTGTCCTGCAGGGGAACGCTGTAGGGTGCCTCGCTCTCCCAGATCACGTCCGAAAGCACGTCGGTGATGTCCTGGATGTGGAAGGTCACCCTCTCCAGTTCGCGCAGGTTCCGGTAATCAAGATCGACGTCGCGGGGGTGCAGTTTGCGCCTCGGATTGGCCCGCCGGCTTGCGTCAGCCTCCTTGACCAGGTGCCGGACTGAGCGGGCCGCCTCCGCCAGTTCGTCTGAACGGCTTGACCAGTCCTCGTGTTTGGGCGGCCATTCTTCCTTTAGGGCCGCCCCCATGTCGGTGAGCTGGCGGCCAAGGGCTTGGCGGAGCTCATCCAGGCTGGCCGCGGCGGCGTTCAGGTGCAGCGGCGGAAAGATCAGGAAGTTGACGCCGATCCCAACGGCGACTCCAAAGCCCATCTGCAGGAGGTAACCGAACGAAAAGTCGTCCGGATTACTGCCGCCCACGAGCAAAACCAGCAGCGCCGCCGTCGGAATCCAGTCACTGCCCGAACCGATTCCCGGCAGGCCCCCAAGCAGGACGCCTATTCCCATGATCAGCGCGACGGCGAGCGGCGACGGATCCGTGACGGTAACCAGCACATACGCCAGGCCGATGCCGACTGCGAGTCCGGCAAGGGCCTCGAGGCCCTGCCGTACCGAGCCGGCAACGTTGTGGTACATCGCCACCAGCGCACCCAGGGGGGCGTAGTAGGGATAGTTCGCAGCAGCTCCGGGCAGATGCGGTGCGATGGCGAAGGCCAGTCCGGCTGCAAAAGCCGCCTTGGCCGCCAGTTGCAGCCGCTGCGCGGCAAAGGCCGACGACAGGCCGGACACCGCCTGTTTGAGAAAAAGGGTCCCCCTGGCCCACCTGGTATCCGGGCGTGCTTGAGACTGGCGCATTCGTACCACCCTACGGCGCCCCGGCGGCTGCCTACAAAGGTGCTGGTCAGGGAGGCGGGCACAGTGTTCCCGGGGTGCGGTTCAGGACAGATCTGCCGCTGAACGGCGCACCTCTGCCGCCAGCCGGTGGGCACGGCCGGGCGTTCTTCCGTCCTCCTGCCGCCGCGGAATGTAACCGAAGCCCAGGCCGTAGGCAGGATCCGCGAACCCGAGCGCCGCGTTGGCGCCCTCATGCCCGAACGCGCGATGGCTCCCGAAGCTCCGCGACGGGTGCGGCTTCATGAACACGACGGCGAACGCGTTGTCCAGGCCTGAGGACCGGTCAAGGCCCCACACCTGTTCCTGCGACATCTGCTCGACGGTGGCTGCGGTGAGGAACGGTTCGCCGCCCTGGATTCCGGTGGTGGCTGCCGCGTAGAGGCGGGCCAGGCCCGAGGCTGCTCCCACGCCGCCTGCCGCGGACATCCCCGCGGCCCGGACCGGGCGGATATTGGGAAGCTCCATGATGGTGCTGACCGGGGCGTTGCTGTTCAGGCCCTCGAGGCTGAGCGGATCGAGCCAGGGCTCCACCGGTCCGGCCGCATAGAGGACGTCGCGGTAACGGTACTCCTGTTCCTCAGGCAGCCCAAGGAAAAAGTCGATACCGTACGGGCTCCTGATTCGCCCTTCATAGATCTCCTGCAGGGTTTCCCCGGCTGTGCGCCGGCACAGCTCTTCCATGATGATCCCGATGGTGAGCGCGTGGTAGCCAAACTGCCGGCCGGGCTGCCAGGTTGGAACAGCCCTCGCCAGCCGGGCCGCGGCGGCAGGGGTGGTGAACTCGTCCAGCCCGAAGCCGCCCTCGATGCCCATGAGCCCGGCCTGGTGCGACAAAGCCTCTCGGACCAGGAGGCGGTCCTTGCCATGCACGCGGAATTCCGGCCAGTAGTGCGCTACGGTTTGGTCGAGGTCGAGCAGACCGTCCTGAACCAGCAGAGCAATGACCATGGCAGCCACTCCCTTCGAACAGGAGTACGCCCCCGTCAACGTGTCCGGCGCCATGTCCGGCCCGCCCGTCAGTTCCACGACCGGGACCCCGTCCCTGTAGACGGCCAGCTGTGCACTGTACTGCGGATCCTCGCGCAGGAATGTATCGAACAGTTCCAGGACGTTGTTGAAACCGGACGCTACGAAGCCGTGATGTCTATGCATGGCACCCAGCTTATCCAGAAAACGCTTACTGCCCTTCGGCGTCCGCCCCGTGCCCTGGCATGACCTCTTCCCCTGCCCTTACGGGCCCGGGCGGTGTCCCGTCCCCGAAGGGGCGGCCCCCCAGCGCTTCCCGGCCATGGGGCTCCAGCCAGCCCCTCAGATCCGGTCCTGCGGGGACTATGCCCGTGGGGTTGATGTCCTCATGGACGATGTAATAGTGCTGCTTGATCTGGACAAAATCGATGGTGTCGCCGAAGCCTGGCGTCTGGAACAGGTCCCGTGCGTAGCCCCACAGGGCTGGCATCTCGCTGAGTTTTTGCCGGTTGCACTTGAAGTGGCCGTGGTAGACGGGATCGAACCGGGCAAGTGTGGTGAACAGCCGCACGTCGGCTTCAGTGATGGTGTCACCCACCAGGTAGCGCTGCCCCGAGAGCCGGTCTTCGAGCCAGTCCAGGGCTGTCCACAGCCGGGCGTAGGCCGAGTCGTAGGCTTCCTGGGATCCTGCGAAACCGCAGCGGTAAACACCGTTGTTGACCTCGGTGAAGACGCGTTTATTGACCTGGTCGATTTCTTCGCGAAGATGCTCCGGGTACAGGTCCGGCGCCCCTGCGCGGTGAAACTCGGTCCACTGGGTGGAAAAGTCCAGCGTGATCTGCGGAAAGTTGTTGGTCACCACGGCACCGCTGGCAACGTCCACGATCGCGGGAACGGTGATGCCGCGGGGATAGTCCGGGAACCTCTTGAAGTAGGCGTCCTGGATCCGTTCGATACCGAGGACGGGGTCCGTCCCGCCTGGATCGAGGTCAAAGGTCCACGAACGGGCATCGTGGGTGGGACCCGGCTGTCCCAGTGAAATGGCGTCTTCGAGGCCAAGCAGGCGCCTGACGATGACGGTCCTGTTGGCCCAGGGGCAGGTACGCGCCGCGATCAGCCGGTACCGTCCAGCTTCCACCGGCCAGCCCGGTTCGCCGTTCGGACCCGGAGTTGCGTCCCTCGTGATGCGGTCCTCAATGTAGTTGGTGTCGCGGTTGAACTCCGCTCCACCTGTGACGTAGGCGCCGCGGGTGCTGTGTTCTGCGCTCTTTCCCAAGGCATGTGCCTCTTCCGCCTGCTGCGTGGTGTCCGTTTCCTGGGTCATGGGACCACCCTATGCTCCGCGGGCAGGACAGTGGAGATCGGCTGCCAGGCCCACAGCCACGAGCCGGCCACCAGGGCCGCGAACAGAAGGATCCAGACGCCGGAGGGAACGGACGTGGCACGCCAGAGCAGGTATGCGTCGGAACTGGCCAGCCGGTCCCGGCGGCGCAGGTGCACATGGGTGAGCTTGATGAGGTCGCGCACGGCAGCCACCAGCAGTGCCAGGCCCAGGATGACAGCCACGTGGCCAACAAAGGCAGCCGGCACAAAGAGGATCAGGGCCAGGGTGATGGCAATTGCGGCCGAAGTGATAACGACGCCGGCGAGGTTCCGGAGGAACACCAGCGAGGCAGCCAGGGCCACGGCGCCGCCTGAGATTGCCGCCGGTCCCCACCCGTTGAAGCCGGACCACACGAACGCCGCACCCACCAGTGCCGGTACGGGGTACCCCCAAAAACATGACCAGGCGGTGGCGAGCCTGCTGCGGCTGTACGTGGTGGTGGTGCCTGAGTGGTCAAGGAGGAGCCGGATCCCGGCCAGTCGCTGGCCGCTCAGCACCGCAGCAACAGCGTGCCCCATCTCATGCGTGGCCGTGGCCAGCAGGCCGAAGTACCGCCAGGAGCGGCGGGGCACTGACAAGGCGGCAGCTGTCATCACCGCCAGTGCCAGTTCCGTCAGTGTCACGTTGGGAGGATCCGCGCGGCTGAATGCTGCCAGTAATGTATCCCAGGGGTCTCCGGGCATCGTCATCAGGGCCTCTCGCCGGCAGGGTCGTGGTGAGCCATAGCCGCCACGGTACCCGGCCTGGCTGGGTGCAGGCTTAAAACCGAAAGGCACGCCGACTGCCGGGCGTGCCTCAGGATCGACGGGACTGCGGACGTTCCCGCAGCCCCACGTCGGCTGTATTAACTAGCCTTCGCACTCAGTGCAGTAGCTGTGGCCATCCTTCTGGCGCGCAATCTGGGACCGGTGACGGACCAGGAAGCAGGAGTAGCAGGTGAATTCGTCTTCAGCCTGCGGGATGACCTGTACCACGAGCTCTTCGGCCACGAACTCGCCTCCGGGCACGCCGGCGCCGTCAAGCCCGTCAGCTTCATCCAGTTCCAGCACAACGCTGCGTGCGTCGGGAGCATTTGCTGACTGGAGCTGCTCGAGAGAGTTGTCCTGCGATTCCTTGACGTCGGAGCGCAGTTCATCGTAATCGGTTGCCACTTTAGGTGCTTCTCTTTTCTTTGGTTCGCCTGTCGCGTATGAAACGTACAGCATCATGCGGGTATTCCCCAATAGCCGGAGTATATTGACCGTCCCCTGGGTAATGGTTCAAAGGAGGCAGCCTGCGGTGTTAGCGGCGAAATAGGGCTGCATGGCAGCGGATGGCGCCGCAAACGGTGCAGTCCGCACTACTGGTAAGGGGTGCACGTGGAGCAGCTCACTGCGGAATTCGGTGGTTCGGCGCGGGTGGGTACCGGTGTTGGTCCTGTCCTGGAGAAATTCGAGTCCGTGTCAAGGATCGCAGTGTTGCGGGGCGGAGGGCTCGGCGACGTGATCTTCGCCATACCCGCCATGGCCGCGCTCAAGGCAGCCTACCCCGCCGCAACCCTTACCTTGCTGGGAACTCCCGTGCACCAAGCGCTGTTTGCCGCAACCAAGAGCCCGGTGGATGAGGTGTGCATGCTGCCACACGCTGAAGGCGTCCGCCCGGGAGAGGAGGACCCGGCGGAGCTGGACGCGTTCTTTGATGACATGCGCGGACGCCGGTACGACCTGGCCGTCCAGCTCCATGGCGGTGGCCGGTACTCAAATCCGTTCCTGCTTCGGCTGGGGGCCCGGCACACGGTAGGCACGCGGACGTCGGACGCTGCCAGTCTCGAGCGGACGGTTCCCTATGTCTACTACCAGCACGAACCACTCAGGGCGCTGGAGGTGGCCGGCATGGCCGGCGCTTTCCCCGTTGACCTGGAGGCCCGCCTGGCGCCGGCGGACAGCGGCGCTTCCGCCGCCGTCCAAATGCGCGACGGCGGCGCCGGCCCTTGGGTGGTGCTGCATCCCGGCGCCACTGATCCCCGACGGCGCTGGCCCGCCGGCCGGTTCGCTGAACTTGCGGCAGCATGCGCCGCGGATGGCTTCCGTGTTGCGGTCATCGGGGATGAGAGCGAACGCGCCCTTGCCGAACAGGTTGTGGAGCAGGCAGCCGCCGCCCACGTCCATTCATTCGCCGGGGACCTTGACATGGGCGGGCTCGTGGCACTGTTGGTCCGGGCCGCCGTAGTTGTGGGGAATGACAGCGGACCGCGGCACCTTGCCCAAGCGCTTGGGGTTCCGACGGTGGGAATCTTCTGGGCGGGCAACGTCATAAATGCCGGAGCGCTGGGCAGGAGCCTCCACCGCATCCACGCCTCCTGGGTGACCGCCTGCCCCACTTGCGGTATAGACATCACCCAGGTTGGCTGGACGGCGCCGCGGTGCCCGCACGATGACTCGGCGGTGGCCGGTGTTGCGGTGCGGGAGGTGCACGAGGATGTACGCAGCCTGGCAGCCACCGAGTTGACGAAAGTGGACGCATGAGCGGCACGGACGTTTTGACGGAGACGGCCCCGGGCAACCGCGTGGACAGGAAGCCGGAGCTTCTTGTCCTGCGGGCCTTGAAGCTCGGGGACCTGCTGGTTGCGGTGCCTGCCCTGAAGGCCCTTCGCCGCACGTTCCCCGAACACCGGCTGCGGTACGCGGCCCAGGGCTGGCTCACGGAGGCCCTGGGGCTGGTCGGCGGCTACGAGCTGCTGCCCACCCACGGCCTGGACGAGCCGCTGGCCCTGGAAGCGGGCGTCGTTGACGTGGCAGTGAACCTGCACGGCAGCGGCCCGGAAAGCCAAGGGCGCATCGAAGCCCTCAAAGCGCGGCAGACCATCGGCCACCGCAGCGGGCACAGGGACGGGCCGCCCTGGCGTGCAGAACTGCATGAGCGGGAACGGTGGGTAAGGCTCCTGGAATGGCACGGGATCGACGCCGACCCCTTGGACGTGGGCTTGAACACACCGCATGTACCCAGCCCGGTTCCCGATGCGACGGTCCTTCATGTCGGCGCCGCCTACGGCAGCCGGCTCTGGCCCGCTGATCGCTTCGCTGCTGTTGCGGCAGCGCTGGATGCGGCAGGACACAACGTTGTCTTCACCGGGGGCAGCGGGGAACGGGACAGGGCGGTTGACGTCTGCCGGCGTGCGGGCCTCCCGGATGGAGCGGTGCTGGCCGGGCGGCTTGGACTGGGGGAGTTCGCTGCAACCATCGCTGCCGCGCGCCTGGTGATCTCAGCTGACACCGGCGCTGCACATCTCGCGTCGGCTTATGGCACGCCGTCGGTGGTGCTTTTTGGACCAGCCCCGCCCGAGATCTGGGGGCCCCCGCCAGGACCGCACGTTGTCCTGACCCGTGCGGAGCTGCGGCGGGGGGACACTTTTGCCGACCAGCCCGACCCCGCACTGCTGGGAGTCACTGTGCCGGATGTCCTCGCCGCGGTCGGCGGGCTGGGTCTGCTGTAGCGCTGGCGGGCACGTGAACCGGTCCGTTTGGGGCTCCTCCACGGGGCGGCAAAGTCCTAAGATGGGTTATGGGCGCTGACATTGAGATTGCGTTGGTTCTTGCAGTGGCGTTCCTCTGGATGACGGGAACGTTCGCGATCCTGTCCCGGATAGACCGCCCGGAACGGAAGGCCCGGCGTCAGGAGCGGAGAGCCAGGCGGTCAGGGAAACGGTGGGTCAGGTACCGCCCGGCTGTGCACGACTCCCGGCCGGAGGAACGGACCAGGCGCCACCGGCCCCGCAGGCTGCGGGTGCACTGACAGCGGACACCCAGGCGCGGGGCAGGCCGGCCGCCGCTCTCAGCGCACGATCACGATTGAGGCTGCCTCCCGATTCGCTGCCGCCGTGAAGGATGCGATGGCCCGGGCGATCTTCCGTCCGCCTTGTGATGACGGTTCGATCACGTTTGCGTAGTCCGCGTCCTCGCTGCAGATGAGCCGAAGGTCGATAAGGGCAGCACCGCGGGAAAAGGCGGCCCTGGCGATGGCATCGTTGAAGAGGCACAGTGCTGCCTCGATGACATTCCTGCCGGGCGCTGACGGGGGAGTGTCATAAATAGTGCATACCGCATACGGCAGGCCGGCCGCTTCGACCTGATCCACCATTTCCTCATAGTCCGCTGCAAATCTTTCCCGGGCTTTACCAAGCAACGCGAGCGCATCACCGACGGAGGGCGCACGCTCCTGCAGCAGTGGCGCATAGCCCAGGGCGTCGTTGCCGCCCGCACTTACCACCAGATGGGTTGCGTCGGACGGCAGTGCAGCCAGTTGCCGGGAAACGCCGGGGAGCACGTCGCCGTCGACCGCCAGGAGCGTGCACTGCCATCCCTGAAGTTCCTGCCTCAGCTGGGCGATGACGGCAGGCCCGCCACCGACATAGGCGCCGTTGTCAAAGATGGAATCGCCCAGCAGGACGATGTGGCCATTGCCGGCGACCGCCGTCGGACGTTCCTCCATGAGCTCATACTGCACCGTTCCCACCTGCCCTGCCATGGGCACGGCGGTGTGACCGGCACAATGCCCAAGCCTGCCATGGGCCGGAAGACAGTCCGGGTAGCGTGGAGGGAACCCCAATTATTCGAAGGAAACAACCATCAACAGGTCCGCCGCCACCACATCTGCCGTCCTGACCGGCCTCCTGCTGGCAGGCGCGCTCGCCGGCTGTGAAGCGGCAGCACGGGCAGGAAGCGAAATTGCCGAAGTCCTGGCAGGAAGTCCGGAAGCCGCTGTTGAACCTCCCGGAGGTCCTGGAGCCGATCCGGCTTACGAGGGGGATGCGGCCGCTGCTGCGCTCTCGCAGCTGGAAACGATTCCGGTGAAGGGCCGCGCACCGAGGACGGGATACACCCGGGAAGAGTTCGGTCCGGCGTGGGCCGACGTCGACCGAAACGGCTGCGACACCCGCAACGACATCCTCGCCCGCGACCTTGAAGCTGAGACGTTCAAGCCCGGAACGCACGACTGCGTGGTGGCCTCAGGCGTTCTGGCCGATAAGTACACCGGAACCACCATAAACTTCGTCCGTGGCGACGGGACCAGCTCCGCCGTCCAGATTGACCACCTCGTTCCGCTAAGCGACGCCTGGCAGAAGGGGGCCCGGCAGCTTGGAACGGAACAGCGGAAGCAGTTCGCCAACGACCCCCTGAACCTGATGGCGTCGGACGGCGGCACCAACGGTGCGAAGGGAGACAAGGATGCTGCCTCGTGGCTGCCGCCAAACAAGGCCTTCCGCTGTGAGTACGTAGTGCGTCAAACCGCCGTCAAGGCCAAGTACCAGCTGTGGGTCACCCAGGCCGAGCACGACGCCCTCGCCGGGATCCTGGCCGGCTGCCGCCACTGAGTCCTGCCCAAGCGGTGGGACGGACAGAAGAAAGCGTCAGAGCCGCTTCCTTGAAGGCAACCGGCATAGGCCATCAGAATCCAAGGGCGAAGTAGGCCAGCGGAGCCCCCACCAGCCCACATGCCACAGGTGCGCCGGCCAGGCAGAGGGCCGCGACCGCCCACGGCTTCCCGTCGCGTCTGCGGATCGCACCCACCGCGAAAATCTGGGAAGCCACCAGCAGCAACAAGGCGAGCACCGTCAGGGCCAGGCCCCAGTCGAAGGCGGTGCTCTGGAATATGGTGCAGGTCCACAGGCAAAAGTTGGCCCAGAGTAACCAGACCCCGCCAGCGACTCCCGACACTCCGATGAGCGCGGCTAAGAACGTGGCCCGGCCGGAAAATCCCTTCCCCATGCCGCCAATCATGAACGACAAAAAGCGGTTCGTGGTGAAGGCATGGCCGGAGACACAAAAAACCCCGGATTCCTGGGATGGAATCCGGGGTTTTCCCTGTGTGCGCGGAGGGGGACTTGAACCCCCACCCCCTTTCGAGGACTAGCACCTCAAGCTAGCGCGTCTGCCATTCCGCCACCCGCGCAGGTGGTATTCGGTGAACGTTTCCGCCTTTCAGCGTTTCGCGTTTCTCCGAAGCAGCGAGAAAAACTCTAACACGAACTTTCGGGAAACATGGAATCGGCCCCAGTGGGTAGGCTGAGGGCAACGATTCAGCACCGTTCCAACCCGCCAATCCAGTGAGGAGCTTTCCATGCCTGACGTCCTGCCCGAGGATGAAGTTGTCCGGATCTGCCAGGAACTCATCCGGATAGACACGTCAAACTACGGTGACGGTTCGGGGCCGGGCGAGCGGGCTGCGGCTGAATACGCCGCGGGGCTGATTGAGGAAGTGGGCCTTGCGGCGGAAATCTTCGAGTCCGCACCGGGCCGCGCCAATGTGGTGACGCGCATGGCCGGTGAGGATCCCTCCGCCAGCGCCTTGGTGGTGCACGGCCACCTGGACGTCGTGCCTGCGCTGCGGGACCAGTGGTCCGTAGACCCGTTCGGAGCCGAACTGAAGGACGGGCTGATCTGGGGCCGCGGCGCCGTCGACATGAAGGACATGGACGCCATGATCCTCTCCGTCCTGCGCAGCTTTGCCAGGTCCGGCACAAAGCCGAAACGCGACATCATTTTCGCCTTCTTCGCGGATGAGGAAGCGGGCGGCGCCTACGGAGCCCGCTACGCCGTGGACAAGCGCCCGGAACTGTTCGAGGGCGCCACGGAAGCCATCTCCGAGGTGGGCGGCTTCTCGGCCACCATCGGCGGGCAGCGCACGTACCTGCTGCAGACAGCGGAGAAGGGCATCTCCTGGCTCCGCCTCGTGGCCCACGGCAGGGCGGGCCACGGCTCACAGATCAGCACCGACAACGCCGTAACGCGGCTCGCCGCAGCCGTGACGCGCATCGGCGAGTACAAGTGGCCCATCGAGCTCACCCCCACCACCCGGCAGTTCCTGGACGGTGTGACCGAACTCACCGGCGTTGAGTTCGATGCCGACAATCCGGACATCCTGCTAAGCCAGCTGGGCACGGTGGCCCGCTTTGTGGGCGCCACCTTGCAGAACACCACAAACCCCACCCTGCTCAAGGGCGGCTACAAGCACAACGTCATCCCCGAATCCGCCGAGGCCCTGATCGACTGCCGGACACTTCCGGGCCAGCAGGACCACGTCCTGGAGATCGTTCGCGACCTCGCGGGCGCCGGCGTTGACGTCAGTTACGTGCACAAGGACGTTTCCCTTGAGGTCCCTTTCGCCGGGAACCTGGTGGATTCCATGATCGATGCCCTGCACTCCGAAGACCCGGGCGCCAAGGTGCTGCCCTACACTCTCTCCGGCGGCACGGACAACAAGTCGCTGAGCCGGCTCGGCATCACAGGCTACGGCTTTGCGCCCCTGATGCTGCCGGATGACTTGGACTTCACCGGCATGTTCCACGGCGTGGACGAGCGCGTACCTGCCGACTCCCTCAAGTTCGGCGCCAGGGTGCTCAACACCCTCCTCACCAATTACTGAGCCAGGCTGCCATGACGCCGGAAGAGATCCTGCCGGAGGAGCTGCTGGAGCAGATCCGCGGCCGCGCCGCCGGGTATGACAGGGACAACGCCTTCTTCCATGAGGACCTTAAGGACCTCGCGGCGGCCGGCTACCTGAAGCTGTTCGTTCCAGGGTCCGACGGCGGGGCAGGGCTTGGCCTTGAGGCGGCGGCGCAGTGCCAGCGGAGGCTGGCAACGGCCGCCCCGGCCACCGCGCTGGCCGTCAACATGCACCTGGTGTGGACCGGCGTCGCGCATGTCCTCGGCGCCCGCGGCGACGGATCCCTGGACTTTGTGCTCAAGGAAGCGGCCAACGGCGAGATCTTCGCGTTCGGCAACTCGGAAG
Source organism: Pseudarthrobacter sp. CC4 (assembly GCF_048957775.1). Classification (NCBI taxonomy): domain Bacteria; kingdom Bacillati; phylum Actinomycetota; class Actinomycetes; order Micrococcales; family Micrococcaceae; genus Pseudarthrobacter; species Pseudarthrobacter sp. CC4. The sequence goes on along the minus strand of NZ_JARCCZ010000015.1, from coordinate 33,673 downwards.
CCGGCAACGACTCGGTCCTGTTCGACTCCCGGACCACGGCCGCGCCGCTGCCGGACGGCGGCTACTCCTTCACGGGAACCAAGATCTTCACCAGCCTCTCACCGGCGTGGACGAGGCTGGGAATCTTCGGGAAGGACCCTTCCGGCCGGGACGGCGAGGGGGAGCTGGTCCACGGCTTCATCACGCGCCAAACGCCCGGCTACCGTATCCTCGACGACTGGGACGCGCTTGGGATGCGGGCCAGCCAGTCCTGCACCACCGTCCTGGACGGCGCCGGCGTTCCGCCGGAGCGCATCTTCCGCAGGATCCCCGTCGGCCCCAGCCGCGATCCCCTGGTTTTCGCGATCTTTGCCTGTTTCGAGACGCTGCTCGCCGCCGTCTACACCGGGCTGGGGGAGCGGGCCCTGGCCCTGGGCGTGGAGAACGTCAAGCGCCGCACCTCCTTCAAGAACGGCGGACGCAGCTATGCGCAGGACCCCGACATCCGCTGGAAGGTTGCCGAGGCGGCAATGGCCATGGATAACCTCTACCCGCAGCTGCGGGCCGTCGCAGCCGACGTGGATTCCCTGGTGGACCATGGCCAGCAGTGGTTCCCCAAGCTGGTGGGGTTGAAAGTGAACGCGACGGAAACGGCGCGGCGCGTAGTGGACCTGGCCATCCGCGTCAGCGGGGGATCCAGCTATTTCCGGGGATCGGAACTGGAGCGGCTCTACCGGGACGTCCTTGCCGGCATGTTCCATCCGTCCGATGACGAATCTGCCCACAACACCGTGGCCAACGCCTGGCTGGGTCCGCTGGAGGATTGACCTAAACGGTCCTTTGAACCTGCAGCACCCGGCGGCGCAGCCAAAAGCGCCGTCCTCCGCCCACGTACAGCTTGCTGCGCTCCAGCTCCCACTTGCCGTACTCGGAGTGTTCCACCAGGCGGCGCCGTGCCTCATGCAGGGAATCGACAGGGCTGACCGTCAGTACGAGGTACTCGTACTGCCTCAAATAGTCCCGTTCCCGCTGGACCGAACTGGTGAGAAATTGTTCCTTCATTTGCCCTCCATTCTCGTCCTTTTCCGGCTAACGTGAAGTCATGAGCATCGATCCGCGTGTCGCGCTTCAGTCCTTGACCACCGCTTTGGAAGAACACCTTATAGCAGCATCCAACCGCCGCGGAGACGGTGATCCCTCCGTGGAGGCGGCATTCTTTGCAGTTGCAGACGCCTTCGAAGTTTACGAAGACGCACTCTATGAGGCCTACAACGAGGTCACGCCGCTCCAGGTCTTTGATGACGAGGACGAAGAGGACGAGGAAAGCGACGTGGACGACGACGAGGACCTGGAAATCGTCCAGGAGTAGGACCGCGGACCTAGTGCGGGGCTGACACATCCTCCAGGGCCCGGGCAATTTCCGGCGGCAGCGGCGAGAGCTGGGCATCCACCAGTTCCTTCAGCTGGGCCGGCGTCCGCGGGCCCACAATGGCGGTTGCTACGCCGTGCTGCGACAGAAGCCAACTGAGGGCAACGTCCTGCGGAGTCCGGCCCAGGCCTTTGGCTGCCATGCAAACAGCTTCCACCGTCCGGGACGGCTGCTCCTCCAGGTACGGCTCAACGTACCCGGCTTCGGTTGCGGAGGCAGCCCTTGATCCGGAGGGGATGCTGCCGCGGTACTTGCCCGTGAGCACGCCGCGGCCAAGCGGCGCCCACGCCATCAGGCCCATGCCGGCGTCCTCGACGGCAGGGATCAGTTCGGCTTCCGGCCTGCGCTGCAGGAACGAATACTCCGCCTGCGCGGCGACAAGGGGGAAGCCGGCGATGGCTGCGGCCTTCGCCGCCTGCCAGCCGTTGAAGTTGGAGACCCCCACATACCGCGCACGGCCGGTACGGACAGCAAATTCCAAAGCTGACAGCGTCTCGTCCAACGGCACATTACGGTCCCAGGCCTGCGCGAACCAGATGTCCACATAGTCGGTGCCCAGCCTGGCGAGGCTCGCTTCCAGTCCGGTGAGCATCGCATTACGCGACGTGTCCACGCCGAGCCGGCCATCCGGCGTCGTCATTCCCGCTTTGGTGGAGATGGAAATCTCCGTCCGGGCCACGACGTCGCCCAGCATGGAGCCGATCATCGCCTCCGAGCGCCCGTCCGCGTAGGAGGCGGCGGTATCGACGTGCCGGCCGCCGGCATTAAGGAAGGTGCGCAGCAACTCAGAGGCGTCCTGTTCGTCCGTTTCGCCGGCCCAGGACATGGTGCCGAGGGAAAGGGCGGAAACCCGCAATCCACTGTTGCCGACGTAACGCTGCTGCATAGCAGCAAGCTTACGGGCAGAACCGGCGCTGCCCATGACGTAGGGTCTTAGCGTGAACTGGTTTGAGGCGGCCCTGCTGGGCCTAGTGCAGGGACTGACCGAATTCCTTCCGATTTCATCGAGCGCGCATCTGCGGATTGTGGGGCAGTTCCTGCCCAATGCCGAGGATCCCGGCGCTGCTTTCACCGCCATCACCCAGCTGGGCACCGAGACGGCGGTGCTCATCTATTTCTGGCGGGACATCGTCCGGATCGTCAAGGCATGGGCCGGTTCGCTTACCGGAAAAGTCTCCCGGCAGGACCCGGATGCCCGGATGGGCTGGCTTGTCATCCTGGGCAGCCTCCCCATCGTTATCCTGGGACTGCTGTTCCAGGACCAGATCGAATCGGTGCTCCGCAGCATGTGGATCGTCGCCACCATGCTGATTGTCTTCGGTTTGATCCTGGCGGTCGCCGACGCAGTAGGCAGGCAGGAACGCGACCTGACCCGGCTGACGTACAAGCACGGCATCCTCTACGGCTTCGCCCAGGCCATGGCGCTGATCCCCGGCGTGTCCCGGTCCGGCGGCACCATCACCGCCGGCCTCCTGATGGGGTACACCCGGGAAGCGGCCGCACGGTACTCCTTCCTGCTGGCCATTCCGGCGGTTTTTGGCAGCGGCCTCTTCCAGCTGTACAAGACGGTGTCCAAGGAAGGAATCACCGGCCCCTACGGCCTGCCGGAAACCGCGCTTGCCACCGTCATCGCCCTGGTGGTGGGCTACATCATCATCGGCTGGTTCCTGAAGTTCGTTTCCACCCGCAGCTACCGGCTGTTCGTCTGGTACCGGATCTTCCTGGGCCTGGCCCTGTACCTCCTGCTCGGTTTCAATGTCATCAGCGCCTAGCACTAGGCTTGGCGTGTGAAATCCTGGAAATCCCGCCCCGTTCCCGACGTGCCCGGAAGCATGCCCGCCCTCCGGCTGTTCGACACGGCGGCAGGCCGTGAAGTTGCCCTGGAGAATGAGGGACGCCCCTCGATGTACGTCTGCGGCATCACGCCGTACGACGCCACCCACATGGGCCACGCCGCCAGCTACGTGGCCTTTGACCTCCTGAACAGGGCCTGGCGGGACGCCGGCCACGAGGTTGACTACGTGCAGAACGTCACGGACGTGGACGATCCGCTCCTGGAACGCGCCACGGCCACCGGCGTTGACTGGCAGGAGCTCGCCGCCAGCCAGATTGAGCTTTTCCAGACGGACATGGAAGCCCTCAACGTGCTCGCTCCGGACCACTACGTGGGTGCAGTGGAATCCATCGGCCTGATAGTTCCGGAGGTGGAACGGCTGGTCAGCCTCGGGCTGGCCTACAAAGTGCAGGGCACCAACGGCGAGCCTGACGGGGACGTTTATTACGACGTCGAAGCGGCCGGAAAGCACTCCGTGGCACCGGACGCGTGGACCCTGGGATGCATCTCCGGGTTGGCTGAAAGCGAGATGCTTGAGCTGTTCGCGGAACGCGGCGGCGATCCCGGGCGGGCAGGAAAGCGGCAGGCACTTGATCCGCTGCTGTGGCGGGTGGCACGGGAAGGCGAGCCAAGCTGGCCCGGCGGCAGCCTGGGTGCGGGCCGGCCCGGCTGGCACATTGAGTGCACCGTGATCGCGCAAAAGTACCTGCCCTCGCCCTTCACCGTTCAGGGCGGCGGCTCGGACCTGATCTTCCCGCACCACGAGATGGGTGCCGGCCACGCGTATTCACTTGCCGGTGTTCCACTTGCCAGGCACTACGCCCATGCAGGCATGGTGGGCCTGGACGGCGAGAAGATGAGCAAATCCAAAGGAAACCTGGTCCTGGTGTCGAAACTTCGGGCAGCGGGGGAGGACCCTGCCGCCATCCGCCTTGGCATCCTTGCCCACCACTACCGCTCCGACTGGTCCTGGACGGATGAAGGGTTCCTGGAAGCCAAGGCCACCCTGGCCGCGTGGCGCCGGGCGCTGGGCCGCGCTCCCAAGGGGTCTGCCGTCCCGCTTGTTGCCGAGATGCGGGAGGCTCTGGCTGCGGACTTGAATGCCCCGGCTGCCGTCGCGGCCGTGTCCCGCTGGGCGGAGCAGGCAAACAACGACGCCGGCCCGGCAAGTCCCGTAGACCAGGCAATGGTCAAGGACGCGGTGGACGCCTTGCTTGGTGTGGTTCTCTAGGCTGCCCGTTCAGGGCCGGTCCTGGCCCCGCCGCTTGAGATAGCGCTCAAACTCGCGGGCAATCGACTCGCCGGTGGCCTCGGGCAGGTCCGCCGTGTCCTTTGCCTCCTCAAGCTGCCGGACATAGGCGGCGATTTCGGGATCTTCCGTGGCGAGTTCGTCCACACCCCGTTCCCAGGCGTCTGCCTCCTCTGCCAGCTCATGCGTGTCCAACGGCACCTGGAGCAGTTCCTCGATGCGGTTCAGGAGCGCCAGCTGGGCCTTCGGTGACGGCGCCTGGGCAACGTAGTGGGGGACCGCGGCCCAAAGCGAGACGGTGGGAATTCCTGCCAGCAGGGCGACCTCCGAGAGCACGCCGACGATTCCCACCGGGCCTTCATACTGCGAAGCCTCCAGGTTCATGCGCTCCCGCAGGGGGGCGTCGTCAGAAGAAGTGCTGACCGGAATGGGCCTGCTGTGCGGAACATCCGCCAGCAGCGCCCCGACCAGGACGACATAGTCAACGTTCAGCGCTTCAGCGTGCACCAGGAGTTCGGCCGTGTAGGCGCGCCACTTGTAGGACGGTTCAGTTCCCTGGACAAAAATGACGTCCACGTTCGAATCCGGTGCGCTGGCCTTGTAGATCCTCGTGGAGGGCCACTTTATCTTGCGTTCACCGGCAGCATTCCGGCGCACGGTGGGCCGCGTGAACTGGAAGTCGTAATACTCGTCCGCGTCGATGGACGCCACCTTCTTGCCGCCCCACAGTTTGTTCAGGTAGCGCAACGAATCGCTTGCCGCTTCTCCGGCGTCGTTCCAGCCTTCAAAGGCGGCAAGCATCACTGTTATGCGCTGTCCGTCAGCGACCGGCTGCAGGAACCGCTCGGGTCCGGCACCTGGTTCGGCGGTGTCTCCCTCGAAGCTATTCATTTCTTCACCCTACGTCCAAGGACCGCAGCTGTGCATTGAATGAAGCGCCGCAAAATCCGCCGAAAGCAGGGTCGGTGGCGCGAACGAGCCCGATATTCGCCGAAGGCGTAGCCGTCAGCCTGCGTCCGGGCTGTCCCCGTAGACTGAGGACATGCGATTGCCAGCTGACAGTTCCCCGCTCAAAGCCGTCCTGTGGGACATGGACGGCACGATTGTTGACACGGAGCCGTACTGGATTGCTGCCGAACACGCACTGGTGGAAGCCCACGGCGGCACCTGGTCCCATGAACAGGCCATGCAGTTGGTCGGGCAGTCGCTGACCTTTTCCGCCGGCATCCTGCAGGAGGCCGGCGTGGACCTTGAAATACGCGAAATCATTGACACCCTGACCGGGGCCGTCGTGAGCAGCGTGCAACGCCAGGTGCCATGGCGGCCCGGTGCGCGCGAACTCCTCGAGGAGCTTCACCTCGCAGGGGTCCGCTGCGCCCTGGTCACCATGTCCGAGGGGCCGCTGGCCCGCCAGGTGGTTGCCAGCCTTCCACGGCCGTACTTTGAAGTCCTGGTCACCGGGGACACAGTGGCGCAGGGCAAGCCGCACCCCGAGGCGTACCTGACCGCCGTCGAATGGCTGCAGGACTCGGATCCGGAGCTGGCCATCCATCACTGCGTCGCGCTGGAGGACTCAGCCCCGGGTGTGGCGGCGGCCGTGGCGTCCGGCGTGGCAACCGTGGCTATTCCGCACATCGTCCCGCTTCCCGAGGATGATCGGTACACGCTCTGGGACTCACTGTCCGGCCGCTCCGTGACGGACCTTGAAACCCTGGTCCTGGCCGGCCCTGAGCTCTTGGGGTCCTCATCTGCGCCTGCCCGCTCGCCGGAGATCTCCGGTGGCTGAATCCAGTGCGCCGGTCCGGCGCGAGGGCATCCCGCTGGGCAGGATTGCCGGAGTTCCAGTGGTGCTCGCCTATTCGTGGTTCGTCATCGCCGCCTTCACCGTGATCGTGTATGGCCCTGTCCTGGGCCAGGAGAACCCCGCCCTTGGCGCCAGCGCATACATTGTGGCGTTCGCCTACGCCGTCCTGCTCCTCATCTCGGTATTGGTCCACGAGCTCGCCCACGCGCTGACAGCGAGAATCTACGGCTGGCCGACCCAGAAGATCGTGCTGAACCTCTGGGGCGGGCATACCCAGTTCGAGAGCTTTACCGCGACGCCGGGACGGTCAGTCCTGGTGGCCCTGGCCGGGCCCGCCGCGAATTTCGTCCTGGCCGCGGGCGCCTGGCTGGTGCTCGGCACAGTGGCCCTGGGCAGCGTTGCCGAAATCCTGGTCAACATTTTCATGTGGGCGAACTTCCTGATTGGCGTCTTCAACGTGCTCCCGGGACTTCCCCTTGACGGTGGACGGCTGGTCGAATCCGCCGTATGGAAGGCAACCGGTAGCCAGGCAAAAGGCACTGTGGCCGCCGGGTGGGGCGGCCGCATCATCGTCGTCGCCATCTGCTATTGGTTCGTTGCGCGGCCCCTGCTGGCCGGAAAGTCGCCCGACTTCAGCCTGCTGATGATCACGGTCCTGGTGGCCAGCTTCCTCTGGGTGGGTGCCTCGGCGTCCATCCAGCAGGGAACCCTCCGGGGACGGCTCCACCTTGTCAGCGCCGCAGGGCTGTCGACGCCGGCTACCGGGCTGCCTGCCACGGCAACGGTGGAGGAAGCCCTCCGGCACGAGGGTGCCGGTGCCCTGTCACTGGTGGTTTGCGGGCCGGACGGCCGGCCGGAGGGAGTGGTGGATGCCGCCGCCCTGTCCTCTGTCCCTGCGCACGCTGCGGCTTCCACCCCCATCACGGCTGTTTCCTTCGCCCTCGCACCGGGGGCTTACGTTCCCGAATGGTCGAAAGGACAGGAGCTGCTCCAGTTCCTCTCCCAGCTCGAAGGGCGGCATTACGCCGTGGTGGACCACAACGGCAAGGTCACCGGGCTTCTTTCCCAGGACGCGGTCCTGGCCGCCGTTACTGGAAAACCCCGGTGGCCCGATACACGCCGGCAGGGCCAAAACCGGTAGAGTTACCTGCCGGCCGGTGCATCGCCGCCGCAGAAGCCGGATTGTCTGCAATGGGACATCCAGGCGCCATGTTTTACAGGAGCGAGGAAATTCATGAGCAGCGAAACTGCCGTCAACGAGGCCACAGCAGCTTCCGGTCAAGCCGGTGATGCTACCGGCGTCTCGCAGCCCGTCGGCGCTGCCCGCCGGCGTGGTCCTTTCCGCGAAGGTGAGCGCGTCCAGTTGACCGACGAGCGCGGGCGCATGAATACCATCACCCTTGAGAGTGGCGGAGCATTCCACACGCACCGCGGCTTCCTGAACCACGATGACATCATCGGCAAGGCGGACGGGTCGGTGGTTGTCAACAACGTCGGCCAGCAGTACCAGACCCTGCGCCCCCTGCTCTCCGACTTCGTCCTGTCCATGCCGCGCGGGGCCGCAGTGGTGTACCCCAAGGACGCCGGGCAGATCGTGACGATGGCTGATATCTTCCCCGGTGCGCGCGTCGTGGAAGCGGGCGTGGGCTCCGGGGCGCTGTCGATTTCCCTGCTCCGGGCTGTAGGCGACCAGGGCTACCTCCACTCTTTCGAGCGCCGCGAGGAGTTCGCCGACATTGCCCGCGGCAACGTCGAGACGATTTTCGGCGGGCCGCACCCGGCCTGGCAAATCTCCCTGGGCGACTTCCAGGACGAGGTGGTCCGGAGCGAAGCGCCGGGCTCCGTGGACCGCGTGGTCCTGGACATGCTGGCTCCGTGGGAATGCCTGGACGCCGTGGCAACCGTCCTGGCGCCCGGCGGTGTCTGGATCAACTACGTGGCCACGGTGACCCAGCTTTCCCGCACCGCCGAAGCCATTCGTGCAGACGGCCGCTTTACTGAACCGGATGCCTGGGAATCCCTGGTCCGGGGCTGGCACCTCGAAGGACTGGCCGTCCGGCCGGACCACCGCATGGTGGCGCATACCGGGTTCCTGCTGGTCACCCGGCGCCTGGCCGACGGCGTTACCGGCATCTCCGTGAAGCGCCGCCCCTCCAAAACCGACTTCAATGAAGAGGACGTCAACGCCTGGACCCCCGGCGCGGTCGGGGAACGGCAGGTCTCCGACAAGAAGCTCCGGCGCGCAGCGCGGGACGCCATCGCCGGAACGAACGTCAAGGACGAGCCCGAGGTCACGAAGTAGTCCACATTTCGGGAGTCGCCATCCCTACCTGCCGTGTTGGGGCTAATGTCTTAATAGAAGCGCAGGAAGGGGCTGATACATCATGGAGACGCCAAACCAGGACTCCGGACGTACACCGGCAGAGCAGTCTGCCGCCAATGACCTCTCGGTTGCCGACCGCCAGGTCAACATCCTCCGGGACAAGCTGAGGCACATTGACCGCCAGCTGGCTGCGGCGACGCAAAACAACACCAAGCTGGTCAGCATGCTTGAAACCGCGAAGGCCGAGATCCTTCGGCTGAAAAATGCGCTGGACCAGGAGGGGCAGCCACCCTACAGCTTCGGTACCATCCTGCAGTTGAACCCCAAGCGCCAGCCCTCACCCGGCAACAGCGGACAGGCCGCAACCGAGGAATCGGTGGACATCTTCAACGCGGGACGGAAGATGCGAGTGGGCATCAGCCCCCTGGTGAACATCAACCAGCTGGCCGTTGGGCAGGAGGTCCTGCTCAACGAGGCCCTCCTTGTGGTCGCCGGGCTGGGATACGAGCGGGCCGGTGAACTCGCCACCCTGAAGGAAATGCTCGGTGCCGATCGCGCCCTCGTGGTGGGGCGTGCCGATGAAGAGCGGGTTGTGCGGCTTTCCGGAGCGCTCCTTGCCGAAAAGCTGCGGGTGGGCGATGCCCTGTCGGTTGACTCCAGGACCGGATACGCCCTCGAAAAGGTGCCCCGCTCCGAGGTGGAGAACCTCGTGCTGGAGGAAGTCCCTGACATCACCTACGAGGACATTGGCGGCCTTGGGCCCCAAATCGAGCAGATCCGTGACGCCGTCGAACTGCCGTTCCTCCACCCTGACCTCTACCGGGAACACGGCCTCAAAGCTCCCAAGGGCATCCTGCTGTACGGCCCTCCCGGCTGCGGCAAGACCCTCATCGCCAAGGCCGTGGCCAATTCCCTTGCCGCCCGCGCCGCCGAGCGTTCGGGCAATGTGGACCTGAAAAGCTATTTCCTGAACATCAAGGGGCCGGAACTCCTGGACAAGTACGTCGGTGAGACCGAGCGCCACATCCGGCTGATCTTCTCCAGGGCACGCGAAAAGGCCTCCGATGGCAGCCCGGTCGTGGTGTTTTTCGATGAGATGGATTCCCTCTTCCGCACGCGCGGCACAGGGATTTCGTCCGACGTCGAAACAACCATCGTGCCGCAGCTGCTCAGCGAGATTGACGGCGTGGAGCGGCTGGACAACGTGATCGTCATTGGCGCGTCAAACCGTGAGGACATGATCGATCCGGCAATCCTCCGTCCGGGCCGGCTTGACGTTAAGGTCAAAATCAACCGTCCGGATGCGGAGGCTGCTGCGGACATTTTCAACAAGTACATCACTCCGGACCTGCCGTTCCACGAATCCGATCTCGCTGAGCACGACGGCGATGTCCAGGCGACGGTGGATGCGATGGTCCAGCGCACTGTCGAAGCTATGTACTCCACCGACAAGTCCAACGAGTTCCTTGAGGTCACCTACGCCAACGGGGACACGGAAATGCTCTACTTCAAGGACTTCAACTCCGGTGCCGTGGTGCAAAACGTTGTGGACCGGGCGAAGAAGTATGCCATCAAGGACCTTCTCATCACGCAGCAGAAGGGTCTGAGGATCGAGCACCTGCTGCGCGCCGTCGTGGACGAATTCCGCGAGCACGAGGACATGCCCAACACCACCAATCCGGATGACTGGGCACGGATCTCGGGCAAGAAGGGCGAACGGATCACATACATCCGGACCATCGTCCAGGGCAAGGCGGGCCAGGAGCCAGGCAAGTCGATCGAAACCATGCCGACCACAGGGCAGTATCTATGACCGCTGCACGGGAACCCGCGGCCGGGGGGACTCTGCCGGCCGGCGGGGCCATGCGGGTGATGGGGGCGGAAACGGAGTATGGCATCCATGCCCCCTCCGCCCCTACTGCCAATGCCACCATGATGAGCGCCAGGGTGGTCCAGGCCTATGCGCAGGTAACCCGGCAGCGCGCCGCCGGCGGAGCGGAAACCCGCTGGGACTATACGGATGAGGAGCCGCTGCATGACGCCCGCGGCTGGACAGTGGACCGACGCTCAGCCCATCCGAGCCAGCTCACCGACCAGCCGCCGGTGCTGGATGCGGAAACGGTGGCACTGGCGTACGGGCGGGAGGAGCTGGAGCTCGACGGGCAGGACGAGTCCGGAACACTGCTGATGAACATGGTCCTCGGCAATGGCGCGCGGCTGTACGTCGACCATGCCCATCCCGAGTACTCCAGCCCGGAGGTGACCAACCCGCGGGACGCCGTGAAGTGGGACGCCGCCGGAGACCTTGTTGCGCTGGCCACCGTTCGCCGGCTGGCCGCAGATCCGGACCTTCCGCCGGTCAACCTGTACAAGAACAACACGGACAATAAATCGGTGTCCTACGGCTCGCACGAGAACTACCTCATGCCGCGTTCCGTTCCCTTCGGCGACATCGTGCGGGGCCTGACGCCCTTTTTCGTCAGCCGCCAGGTCCTGTGCGGATCCGGCCGGGTGGGCATCGGCCAGGACGCCTCCACCCCGGGTTTCCAGATCAGCCAGCGGGCCGACTTCTTCGAAGCGGAAGTGGGACTGGAGACCACTATCCGCCGGCCCATTATCAATACCCGGGACGAGCCGCACGCAACAGCGGACAAGTACCGGCGCCTGCATGTCATCATCGGCGACGCAAACCTCAGCCAGGTTTCCAATTACCTGAAGTTCGGAACCACGTCGATGGTCCTCAGCCTCATTGAGGCAGGGCTGGCGCCCAAGATCGAGGTGTACGAGCCGGTTTCTGCACTCCAGGCGGTAAGCCACGATACTTCGCTCACCGCAAAACTGCGGCTGCTGGACGGCAGGCGGGTCACCGCCCTTGACCTCCAGTGGATCTACCACGAGGCCGCGGCCAAGCTGGCGCAGGATACGGGGGTTGGCGACGCCGTGGACGGGGACGGCCACACGCATGACGTGCTGGAGCGTTGGGCCACCGTCCTGACCCAGCTCGACAATGACCGGGCCGCCGCAGCTTCCTCGGTGGAGTGGCTTGCCAAACTGTCGCTGCTCGACGGCTACCGTGAACGCGACGGACTTGAGTGGAACGACGCCAGGCTCGGCCTCGTCGACCTTCAGTGGGCTGATATCAGGCCCGAAAAGGGACTCTATTACCGGTTCCTCGCCAGGGACAGGATGCAAAGAATCCTTGAAGATGACGCCATCGTCTCCGCCGTCACTGAACCACCGGCCGATACCCGGGCATACTTTCGGGGCAAGTGCATCAGCAGCTTCGGCAAGGACGTCGTAGGTGCCAGTTGGGACTCCGTCATCTTCGATGTTCCGGGATACGGCCGGCTGCAGCGCGTGCCCACCAGGGAACCGCTTCGGGGAACCAAAGCCCTGACCGGAGCGTTGTTTGATCGCTACCGGGACGCAGGCCCGTTCCTCGCGGAGCTTCTGGGACATAACGCTCCGCCTGCGGCGTAAACCGCCCCGGTTGGCCCACACCGTGGCAGGATGGGCATATCGGAGGATCCGCCGGATCCGAAGACAGAAATAAGGAGGGGTAGCAATGGCAGGCCAGGAGCAACAGCAGCCGCAGTCACGCGACAGCCAGGTCGAAGAGGACATTCCCGAGTCGCCGCCCACGCCGCCTGAGGCGCAGGCATCGGCATCAACGGAAGGCGTGGACGACCTCCTCGACGAGATCGACGGCGTCCTCGAATCCAACGCCGAAGAATTCGTACGGGCATTCGTCCAAAAGGGCGGTCAGTAACCCGGACCCGGAGGCTGGCGGAAGCCGCGGACGGCCGAATCTGTACCGACGTTGAAGTACCACGTTCAAGGAGTGCATGAGTGCAGGAATCAACCGCCAACCAGGTAGCCGCCAACGCCACGTCATCGTTCACCGAACACCTGCAGCGGGACCGGCCAGAGCTTCTGCCCTACAACCGGTCCCTCCAGGCGGGCGCGGCCGCCGCCCCGTTGCAGGTTCCGCACGCCACCACGATCGTTGCGATGAGCTACGACGGCGGCGTGCTGATGGCGGGGGACCGGCGGGCCACCATGGGCAACGTCATAGCGAGCCGGCACATCGAAAAAGTCTTTCCGGCCGACCGCTACTCCGTCCTGGGGATCGCGGGAACTGCCGGCATTGCGATTGACCTCACCAGGTTGTTCCAGGTGGAACTCGAGCACTACGAGAAGATCGAGGGCACGCTCCTCAGCCTGGAAGGCAAGGCCAACCGGCTTGGCGCCATGATCAGGGGAAACCTGCCCCTGGCGCTGCAGGGACTGGCAGTGGTGCCACTCTTCGCCGGGTTCGACACCAGCGCCGGTGTCGGCAGGCTGTTCTCCTACGATGTCACCGGGGGCCGGTACGAGGAACACGAGCATCATACGGTGGGATCCGGCGCTGTCTTCGCACGCGGTGCTTTGAAGAAGCTCTGGCGGCCAAACCTTACGGCAGCGGAAGCTACCGCCGTCGCGGTCGAAGCACTGTACGATGCCGCCGACGACGACTCAGCCACCGGCGGTCCTGACACCGTGAGGCAACTCTGGCCTGTCATCTACACGGTGGATAGCTCGGGTGCGCGGCGGGTTCCGGACAGCGAACTGGCAGCTGCCGCGAGGAATGTCATCGAAGCCCGCACCATCGCTGGACGGGAGGCCTGAGATGACACAGCAGTTCTATGTATCACCCGAGCAGCTCATGAAGGACCGTGCCGACTTTGCACGGAAGGGCATCGCCCGCGGCAGGTCCGTCGTCGTCGTCAGCTGCGAGGACGGCATTGCACTCGTTGCCGAAAACCCCTCGCCGTCGCTTCACAAAATCGGTGAGATCTACGACAAAATCGCGTTCGCCGCCGTCGGCAAGTACAACGAGTTCGAAAGCCTCCGCCAGGCCGGGGTCCGCTACGCCGATGTGCGCGGGTACTCCTACGACCGGGAGGACGTGACGGCCAGGGGACTGGCCAGTGTCTACGCGCAGAGCCTTGGTGCGGTGTTCACCGCTGAACAGAAGCCGTTCGAGGTGGAGCTCGCGGTGGCCGAGGTTGGCCCTACGCAGGCGGAGGACCACCTCTACCGGCTGACGTTTGACGGCTCCATTGCCGATGAGCACTCCTTTGTTGTGATGGGCGGCCAGGCAGACAAGGTCTCAGCCGTGATTGGCCAGGGCTGGCGCAGCTCGCTGAGCTTCGCAGAGGCTGTGCGGCTGGCAATGGCGGGACTGGTTCCGCCCGCGGAGGGAGAGGAACCGGCGAAGGCACTGCCGGCTGGAGCGCTGGAGGTGGCAGTCCTGGACCGGCAGTCAGAAAGCAGCCGCGGATCAAGGCGTGCCTTCCGCCGGCTTACTGACGCAGATATCACTGCAATGCTGGCCTAGGAGGACAGGACAGATGGACAAGAGAATTTTCGGCATCGAAACCGAATTCGGCATCTCATATTCGAGCCCCGACTCGAGGCCTCTCGCTCCCGAGGAGGTGGCCCGGTACCTTTTCCGGAAAGTTGTCAGCTGGGGGCGCTCCTCCAACGTCTTCCTGACCAATGGCTCCCGGCTCTACCTTGACGTGGGGTCCCACCCGGAATATGCCACCGCCGAATGCGATGACTTGGCGCAGCTCATTGCCCATGACAGGGCCGGGGAGTTGATCCTTGATGACCTCGTGGACGAGGCACAGGCCCGCCTTGCGGCCGAAGGGTTCAACGGAACGGTCTACCTGTTCAAGAACAACACTGACTCCGCCGGAAACTCCTACGGCAGCCACGAAAACTACCTCATTCCCCGCCGCGGCGAATTCTCGCGGCTGGCAGAAATCCTGATCCCGTTCCTGGTCACCCGCCAGCTGATCGCCGGTGCCGGCAAGATCCTCAAGACACCGCACGGGGCAACGTACGCCTTTTCGCAGCGGGCCGACCATATTTGGGAGGGCGTATCCTCCGCCACCACCAGGTCCCGCCCCATCATCAACACCCGCGACGAGCCGCATGCGGATGCGGAATTCTACCGGCGCCTCCATGTCATCGTGGGCGACTCAAACATGTCTGAAGCCACGGCCATGATGAAGATCGGCACCGTGGACCTCGTGCTGCGCATGATCGAGGCCGGGGTGATCATGCGGGATATGCGGATGGAAAACCCGATCCGCAGCATCCGTGAGATCTCCCACGACCTCAGCGGCCGCGCACTGGTCCGGCTGGCGAACGGACGCCAGCTGACGGCACTGGAAATCCAGCAGGAGTACCTGACGAAGGTCACGGCATTCGTGAAAGAGCATGGTGCCCACAACCCCCACGTCCCCTTGATCCTGGACCTTTGGGAGCGCGCGCTCAAGGCCATCGAAAGCGGCGACTTCCGCAGCATCGACACCGAAATCGACTGGGCCATCAAGAAGAAGCTCATGGACAACTACCGTGAACGCCACGGGCTGGGCCTGGACGCCCCGCGGATTGCCCAACTGGATCTCACGTACCATGACATCTCGCGCAGCCGCGGCCTCTACTACCTGCTTCAGGCGCGCGGGGCAGTCCGCCGCATCGTGGAAGATACGGTCATCAAGGACGCCGTTGACGTTCCGCCGCAGACAACCCGGGCAAAGCTGCGCGGGGACTTCGTGCGCCGCGCCCAGGAGCTGGGCAGGGACTACACGGTTGACTGGGTGCACCTTAAGCTGAATGACCGTGCGCACCAGACCATCCTGTGCAAGGATCCGTTCCGCAGCGTCGACGAGCGTGTGGATGCGCTCCTTGACTCTATGGGCTGACACCCAGCTTCAGGGGCTATTCTGGATAGGGCCCTTTATCCGGGCCCTGCGCGATGCCGGCCGTTGCCATGCGGAACATCGCATCCATCCTGCCCCGACGAAAGTTTTATACGTGCGCCGACTACTAGCAATCCTTCTTCCCGGCCTGCTGTTGCTGACCGCCTGCGGCGGTTCAACCGCAGAGCCGGAACCCACCAGCGTATCCGCCGGTGAGACTGCCAAGTTCGACTCCCTCAAACTGACCGACAACGGGGACAAGAAAGCCCCCGGTGTTGAATTCACCAAGCCGTTGGAAGTGGCAGAACCCACCATCAAGGTGGTCACCGAGGGCAGCGGCGAAACGGTTAGAGCCAACCAGGTCGCCAACATTTCCATCCTGGCCCTAAACGGTACCGACGGCACGACGCTCGAGGACACATTCCCGGGTGAACCGGAACCGCTTGAGCTGAACGAGGAGCTGAAGACCGGCAGCGAGGTCATCTACAACGCGTTCGTCGGATCGAAAGTAGGCTCCAGCCTGGCACTGGCTGTGCCCGGCCAGGCCGCGTCAGCCGGAGCCGAAGCCCAGCCCACCCAGCTGCTGGTCATCAAGGTGCTGTCCGCTGAGGATGTAGCGCCGGTCCTGGAAAAGCCCGAGGGCGAGACCGTGACCCCGCCGGCAGGATTGCCCACAGTCACCGAAAAAGACGGCATCCCCGAAATCAACGTCGAAGGCGTAGCCGCCCCCACGGCCCTGGTGTCGCAGGACCTCATCAAGGGCAAGGGCCCCACAGTCAAGGAATCCGACACCCTCACCGTCAACTACGTTGGCGTGACCCTCGTTGGCGGCACCAAGTTCGATTCGAGTTTCGACCGCGGCGAACCCGCAAGCTTCCCGCTCACCGGCGTCATCAAGGGCTGGACCCAGGGCCTTGCCGGCAAGACGGTTGGTTCCCGCGTCCTCCTGGTCATCCCCAAGGACCTTGCCTACGGCGACGCCGGACAGGGCGAGGCCAAGGGGGACCTCGTCTTCGTAGTGGACATCCTCGGGGCGAAGTAGCAACACTTACAGTCGGGCCGCTGCCCCACCGCGGCATCGATCAGCAGCACCACACGTGCGCAGCAGAACACGAGCAGCACAGACCTAAAGGAGTAACCATGTCATTTGGCCAGCGTGATTTCGACCGCCAGAAGCCCGAGATCGACTTCCCCGAGGGCGATGTTCCCACGGAACTGGTGATCACCGACCTCATTGAGGGCGACGGGCGGGAAGCCAAAGCGGGCGACACCGTATCCACCCACTACGTGGGCGTTGCCTGGTCAACAGGCGAAGAGTTCGACGCATCCTGGGGCCGCGGCGCACCGCTAGACTTCCGCGTGGGCGTCGGCCAGGTCATCCAGGGCTGGGACCAGGGCCTGCTCGGCATGAAGGTGGGCGGCCGCCGCCGCCTGGAGATCCCCTCCGAGCTGGCGTACGGCTCACGCGGCGCCGGCGGAGCCATCGCTCCGAACGAAGCCCTGATCTTCGTAGTGGACCTCGTAGGCGTGCGCTGACGGAGATCAGCCCCTCAACGGTATCCATCACCGCCAGGAGCGCGGCAGGCCCGGGACTTTGAACACCCGGGCCTGCCGCGCTTTCTGCGTTCCGGCGCGGACTTTAGTAACGTAGCCAGGGTGTCCGTATCCCGTACTGAACGTCTCCTCAACCTGCTCATCGCGCTCCTGAACACCCGGTATGGCCTGCGCCGCAGTGAGCTGCGGGAGAAGGTCTACCACGACCAGTCAGGAAACGACGTTGCCTTCGGGCGGATGTTCGAACGGGACAAAAACGACCTCCGCCAGTTCGGCTTCGATGTGGAAACACTGACGGACACGGGGTGGAGCGAGGACGACCCTGCAACCACCCGCTACCGGATCGGCAAGGAATCGAACCGCCTTCCTGATGTCCAGCTGGGGCCGGAGGAATGGACCGTACTCCTCCTGGCCTCGCAGTTGTGGGAACGCGCCGCCCTGGGCACGTCCGCCCAAAGCGCGCTCCGGAAGCTCAAGGCTTCCGGCCGGATGGCGGACGTCGGCCTGCCCGCCGGCGTCCAGCCACGGATCAAACCCGCCGGACAGGCCTTCGATGACCTGGTCGCCGCAATGCACTCCCGGCACCCCGTCACCTTCACGTACCTCGCGGGCACCACCGGCAAGGAGGAACTGCGGACAGTGGAACCATGGGGCCTGGGCAGCCGCTTTGGCCAGTGGTACCTGATGGGCCACGACCGGGTGCGGAATGCCACCCGGCACTTCCGGCTCTCCCGCATTACCAGTGCGGTGACAACCCTGGACAAAGAGCTCTTTACGCCGCCCGCGGACTTCAATGTACGGCAGGAACTGGCCCGCCTCCCGGAGCTTCCGCTGCGCCCTGCCATCGTGGACGTCAGGGAAGGACGCCTGCTGGCCCTGCGCCGGCGGAGCTCTGACGCAGGCAACGCGGCCGGGCGGCTGGCCGCCGGCTATGAGCGGTTGGCCCTGCAATTCAGGGACCCCGAGAGCCTGGCCGAGGAACTGGCCTCATACGGGCCGGATGCGCGCGCGGTGTCCCCCTCCGAGCTCGTCAAAGCCGTCCGCCGCAGGCTGCGTGCCGCTGCGGACTTCAGCGCGGCTCCTGTGCCCTCATACCGCTTCGGCGAGGCCCGTGCCCGGAGTGTCCGCAAACGCACTTCCGAGGACCAGCTCAAGCGGATGCTCCAACTGGTGCCCTTCCTGGTGCACAACCAGGGCCTGCACATCCAGGACGTCGCCGATCAGTTCGGCGTCAGCAGGAAGGAGCTGGAGGACGACCTGCAGATTCTGATCTGCTCCGGGCTGCCCGAGGGATATCCCGATGATCTTTTGGACATCCAGTGGGACGACGACCACGTGTACATCACCCAGGACCTGGACCTGACGAAACCGGTCCGTTTCACCGTGGAGGAGGCCTGCGCCCTCCTGACCGGGCTGGAGACGCTGAACGGGCTGCCGGAAGTAGCCGAGGGCGGCGCCCTGGAATCGGTGACGCTAAAACTCCTGGCAGCAGCCGGCGAAGAAGGGCTCAGGGCGGCCTCCCTTGCCGGGCCCGAAGTCGCACCCGCGGATGCCGCCACTCACGCCGCCGTGCGCCAGGCGATCGAGTCACGCTCACAGCTGCGCCTGGCGTACCTGTCGCCCCAGCGGGACGCCGTGTCCGAACGCGATGTGGACCCCCTCCGGCTCTACTCCCTGGACAACACCTGGTACTTCGAGGCCTACTGCCACCTGGTCCGCGGGCTGCGGAATTTCCGCCTGGACCGGGTCCAGGAGCTGCACCCGAACGGTGCTCCCGTTTCCGCCGACATCACGCCGGCCGAAGGGGCGCCTGCAAAGCTTTTCACCGCCAACGACGACGACACCACCGTCACCGTCCAGCTCACCCGGCAGGGGAGGGGACTGGCAGATGACTACTACGCGGAACGCACGGCGGAACTGCCCGACGGCGGCCTGGTGGCGGACATCCGCTTCAGCAACACCGCATGGTTGCCGATGTTCGTGGCCCAGCACGGGGGTGCTGCCCGTATTCTTGCCCCCGAGGAGCTGGCGGAAGCTGCCCGCACCTGGCTGGCGGCATCGCTGGCCATGTATGGCGACTAGACTTCTCAGCATGCCTTGGTGGTCCTGGATCCTGATATGGGTGGCGCTCGTTGCGCTCTCGCTGCTCTTCTATGTCCTGCTGGGCATCCGGTTGTTCCGCCAGTTCATGGCAACCGTCAAGGACCTGGGGGCGGCCGGTGAAAAACTGGGGCAGCTGGGCCCCATGGAAACATCCCCGGCCTCCACAGCGCCGGCGACGCCCCACCCGGGATCCGCGGTTTTTGCCTCGCCGACTGTCATGAGACATGATTACGAGGCATCCAAGTCGTCCCGACAGGAAGAACGCCGTCTTCGGCGGGTGCAGCGCAAGATCGACCGGGGCCAGCCGCAGGCACTCGGCGATCTGGACTTCACCTCGAAGTAAAATTGTATTGAAACGAAAGGATTTCCCGTGGGAAGACTCTTTGATGGCCCCTGGCCCATCGTAATTATCATCGTTGTTGCATTGCTCCTTTTTGCCGCGCCTAAACTTCCGGCCATGGCGCGCAGCCTTGGCCAGTCCATGCGGATCATCAAGTCCGAAGTCAAGGAAATGAAGAACGACGGCAAGACCGAATCCACTGACGCCTCAGGTCCGGTGGAAGGCACCATCGTCAACCACCCGAAGGCGAAGCCCGGTGAGCCGACAGACGGCACTGACGTTCCGCCGTCGAACCGCGCCTGACCCCCAGTGGCACTGTCGCGGGCCCGTAAAGCCAACCCCGAGGGGCGGATGGCTCTTTGGGACCACCTCAAAGAGCTCAAGAACCGGCTGATCAAGTCGGCGATCGGCGTCGTCATTGGCGGCATCGGGGGCTGGATACTTTACGATCCGTTGCTGAAGGCTCTGGCCGAGCCGGTCAACCGCATCTCCGAGCAGACCGGCGGGCTCTCGGCCATAAACTTCGGAAGCATTGCATCTCCGTTCGATTTCAAGCTGCAAATGTCACTCCTCATCGGCGTGGTCATTTCCAGCCCCATCTGGATCTACCAGCTCTGGGCGTTTATCACGCCCGGCCTGACCTCCAAGGAACGCCGGTACACGCTGGGGTACATGGCGGCGGCAGTCCCGTTGTTCCTGGCCGGTATCTGGGCCGGCTGGCTTGTTGTGCCGCAGGTGGTCCACGCGCTGACGCAGTTCACCCCGGAAGGGTCCTCCAGCGTCATCGATGCCCGCACATACATCGAGTTCGTGACCCGCATGGTGCTGGTCCTGGGCGTGGCTTTCCTGGTTCCCGTGGTGCTGGTGGGCATCAACATGGCGGGCATCATCTCCGGCAGTACCATCCTCAAGGCCTGGCGAATCACAGTGTTCCTCGTGTTCGTCCTCGCTGCCATTGCTGCTCCCGGAGCAGATGCCATCTCGATGTTCATGCTGGCCGGCCCACTGCTGGTGCTTTTCTTTGCCGCGATCGGCATCTGCCTGATGAACGACAAGCGCCGCGAACGCAGGACAGCCAAACGGGCAGCTGAAACCGAGGCCACAGCGGACATCGCCACCCCCGGCAGTGAGCTCAAGAACCTCTGAGCCCCGTTAGGCTTGGGGTATGTCCTCCAACACCGGGCCTTCTTCCATTGGACCGTTCCCTGCCGGGCCCACCGACACTGAAGAGCTCTCTCCTGCCGAGCGGTACCGTGCCAGCGCCGAGCGCAGGGCCGAAGCGGCGACATACCTCGGAGCCTTCGTCCGTACCCTGGACTTCGAACTGGACGACTTCCAGCGGCAGTCATGCCGCTCCCTCCAGGAGGGCAGGGGAGTGCTGGTGGCGGCCCCCACAGGCGCCGGCAAGACCATCGTCGGTGAATTCGCCATCTACCTGGCGCTTCAGCGGGGCCTGAAGGCGTTTTACACAACCCCCATCAAGGCTTTGAGCAACCAGAAGTTCACCGAACTTTCTGAAAAATACGGCGCCCGGAATGTTGGCCTCCTCACCGGCGACACCAGCATCAACGGTGACGCCCCCGTCGTCGTCATGACCACGGAAGTCCTGCGGAACATGCTGTACGCGGATTCGGCAACATTGGACGACCTCGGCTATGTGGTGATGGACGAGGTGCATTACCTGGCCGACAGGTTCCGGGGTGCCGTCTGGGAGGAAGTGATCATCCATCTCCCCAGCGAGGTGCAGGTGGTTTCACTCAGCGCCACCGTCTCGAACGCCGAGGAGTTCGGAGCCTGGCTGGACACCGTCCGCGGTGATACTGACATCATCGTCTCCGAGCACCGGCCGGTACCTCTCTGGCAGCACGTGATGGTTGGCCGCCAGATCATGGACTTGTTCGCCGGAGAAACCAGCTTCGACGAAATTGCGCCGCCGGTGGACCAGGGGGAGACGCAGCCGGTTTCGTCGAAGGACAGCGCAAAGGGCCGCGGCGTCGACGTCAATCCCGACCTCCTCAAGGTAGCGCGCAGCGAAATCCAGCAGAGTTTCCGCAGCCGCCAGGGCGGGCCCGGCGGACGCGGCCAGCGCGGGCGGCGCGGCAACGACCGTCCCGGCCGCGGCGACGAACGTGGCGTTCGCCCCGCCAGCCGCCCCCAGGTCATCGCAAGCCTGGACCGCATGGACCTGCTCCCTGCCATTACCTTCATTTTCTCAAGGGCCGGCTGTGACGCTGCCGTGGCACAGTGCGTCGGCTCCGGGCTGTGGCTCACCACGGAGAAGGAACAGCGGATCATCGCCCAGCGCGTTGACGAAGCCGGCCAGGATATCCCGCCGGACGACCTCGATATCCTGGGCTTCTGGACCTGGCGTGACGGACTGATCCGGGGCTTCGCCGCCCACCATGCCGGCATGCTGCCCACTTTCAAGGAAGTGGTGGAGAAACTCTTCGCCGACGGCCTGGTCAAAGCGGTTTTTGCCACGGAAACCCTGGCCCTGGGCGTCAACATGCCTGCCCGCTCCGTGGTGCTGGAAAAGCTGGACAAGTTCAACGGTGAAGCCCATGTGGACATCACCGCCGGTGAGTATACGCAGCTGACCGGCCGTGCGGGCCGCCGCGGCATCGACGTCGAAGGCCATGCAGTGGTGCTGTGGCAGCCCGGTACGGACCCGACGGCGGTCGCCGGCCTGGCGTCCCGGCGCACCTACCCCTTGAACTCAAGCTTCCGGCCGACGTACAACATGAGCATCAACCTCCTGGCCCAGTTCGGCCGGGCCCGGGCCCGCGAAATCCTTGAGTCCTCCTTTGCCCAGTTCCAGGCTGACCGTTCGGTGGTGGGGCTTGCCAGGCAGGTGCGCAGCCGGGAGGAATCGCTGGCCGGGTATGCCAAGTCGATGACCTGCCATTTGGGCGACTTTACCGAGTACGCGCGGCTGCGGAGGGAACTCTCCGACGCCGAAAACGCCGGTTCGCGTACCAAGTCCCGCGCCCGGAAATCACTCAGCGATGATTCCCTGGCCCGCCTGTTGCCGGGGGACGTGGTGGAGGTGCCCGGGGGCAGGGCGCCCGGCCCGGCCATTGTGCTCAGTTCGGACCACACCAGCCGCGAGCCGCGGCCTGCCGTCCTGACGCTGGACAACCAGTTGCGGAGAATCGGAACCGATGATCTGGAAGGCCCCATTGCGCCGGTGACGCGCATCCGCATTCCCAAGTCCTTCAATGCCAAGGTGCCCAAATCCCGCCGTGATCTCGCGTCCTCGGCCCGGAATGCGTTGCGGGAGAACCGGCCGCCCGCCCCGGGCAACACCCGCAACCACGATTTCGGACTTGCCACGGCCCTGCCCAACCAGGAAAAGCGCATCGCCGACCTCCGCCGCGTCCTCCGGGCCCACCCGTGCCACGGCTGCAGCGAACGGGAGGACCACGCCCGCTGGTCCGAACGCTGGTGGAAGCTGCGGCGGGAAACCGATGGGCTGGTGCGCCAGATCCAGGGCCGGACCAACACGATCGCCAAGACCTTTGACCGTGTGTGCGACGTCCTGACCGCGTACGGGTATCTGGAGCCGGCTGCCGACGGCCGGCTGGGCATCAGTCCCGATGGCCAGCGGCTGCGGCGGATCTACGGGGAGAAGGACCTCCTCATTTCCCAGTCCCTGCGGCTGGGCGCGTTTGACGACCTGGATGCCGTGGAAGTTGCAGCACTGGCCAGTGTGCTGGTGTACCAGGCGAAAAGGGAGGACCGGGGGCTCCGGCCGCGGATGCCCAGTATTTCCCTTGAGACGTCGGTGGATATCGTCGTCCGCGAGTGGTCTGCCTTGGAGGACGTGGAAGAGGAGAACAAGCTTCCGCTGACCGGCGAACCCGAACTGGGGCTCGTCTGGCCGATCTACAAGTGGGCCCGTGGCCGCCACCTGCAGGACGTCCTGAGCGGCACGGACCTGGCAGCCGGTGACTTTGTCCGGTGGGTGAAGCAGGTTGTCGACCTCTTGGACCAGCTCGCCAAGATTCCCGGCCTGGAACCCCGCCTTGCCCGGCTCTGTGCCGAAGCCATCTCGCTGATCCGCCGCGGCGTCGTGGCCTATTCCTCCGTACTCTGACAAGCGTCGCCGGCCGCCCGCCGGCCCACACCAACTCCAGGAGCACTGCCCCGCATGTCCCAGCCTGAACCGCTGCCCGCTGCCCGAGCTAAGACTGTCCTCTACCGGAACGGGTCCGTCTACACCGCGGCAGACCCTTTTGCCACGGCCATGGTGGTTGACGGCGGCACGGTTGCCTGGGTGGGATCCGAACAGGCAGCCTCATCCATTGCTGACAGTTCAATGGAGATCATCGATCTCCGGGGCGCCCTCGTGGCGCCGGGCTTCGTGGACTCCCACATCCACCTGACCGAGACCGGCATCGCGCTGGACTCACTGCAGCTGGGCGGAATCCGTTCAGCCAAGGAACTGCTGGACGCCGTAGCCGGCGTCCCCGGCACAGGACCTGTGCTGGGCCACGGCTGGGATGAGACCACCTGGGCGGATGACACCCTGCCCACCGCCGAGGAACTGGAACGGGCGTCCGCCGGGCGGCACGTATACCTCTCGCGGGTGGACGTGCACTCCGCGCTGGTGTCCGGGTCCCTGGCCCGCTCGGCGGGCGTCCGGGAACTGGACGGGTTCGACGGCGGGGCGAGGGTCCGGCGGGCAGCGCACACGGCCGCCCGCCAGGCTACCCGCCGGCTGCCGCACGACGAGCTGCGGCGCCACCAGGGCCGTGCATTGTCCGAAGCGGCGGCTAATGGCTACGTGGCAGTCGCGGAAATGGGCGCACCGCACATCGGCGGCGCAGAGGACCTGCGGCTTGCCGCCGCATGGAACAACGGCGGCCCTGAAAGCACCGGAGTCCCTGAAGTCCTTCCCTACTGGGGGGAACTGGCGGCCTCCGAAGAACATGCCCGCAGCCTCCTGGACCAGTTTGGCTTCGGCGTGCGGGGGCTGGCCGGCGACCTCAACATCGACGGCTCCATCGGATCGCGGACGGCCGCCCTAAGGTCCGGGTACAGGGACGCGCCGGGCGAGCAGGGGAGCCTGTATCTGACTGTTGATGAAGCTGCAGCGCACCTTGCTGCATGCTCCCTTGCCGGAGTCCAAGGCGGATTCCATGTTATTGGGGACGCCGGGCTGGACACCGCGCTGGCCGCCCTCGAGCTGGCAGCACGTGAAGTGGGTGAGCAGCGGGTGCGTGCCGCAGGCCACCGCCTTGAACACGTGGAGATGGTGGACGCCGCCGCCGTCGAAACCCTGGCCCGGTACGCGGTAACAGTCAGCGCCCAGCCGGCGTTCGACGCTGCCTGGGGCGGCCCCGGAGGGCTGTACGAACAAAGGCTGGGGGAGCGGAGCCGGTCAATGAACCCCTTTGCCAGGCTCTTCGCGGCCGGGGTTCCGGTGTGCTTCGGCAGCGACAGCCCAGTGACGCCCCTGCGGCCCTGGTCCAGTGTCCGCGCCTGCCTGGAGCACCACAACCAGGATGAGCGGATTTCGGCCCGCGCAGCCTTCCTGGGCCACACCCGGGCAGGCTGGCGCGCCGCCAGATATTCCGACCCCATGGCGGGACAGCTCGTGCCCGGAGCTCCTGCCAGTTTCGCCGTCTGGGAGGTCGAGGAACTGATGGTCCAGGTGGCGGACGGCCGCGTCCAGTCCTGGAGCACCGACCCGAGGGCGCGGACACCGCTGCTGCCTGCCCTGGACACCGGCACTGATCCGGTGTGCCTGCAAACGGTCAGGAACGGCGCCGAAATTTTCGCAAGTCCAGCGCTCCGGTCCTGACCCGGCTGCCGCCACCCTATAATTGGTAGTTGCGCCTGCTGCGACCCCGATTGCGGCCGGGCGCTCTGACCGTTTCCCCCAGGAAAGGCCCTCTGTGCGCGTCCTCACGATCATTCCCACCTACAACGAGCTGGAATCGCTGCCCAAGACCCTCCAGCGGCTTCGCGCGGCGGTCCCGGCGTCGGACGTGTTGGTGGTGGATGACAACAGCCCTGACGGCACCGGCCAGCTCGCGGACCGTTTCGCTGCCGAGGATTCCCAGGTGCACGTCCTGCACCGCAAGGGCAAGGAAGGCTTGGGCGCCGCGTACATTGCCGGCTTCCGGTGGGGTCTGGACGCCGGATATGACGTCCTAGTTGAAATGGACGCTGACGGTTCCCACCAGCCCGAGCAGCTTCCCCAGCTGCTGGAAGCCGTTGAACAGGGCGCCGACCTTGCCATGGGCTCCCGGTGGGTTCCCGGCGGCAGCGTCGTCAACTGGCCCCTCTACCGCCAGGCCATTTCCAGGGTGGGCAGCACCTATGCCCGCCTCATGCTGGGTCTGAAGATCAAGGACGTCACGGGCGGCTACCGCGCGTTCCGCAGGACCACGCTGGAAAAGCTCAACCTGGACCAGGTGGACTCGGTTGGCTACGGCTTCCAGGTGGACCTCGCGTTCCGGGTGGCCCGCATGGGGCTCCGGATCGAGGAACGGCCCATCACTTTTGTTGAGCGGGAACTCGGCGCCTCCAAGATGAGCGGCAACATCGTGCTCGAAGCCATGGTCAACGTCACCAAGTGGGGCCTGCAGGCCCGCTGGCACGCCCTGACCGGCAAGAAGACACCGGCGCGGCAGCCGTAACCGCTGCAGCACAGCACGTAGAAGCCGAATTAAACAAGGAAGGGGCTGTCCCCGCACAAAGTGCAGGGACAGCCCCTTTGGTTCAAGCCCTGGGCTGGATTCCTTAGGCGGAGCGCCGTTCTCCGCGGCGTTCGCGCAGGATGGTCAGCCGGTCTTCGAGGATCTGCTCAAGCTCGGGCAGCGAGCGGCGTTCCAGGAGCATGTCCCAGTGGGTACGGACAGCTTTGTCGTTGCTGGTGTCGGGCCGTTCGCCATCAACCAGGAGCGCTTCCTTGCCGGTTTTGGAAACCCACACCGGGGGGATTTCCGCCTCTGAGGAGAAGGTGACGAAGACCTGCTCGCCGTCCTCGCACCGGTACTCGACACGCTGGCGCGGAGCCGGCTCTACTCCGGACTCGGTCTCCATGCTCTGTGCACCAAGGCGCATGCCCCGCAGGCTGCGATCGCTCATGATTTCTCCCTCTGGTCGATTCGCGGTGTACAACACCGCGCCGGCCGACGGTAAACACGTACCATCGGACTACTGTGTGCTCTGTGCTGCATCTCTAGATTCAACGCATCGCGAAGCTTTGTTGTTCCAGCGGATCTGCTCCAGCCGGACAAATACACAATTATACCGGCGTAAGGCCGGAACAGCCAAAAGAGGGGTCCGTTCAGCACGGACCCCTCCTCGTAACCGGCAAGGACCGTCAGCCGGTCCTCCGGCCGTAGCGCCTAAGGCTCCGACGGTTTGGCCCCGACTTCGTCGAACAGGCCGCCGGCGGATTCCGGGGTGGTCCCGCCCAGGGCGTTGCCGATTCCCTTGAGTGCTTCGCCGACTTCACTGGGAATGATCCACAGCTTGTTGGAGGAGCCCTCCGCCAGCTTGGGCAGTGTCTGCAGGTACTGGTAGGCCAGCAGCTTCTGGTCCGGATTGCCCTTGTGGATGGCGTCGAAGACCTTCTGGATGGCCTGGGCTTCGCCGTCGGCACGGAGGATGGCCGCCTTCGCATCACCTTCCGCTTTCAGGATGGAGGCCTGCCGCTGGCCCTCAGCGGTGAGAATCGCTGACTGCTTGGTTCCTTCGGCCGTCAGGATGGCCGCGCGCCGGTCGCGCTCGGCGCGCATCTGCTTCTCCATCGAGTCCTGGATGGAGTGGGGCGGATCGATTGCCTTCAGTTCCACGCGGGAAACCCGGATGCCCCAGCGGCCCGTGGCCTCGTCCAGGACGCCGCGCAACTGTCCGTTGATCTGGTCCCGGGACGTGAGCGCCTCCTCGAGGTTCAGCCCGCCCACCACGTTGCGCAGCGTGGTGGTGGTCAGCTGCTCCACGGCCTGGATGTAGTTGGCGATCTCGTACGTGGCGGCGCGCGGGTCCGTGACCTGGAAATACACCACGGTATCGATGGAGACCACCAGGTTGTCCTCGGTGATGACAGGCTGCGGCGGGAAGGAGACCACCTGCTCGCGCAGGTCCAGCAGCGGCAGGAGCCGGTCAACGAAGGGAATAAGGATGGTCAGTCCCGGATTGAGCGTCCGCTGGTATTTGCCCAGCCTTTCAACAACACCAGCCCGTGCCTGTGGAATGATCCGGACCGCCCGGACCAGGACAATAATCACAAACACGATCAGGACCACCAGCACAATGGCGAGTGCGGCTCCTCCTGCGTTATTCATACATTTCCTTCTTCCCCAATTGATCAGGCTGTATCAGGACTTGGTGTCGGGTTCGGATGCTGCCGAAACCACGGCGGTGGCTCCGTCTATGGCGGCCACCACAACTTTTTGGCCGGCGGGAAGGACTCCTGCCGCTGAGCGGGCGCTCCAGATATCGCCGCCGATTTTGACCAGGCCGCCGTCTGAGGAGACGGGTTCCATGACCACGGCCTGTTCACCGATCAGCCGGTCAACATTGGTGCGCTGCTCGGACGGACCCTTCTTCAAGTGGGACAGGGCCACCGGCCGGACAAAGGCGATCATAAGCAGGGAGACGACGCAGAAAACCACAATCTGCAGCCAGAGGTCAGCGCCGGCGAAATCAGCCACCAGGGCGGCGAGGGTTCCTCCGCCGAGCATGATGAAAAACAGGTCAAGGGTGATCATCTCGATCACTGCAAAGGCGAGGAAAGCGGTGAGCCACAGTGCCCACCAGTTTTCGCCCAACCATTCAAACAACATGCTCCCCCTTCGCTACGGGGAGCCGCTACCGCGGACCCTCCAGCAACTGTTCTTCCATCCTAATGCTGGCAGCCTTCCTATGGGCGGGCCGCCGGGAGTTGGCGGGGATAGTGGCCAAGTCGTTACTGCGTCCGGGCCGTCGCGGGGCGGAAGACTGTGAGGCGGAACCGCGCTTCGGCCAGGACGGGCTCCGGATGGCCCTCCAGCCGGGCGGCGATGGCGGTGCGGTCGCTGTGATGCCCCGCCGGTCCCATGAACGCAAGGTCTGCCGCCTCCTGGCGGGTTAGCGCAAGGGGGAAGTCGATGTCCCGGGCGCTTTCGATCGTGAAGTGCGGCTCCATTGCCCCGGCCAAACGGTTCTCCTTGCCTTCTTCGATACCGAGCATGCCGGCCGGCTCCGCAATGGAGGCGAGATGACCGGGCCGGGGTGTCACCACGGCCAGCAGGCCCGCTGGCCGCAGCACGCGTGCGAACTCCGGGGCGTTCCGGGGCGCGAAAATTACCGTGACCGCGTCAACCGAGTTGTCCTTCACCGGCAACGGCTGCCATACGTCCCAGGCGAGGTTTACCGCCTCCGGGTTGAGCCGCGCGGCGCGCCGCAGGGCGAATTTCGAGATGTCGAGCCCAAGGGCGGCCACCTCCCGGCCGTTGGCCGCCGCCGCATCAAGCAGAACGCGCAGGTAGTGTCCCGTGCCGGTTCCTGAGTCCAGGACGACGGCTCGGTCCCGGGGCAGGGATGGGACGACGGCGGCTGCCACCGCCTCTGCCAGCGGCAGGTAGTGCCCCTTCCCCAGGAAGTTGAAGCGGGCCTCCACCATCTCGGCGGTGTCCGCTTCGAACGCGGTGCCTTTTCCCACCAGCAGGTTGAAGTACCCCTGCCTGGCGGCGTCGAAGCTGTGGGAAGATCCGCAAAGAAGGCGGCCGTGGCCGGAGGGATGGGGTCCCGCCGGCTCCAGCGGCTGGAAGCACACAGGGCACAGCAGGGGAAGCTTGGGAGCGGGCATAGCCACCATCTTAGGGCGGCCCGCCCGGCGCCCCGGATGGGTCCGGCTAGGAGCCGGCGACGCTGACCGGGCCGGTATCGAACCCGAGCCCTGCCCGGGCCTTGCTGATCCCCGGTTCCGCCCAGTGCGCGGCGTACTCCGCGTTGCTGCTGAGCGACCGCAGCTGGGCC
The DNA here is from genome assembly GCF_048957775.1 of Pseudarthrobacter sp. CC4. NCBI lineage: Bacteria > Bacillati > Actinomycetota > Actinomycetes > Micrococcales > Micrococcaceae > Pseudarthrobacter > Pseudarthrobacter sp. CC4. The sequence goes on along the minus strand of NZ_JARCCZ010000015.1, from coordinate 4,325 downwards.
CGGTCCACGTACAGGACACCGTTCAGGTGGTCGGTTTCGTGCTGCACGATCCGGGCCTGCCAGCCTGCGAACTCCCGCTGCACCGGTGAGCCATCGGGTGCCTGGAAGTCCAGCAGGACGTTCTCGGGTCGGGTCACCACTGCCTGGAGCCCGTTCAGGGAGAGGCAGCCCTCGTAAAAGGAGGCATACTCCGTTCCCAGCGGCGTGTACCGGGGGTTTAGGAGTGCCAGGAACTCCAATGGACGTCGCTTGCGCAGCGCAGCGGCCTCCGGATCGACGTCGAACTGGTCCTCGACGACCGCGATTTGGAGGGGGATGCCGAGCTGCGGCGCCGCCAGTCCCACTCCGGGGGCCTCGTGCATAACCTGCCGCATGAGGGCGATGAGACGCTCCAGCTGGTCGGAGGAGAGTTGACCGTCAAGGGCGGCGGCGCGCTGTCGAAGTGCGGGGTGGCCGGCCTGCACGATGGGCGGGAGCGTTCCGGCCGAAAGGATCCGCTCCACGGTTTCCCGGATCTGTTCATCGCTGGCGGTGGTCTCCGGCGGGATGGGGTTCATGGGGAAAGCCTACTGGCCTCCGTCATCCTCCCGGCCGCAGTGGGTTAGTGTCGTTTCCATGGCTGAAGACCCTTCCCTGAGCATCTCCCCGTTGGATCGGGTCCTCGGATTCATCCGGGTACTGGAAGCAGGCGGAGGGGCCGCTGAGATCAGGCCTTTCCTGGCGGACACCTTCGTGCTGGTGGAAGCACCGCACCTCCTGGCTCCGGAAGGCTCCACGCGCACGCTCGCTTCGGTCCTTGCCGGCGCGGACCAGAGCTCCGAGGTGGTCTCGGACCAGAAGTTCCACATCAGGCGCACCACCTGTGAAGGCGGAAGGGTGGCCGTGGAGGCAGACTGGTCAGCGACGGTCCGGATGGACCTCCGCTACTGGGACCGGGGGGAGACCATCCGGGCCCGGACGTCGTCGGTTTTTGAGGTTGCTGACGGAAAAATCGTGAGCCAGGACAGCTACGACTGCTACTTCCGCTGAATCCCGCCGGGCGCCATGTCCGAGCGTTCCCGGCCCTACTGCATGGTGAAGCGCCGGGCCGTCCACCGGTTCATGGCCGGGATTGAAGCGGCTCCGCCGATGGCAAGGTTGCGAAGCCTAAGGAGCGGCGCCGGCAGCGGACGTCCCAGCAGCATGTTCACTTCGGACTGGCGCCGCGCGATCACAGCGGCACGTCGCCGCCCGGCGTCGAATGCCTTAAGCCGCCCGGCCACTGGCTTTCCCGCCACAGCCTCCCGAACCACGGGAGCCAGGGCCTGGGCGTCCAGCCAGCCAAGGTTCATGCCCTGGCCGCCGATCGGGCTGATTTCGTGGGCGGCGTCGCCCACCAGCACTACGCGCCCGGCCACGATGCGCCGGGCCATTGTGGAGCGGACGCTGAAGGCGCTCAGCATGGTGTTGGTCCGCACGTCAGGGAGGATTCCCGTCCGCCGCAGGACCAGGCGTGCCAGCCGGCCGGCGTCGGCTCCTTCCGCGGGCTGGCCGAGCCGTACCACCCACCGCCGCAGCCCGCCCGGGAGCGGAAAGGATTCTACGATCCCCTCCGGCTCGAGGAAGAGGACAGCCATCTGCCCATGGCGTCCGGAGTCGGCGAAGTCGCCCATCAGGTAGTGGTCCGGATAGGCCTTGGTGCGGACGGGCATACGGACGGCATCGCGCAGCCGTGACCTTGCGCCGTCGGCGGCGACCACAATTGACGCTTCAAAGCTGCCGCCCCCTGCCGTTGCGTCGCTGGAAGGTTCGACGACGACGGTGGCCGAAGCGCCGTCGTCGTTCACTCCTGTGACGCGCACGCCCCTGACGATGGCCCGGCTGTCGAGGGCATTGACGCGTTCCTCGAGGAGTTGTTCCGTCCGGTATTGGGGGAGGGCCAGTACGAACGGAAAGTCCTCCGAAACGCCTGCGAAGGACATGGTGCCCACGGTCCTCCCGCCGCTGAGGGCCATTCCCGCACGGATCGGCACGCCCTCCCGCACCATGGCATCGGCCAGGTGGACGCCGTCCAGCGCCTCGAGGGCGGGAGGATGGATCCCGATGGCGCGGGTGTGGATATTGCGTTCCGTCCGCTGCTCGAGGAGCCGTACGGAGACGCCCTCCTGGAGCAGGGAAGCCGCCAGGTAGAGGCCCACCGGGCCGCCGCCGACGATGACCACGTCTGTTTCCACGTCAGTCCCTCGAAAAAGCGAGGACCTGGTGGAAGGCGCTGCTCGGTCTGACCACCCAGCCGGGGGGAGCGACGGCCGCCAGTTCCCGGCGCGAATAGCTGCGCCGGATGGACGTGAGCCCGTCCGCGCGGATGAATGAATGGCGGAAGGGCAGGGCGGCGGCACTGAAAAGGGCATAGGCAACCGGGCTGCGGCGGAGATCGTTGTGCACCACGGCCTTTTCGGCCAGCACTTGCGAATGCGCCAGCAGTTCCTGCAGTTGTGCCTCAGCAAGGTGGTGCAGGACATGGTTGGAAATCACGAAGTCGTACTGCCTGCCCTCGCTCACCAGATCGGCGCTGTGGGCCTGCCGGAAAGTGAGTCCCGGGACTTCCGGGCGCCGCTTAGCGAAGGCGGCGGCCCGGGGATCGGGATCGATGCCCGTGATGTGCAGGGCGAGGTGGTCGCGCGCGGCCCAGCGCCACAGCAGGGTTGGGAGATCCCCTCCGCCTGAGCCAATGTCCAGGAGCGTCACGGGCCGGGAGCTGCCGGCCAGGAAAGGACGCAGCTCGCGCACGTACAGCCGGCGCCATCCGGAGAGCATCCGGTTTGTGACAGCGAACTGGCGGTACGTGTTGTCCAGTGCCTGCGGGTCGCAGTCGGGCAGGTCCATGATTTCCACCGCCCAGGCGGCGCGCCGCCGCAGCAGGAGATCCACGGGGATCAGGCCACCGGCGCTTCCACCGGCAGCCCCTCCTGCACCTGTTCCTCTGGAGAGTTGTGCGCCGGCCGGGTGGTGCGCGGCGCTTGCCGCAGTTTCGTGAAGACCGCCGTTTCCACAGTGAGGCCGGGGCCGAAGGCCATGGAGCAGATCCGTTCGTCACCCGGCTCCGGGTCCTGTTCCAGGATGTGCTTGATGACGAACAGGACAGTAGCGCTGCTCATGTTGCCGTAATTGCGGAGGACCTCGCGGGCCGGAACCAGCTGTTCCTGCGTGAGGCCGAGCCTGGACTCGACTTTGTCGAGGATGCTGCGGCCGCCCGGGTGGATGGCCCAGTGGCGGATGGAGGAGTAGGGGAGTGCTGCCAGTTCCGGTTCCCGCGCCAGGAGAGGCGCCAGTGCCCCGACGATGTGGTCGTCGATGATGTGCGGGACGTAGTTGCCCAGGACCATTTCGAATCCGTGGTCGCCAATGTTCCAGGCCATGGAGTCCTCGCCGACGGGGGTGAGGACTGTTTCAAAATGGTCCAGCTGCATCAGCGCGTGGTCTTCGGCGCCTTGCCGGGCAGTGACGACGGCGGCTGCCGCACCATCGGCGAAGAGTGCTGACCCCATGATGGTGTCGGGGTCGTTGGAGGTACGGACGTGCAGCGAGCACAGTTCGGCGCAGACCACCAGGACAACGGCGTTGGGGTCGGCTTCGCAGAACAGCTTTGCTGCGCGCAGCGCGGGAAAGGCCGCATAGCAGCCCATGAAGCCGAGGTGGTAGCGCTGGACCGCTGGATCCAGGCCTAGCTCCCGCACGATTTTGTAGTCGGGCCCCGGGTTGAAGAATCCCGTGCAGGAGACTGTCACCAGATGAGTTATGTCAAGTAAATTGAGTTCCGGGCAGGCGTTGACGGCGGAGCGGGCGGCTTCGACGAAGAGCTTGGTGGCTTCCCGGCCGAAGATCTCATTCCGGGCTTTGGTGCCGGGGTTCAGGAGGAGGCCGGTGGCGGGGTCGTAGAACTGCGGATCGTCCGAGCGGAACTCGTTGGTCAGTTCCTCGACGGCAGTAAAGCGGGTGTCAATGGCCGCTGAATCGAAACACGTGTTCACCAGCCGGGAACCAAGCCTGGACAGGCCAGGCTGGGCCGCAAAGACATCCCGGGCTTCCGACTGGATCAGCATCGTTTTCGGAACTGCAGTTTCAAGTGAACGCACGTAGACCGTCATTGGTTCATTCTTAGCGAGCCCTTGGAATAAGGCAACGGTGGGCGGCCCGGTGACCTGCGGAGTTGTCCGATCCGGGCGGGTGCGCCCGGCCTGGTGGACCCACTCTTCCAGGACCTTAACAAACTGGCATGCACGGGTATTCATGGGACGGGAGTAGCCGCCTCCGTCATTTGCCCGACGGTGAACGGCACTCACACT